>NZ_CP014579.1:3131747-3497621 GCF_001634365.1 Paraburkholderia phytofirmans OLGA172
GTCGTCGCGGCGAGTTTTGCAATGACGCTGTGGCTATGGGAGCGGAGGATCAAGTATCCGATCATTCCGGTGGATATGCTGTTGGATCGCAAGCTTTCCGCGCTCTTTGCGATGTCCGTGCTCGGCGGCTTCGCGCTGTTTTCGCTGGTGTTTTATGTGCCGCTGCTGTTTCAGGGCGGCTATGCGATGTCTGCGCATGACTCGGGCATGTTGATTACGCCGCTGCTGCTCGGTACGACGGTCGGCAGTGTGGTGAACAATCGTATCGTCACACGGATTCGCCGCGCGAACGGCATTATGTATGTGGGTTTTGCGCTGTCCGCGCTGGCGTGTCTGAGCGTGATCGTGCTCAGAGGTACCGAGCCGCATCTGGTGTGGATGTCGTGCATGGGCATCAGCGGGCTTGGGCTCGGTCTGGTGGCGACCAGTCTGACTGTCTGTTCGCAGCAGATCGTCGCGCGTGATCAGATCGGTGCGGCGACGGCGTTGCTGCAATCGTTGCGTACTTTTGGGGGGATGCTGGGTACGGTGATGACCGGTGCGTTGCTCGGGCATCTTTATACGCAGGGGGTGCATCGTTCGCTCGCCTCGTATCAGGCGACGCAGTGGTTCAAATCGTTTGCGAGCCCGGAGTTGTTGGTGGATCGTGCGGAGCAGGCGGCGTTGATTAATCGTCTGGTGAGCGCCGGGCATGCGGGCGATGCGATGATGAATTCTGCGCGGGATGCGCTTGTGCAGTCGATTCATATTGGGATTCTGGTGGCGGGTGGGGCTGCGTTGGTTGGGTTGTGTCTGGCGTGGTTTGTGCCGCCGGTGAGGATTGGGTATGCGGAGGGGGAATTGGTGGTGGGTGGGGGAGCGGAGCAAGGTGAGGGGAATGCGCCGCGGGGGAATATGCTTTAGGTGGGGCTCACGTTTCGCCACCGCAATAATGGTGTGCGCAACGAATGACCTGACGCTGTCACGCCACCCAGTTACATCCATCCTCTGTTTTTCTACCTGCGTTTTGGGGTTCGGAGGCACTCACTTGCGCCGTTTAACACGTGTCATGCCGAACCGATCTCGCGAGTAAAAGCACCCTTTTTGAAGGCCCGGCAAGGCACCTCTTGAAATCCTTCCGCAATCGAAATAACCCTGAAATAAAGGACAATTCGGCGCCGCTTGCGCACCTAAGACCAACTCGTTTTCAACCACGCGCGCATAGAACAAGGCCAAAGCTAAATAACGAGGTCTTCCGGGGTTCATGCATGACAATGGATGAAGACATTGCGCACGTGGCGCGTGTGATGGCGCCGTCTTTGCGCGCCTTTCGTGGTGAACCTGTGCTGCCACCAGCATATTGGCGAAAACGGCTACAACGCATACAGGATGAATTCCTTCTGACCGAATTGCAAACGTTTCAGATCGAACGTTTGCCGTGGAGTTGGATCGGTTTGAGGTGGAGAGGGGACAGGGGACAGGGGGAGAGGCATTTAGTGCGCGGCCAGAGTACTGGAGTTCCGGCATTAAAGTCGTACTCCTGACATCAACATTCCGGCATGAGACGTCGAGAGGTGACAGTATCTTGCTTCGATGCTTGCTCAGACGGAAATTCGAACCGTCGTCAGTTAAGAGCGCGGTTAAGAGCGCGGTTAAGAGCTCAGTATCTGCCAGTTCGGGCCGATTCAGGAGCGACGGTATGGATTGACCGCATTTTTCGCTCCGAAGATAAATCGTGGCTTAGCCGTTGCTGGAAGAGTAACCGGGAGAGACCTCAAGCTTTCGCCCACCAGTCCACGTGGTTCGCAACTCCCGTTCCACACAAATCCCTCAAATGATTGAAGCTGCCGACATTAGCGTTACTGCTCGATAGTCTATGCCTGGCAAACCAATGGCATGAATTTTGCGTATTTTTGCGGTCTTTGGAAAATCAAAAACTGCGAGCAGACCACCATGGCCAATGAGCAAGAAGGAAAATACGACTTTATCGACGCGCTAAGGGGATTTGCGATCGTGGTAGTCATAGTTCATCACGCGATGAGGGCAGTTGCGCTGCACAGCGCGATGGGAAAGCCCGGTCTGATGTCTTCTTGGTTGCAAACATATTGGGCAGATGGCGCGCGGGGCGTTCAACTTTTCTTCGTCATTAGCGCTTTGACCCTTTGCCTGTCTGCCGCCAAGCGATCGACGGACGCGTTTCCGTGGACCGATTTTGCCATCCGTCGCCTGTTTCGAATCGCGCCGATGTTTTACGCTGCGTTCGCGTATTTTTGCTTTTGGCCCATGTTCAGGGGGAAATTCGGAACAGATATACCAAGTCTTTCGAACATCCTCACCACGCTCACCTTTGTCAACGGTTGGTTTCCTGCGTTCATCACCTCACACGTGCTAGTGCCTGGCGGTTGGTCGGTCAGCATGGAGATGTCGTTCTACGCTATCTTTCCGGCACTGTTCATTGTGGTCCGCACCCTACGGCGGTCACTGGCCGCGCTGTGCGTTTCCCTCGTGCTCACATTCGTCGCCAACCGTCTTTTGCTTTCGAACGGAAGTAGCGGTAACCGGCTGGATTTGGAAACGTTTGCTTTCTTTTGGCTTCCGAATCAGCTGCCGGTATTCATAAGCGGTTTTGCTCTATATCACGTTCTCTTCGGACCGCGCTCAGCTGCAGTAGTGACGTGGCTGCAAGAGCAGCCTCGATATCTTCAAGCTGCCGAGATAGCGGTGCTGGTCGTTGCCCCATTTATGCCATTTTTGCACATCCCGGGCATCCCTTCACACTTCCAGTACGCGATTTTTATCGCGTTAGTGGTTACTCTGCTTCGTTTCAGAAGATCGACAGTTCTGGTGAACAAGGTGATCTGCTTTGTTGGAAAGATTAGCTACAGCGCGTACCTGATCCACTTCGCAGTACTTGCACGGGTCATACAGATTTTGAACACGCGAGGCTTCAACGGTACTTTGTCCGCTGACGAGTACTGGTTGATACTGAGCGTCGCAACTGTAATCGGAACCGTAGCCATTGCTACTATCACACATCGTTTCATCGAAGAGCCAGGCCAGCGAGTCGGAAAGCGTCTGATAGACACACTCGTGGCAAGACGAACCACTGCTCAACGTAGACGCAACGCAGTCTCGAAAGATGCAGCGATATGGTAGAGCCCATTCCCTAGTAAATATTTCAGTCGATCCTAACGAATTGAATCTCCGTTATGCCACTCTGGAATCAGATCAAGAGCTAGAATTTACGCGAAAGACTACCAAAATGCTCATACCTGCGACGGTCCGTGAGGTAACGTACCCGTAATGTTACGCGTAACACAGCCCCCAGAAGAGACTAAATTCCATGTCTGTGCTCTACGACTGAACTCCCCCTCGGTACGGTGTCGAGTGCATGCGGTTCCCCTCTTCCGGCTTTCACGCGAAAAAGACCCGCTCGAAAGCTGCCCAAAACGATTTGTTGTATCCTTCGCGCTTGAAAGGTTAAGCCACAGCCTCTGCGACCGCTCAGCAAATCGGCGAAGTCTACCTATCATTCGAAGAGACCGCTGTGGAGAATTTGGCTCAACAGATAGTGACGGCCCACCCGCTGACCACGAACCTATTGACATAACTTCGAAGACGCTCCGGGCAGTCCGCATCGGACCCAATACAAGCATAGGCACCCAAATAGCCCGCCGTGATTTGCGCACCATCATCGGCAGTGTTCAGCTCGACAGAACAGCCCCGACGCAATCAGATTCGTATGCTCGAGACATCTTTCAACGTTCTTTCCCAGTCGGGTACGATCCGGTCGAACGAGAAATCGGCGGCTCGCATTTTACGAGCCTGCTTCGTTTCGGATGTGTCTACGGCGCTCAGGCTTTCAATAAGCGCGTTTGCGAAAGCCTCCACAGAGTCTGCAGGAACAAGTTTTCCGTGCAGCCCCCCGGAAAGCACTTCAGCAGGCCCGGAGGGGCAGTCAGTAGAGACGATTTTAATACCCAAATATAGAGCCTCGATCAACACTGTAGGCAAGCCTTCGAAACGCGACGACATAGCCAGAACCGAAGCCCGTGACATCGGTAAATAGGGACTCTTGAAGCCTGGCATAAGTACGCGCCCGCTCAGTCCGAGTTTCACCACCCTTTCTTCCAATGCCGCGCGCTCCTCTCCCTCCCCCAAGATTACAAGTTTAAACTCAGGAAATTGTCTTGAAACAATAGCGAACGACTCCAGAAGCAAGTCAAACCCTTTCTGCCAGGTTAGGCGGCCAACAGCCAGGATGAAGGGTCTGTTAAGCCACTGCTCCACATCGCGATTACTCAATATTTGATCGATCCGCTCCAAGTTGACGGGGTTGTTTAAAATTCTGATTTTGATTGACGCCCATGGATAAATCGAATTAAGACTTTTCGCCACGCCATCACTAACAGCAACAATAGCCCTCGAGAATCGGATGTTAATTGAAAATAGCGCCTTGTAAATTAATCTAACAAACCAATTTTTCCCCGCCAGAAAAACAGCCAAATCTTTGTGAAGCCACAGAACAACTGGGCGCCGGAAAATTAGTCCAAGAATTATGGATACTATATGCGTCTTGATCTCGAGCGCTCCAACCAGGACATCGCAATCACGTATCGCTTGCAATAATGGGAGGTAATTTCCCGTTTGCGCCACAACCGATCGCCCAATTTTCACGAGGTTCGATGGTAGGTCATGATCGACGCGACACGCATTAAGTAAGTGGATTCTCGCTGCCCCACCGCTCGCCACAATGCCACTGACAACGTTTAATGTCACCAGTTCGGCGCCACCCCCACGAATATCTTGCATCAAAAATAGCGATTTCACTTTTTCACCAGTCATAATCAATCGTCTTTTTTAATATAACGAACTCGCCGAACTCAAAAAATCTCCGTCGACTTGTATCGAGATAAGATTTTTATCTAACCTCATACAAACTATACGCAACACCCGGCGCACGCATACGCTCCATGGAAAATGTCGTGACTTCAAGGTCAATTCCACAAACGCATTGAGGCGGGCCATTTTTATTGGCCTTTCGCCGCCGTTGATCTGCACTCCAGCGCAACAGTTCATCGAAATTACAATTAATTGCGAATTCAAGAAAAAACGCAACTCGGAGTGCATAGACTTCTTGATTAATTCTGCCATATTAAACCGAATTTATTAACTCGATGCGACCGGTGATATCCGCCCACGAGCCAAAACGGTGACAATGCGCGAAAGCAATGGCCGTTCAATATAGAAATAAAATCCATATCCGATGATACAGACGATTCCCGATACCCCAATCAAGGAAACAAAATCGACATAAATGGACGAACCATCTTGTATGTGAAATATTTTACGCGTGACCCCAATAATGTATGGATGTAGCAGATATATCGAATAGCTAGATGCGCCTAGTCTTCCGATTAACTTGCTACGCGCGGTTAACCCCTGGCATTCCATGCCAAGCAGAGATGCGACAAAAATAAACGAAGGGATGCCATATGCGACAACCCGAGCGGAACTGTCCACCACCCCACATACGCCATAAATGAACGGGATGGAAATGATACTGAGCATAGAAGTTATCGCCCAAATCCAAGCAGGAAGCGAGCGAATTACCTCCATCTCGAATATCCAGAAACACAATATCCCGAAACAAAATTCGATTATTATCGGCCTAAACATGTGGAAAAAAATTTGAGGACAATTGAAGAACGGCAATAATAAACATACGGCAGCGAGCCCCGCTCCAGCGAGCGTCGTAGCATACCGATGGCGCACCAACAATAATGTTGCAGAAATTGTCAAGTAAAACAACATTTCGCACTCAAGCGTCCAACCGTTCAAGTTCAGCGGCCCCCAATGGCCGTTTTCCTGGATGTAGGGTATAAAAAAAAGCGACTTAACTAGGTAGATCCCACTCGCTGTCGTGGTGTTCAGCCAATAAGGCCGAAAGATAGCTACCAAATAAACTCCGATTGTAGAAAGCCAATAAACCGGGACAATTCGTATCACACGCTTTCGAAAGAACGCAAGGCCTTCTTTCGGAGCAATATATGACATGATGAACCCGCTTATGACAAAGAAAATGTCGACGCCGTATTGCCCGACCGGCAACGCCTTCATGTGATAGGCAACAACTGCCAGCGCAGCGAGAGCTCGAGCTGCCTGGATGTTCTCGAGCATCCCGCACTTCATGCTAGCGCTCCTCATCCCGTTCTCCATCAGAGTTGTCACTTCCGTATGACGGCGTGGTCACTTGTGTTGTAGCCGGCTAGCGTGGCGACTAGCGCATTAGCCTCTCGCGTAGAGTTGAAAGCCACTTCGATCTTGCGCCGAGCGTTGCGTGCGATCGCAGCCAAGTCATATGCCGAATCCGCGATATCGCGGATCACCGCCGCCAAAGCCAGAGAATCCTTTTCGTCAACGAGAAAACCGGAATAGCGATCATCAATCAATTCAGGGATGCCGCTATGGCGTGTTGAAATAGTGACAACTCCGCTTGCCATCGCCTCCATCAACGCCACGGGGACCCCTTCCATGTCACCGTTCTCTGCAACTATTGAGGGCAATAGGAAAAGGTCGGCCTCTCGCAACAGACGACTCACCTCAGCGTGGGGTTGCTTACCCAACAACGACACCCGCTCACCAACGGCAAGCTCCTCGATCATTAAGCGTAGCGATACCTCCAAATCCCCCCCGCCAACAATCGTCAGATGTATCGACGCTGGCAGCATCGCCATCGCACGGATGGCGAACTCGGTACCCTTCTTCTCCGTCAGTCTTCCTACAAACAAAAGTCTGAGCCGTCCCGGTGCCGGAGGCCGAAACTCAAATGGAAAATCGTCCAAATTGATGCCCATGCGACCCACATAGATTTGCTGTGAACTACATCCCCACGATTGAAGTCGATCGCCAAAGACATTGCTTACTGGCAGAAATAGATCGCCATGCTCAAACAGCTGCCGATAGTGCCGGAGATACTTCTGAATAACGGTGTGGATCGTGACGTCAAAACCGTGAAATACAATGGCTAGCGCCCCCGATAGCAATCCTGCACGCCGCAAATGATGGACCGCAACACCGGTCTGTCCGAAATGCGCCAGGATCACGTCATACGAGCCCAACGAGCCGCGGTCGAACATCAGCGCAATATTTAGAGCTGTGCCGGGAAGACCGCTACATACAGATCTCACGGCAGACATGAAACTCCGTCGCCCCAGACCACTGAACGGGGCTCGTAAAGCAAATGCTGTCAGCACTTTGACTTTGTCTAAGGTCGACAAAGTCAATGGTCGCAACGTGCGGACATCGAACTGAAAGCGAACGCAGTTTGTCACCTCCGAATCACCAGCGGCAAAACTCAAGACCTCGACATCGGCACCAGCAGCAATTAACGCCTTCACCTGCTCAATGACAAATGTTTCCGACAGAACTGGAAAACGCGGAGCAACGACAAGAATGCGCATTCGTGACATGCCTCGAGTAAGATTTGATGTATTACTGTCCCACTGAATCAGATTGGACTTTGACGCACGCGCACCGTCAGCATGCGCCGTAAGAAGGCAACATCACCGGTCACAAAAATCATCATTAAGTAAAATGCGCTAATGATGGGAACTTTGATTGCCAGCCGCAGTAGTGCGTTGCCCGATAAAGCATAGATTTGATCTCGCCCCACGCCCACGATCAAACTGAGCATCGCGATACCAAGGATTACGCGACCTGCCGGCCGAAAAAGCTCGACCATCGATCGACCAAAACCTTCTGACGCCAGGATGTAAAAACCTTGCAAAGCATTGAGAAAAAAACTGATAACCAAAAGCCATGACAACAATTTCAAGTCAGAGAAATAAATTCCTACACCGATAGCTGTACCGGCTGTGAAGGTTGAAAAAACGCCACATTTTAACAACTGCTTAGTTTTCCCTAGCGCTTGAAACACCGAACCAGTTGAGGACAGAACAACTTGCACCGTAATCGAAAAACTTAAGATCGAGAACACCGGAATGGCTTCGGTCCACTGGCTACCATACGCCAAAATGATAATCTCGGGCGAACAGGTCAGGGCCATCAAACCCACGAAGCCACCGCCGACGAAAAGGACCCGCAAGAGATTCTGATACGACGAAAAAATAATGGTTGTATCGGTGCTATGGGCCGCGTAGACAGGTTGAATCGCAGGTGTTACGACGTGAGTCAAATTGGATATCGGCATGAGCATCAACCGGTACGACATATCGTATAAGCCCAGTTGGACACTGCCTAGGAACTTCCCTATCAATAGCTTGTCAAGATTGCGCGTGAAGTAGTTAACCAAGTTGAACAAAAATTGGTAGACCGAATACGATATGACGTGTCTCATTCCTCGGACAGACGGCCGTGACATCGGCGGTCTTTGCCAGACAAAACACATCAAGAAAATTAATAGCGCATTACCCGTGCTTTTGACCACCAATGTGTCAACGCCACCACCATACAGGGCAGAGAATGCTGCGCACGCGCCTGATAGCGCAGCGGCCCCGACTTCCATGCTCGCGATCGTGGTAAATCGCTGGCGCCTTCTGAGAAGTGCGAGTGGAACGATTGCCCAACATGAAAGAGTGACGTTCAACCCTAGTCCATTCGCAATCTTCACGTAGACCGCTTTCGCGTAAATCTTAGCGATGAATGGTCCACAGGAGGCGAGCGTAAGCCCCGCGATTGAACCGATTGCGATGGTTATCCAAAACAGACCAGCTAGCTGCGCCGCTGTAAGATCATCGAATTGTATGATGGCGGGACCAAGCCCCATCTCACTGACAAACGAAAGAAAAACGGCAATAACGCTGACTACTGCTATCAAGCCAAAGTCTTCCGGGCTCAGCACACGCGCTAAGACCGCAGTTACGGCTAGTTGGATAACAATATTGGAGTAGCGCCCAACCATGTTGATAGAAACGCTCCGACGTAGGTTTCGGTTGACCTCTAACACGCTCTATGCTCCTCCACGACCCTGAAAAATGGAAAACCTCCGCAGATGCGTCGGCAATCGAATTTGATCTCGGCGGGTATTGACATGGAGGAAAGATCACGGTCTTCAGATTTGTATAGCGCCACCATTACACACTCCAATTCCTACGGATCGGCTCTTGAAGGGCGTTCCATTCCGCCAGAACAACACACGCGCTAACCGATTTGTCCGCACCAGTTATTGAAGTAGGCGCGAATGACAGCCTCCTCCACAGTCCTGGGTTATCACGCGAGCGCACGCCGAATGCGCCGTATTCTTCCTCTGGTTCAGCGGAACCGTGATCGCATAACGCAGCTTTCGGCACGCATATCAAACTCGTTGCAGCGGCGACATCAAAGTGCCACTCGTCCTTAGCGAGGGACTGCACGCCACTCTGATTAGTGCTCGATTGGCCATCGGCACAATCTGTGACATGCCCCGCCAGAGCCCGTGTGCTCCCTGAGCATCTTGAGCGCGAGATGGTATCCGTGCACACCTGAGAAACGTGAAAGTGCCCTATTGCAAGCATCACCGGCGTAATTACTTCGTTGCCACATGTTTCGACACGCTGGACATCGATAACGGTATGGGCGCTATAAGGGGCCAAATTCACGGTTTTCATGCTCCTTGAATGGTCTTGTTTTTCACGGCTAGACGGAGGCGACCAAAACCGCTGTTCCCCAATACTTTCCTTGCAACGTACTTCACTGCAAACCGCCACTGCTTCGACGACGACAGCATCAAAACCTCAACAGCACTCAATCTGATCTGAGGGTAAAGAGACAAGGTACCCAATACACCTAAGCGCTCGTGCCGCGCACGAAGTTGTTGCTTGTACGTGAAAAGCTGTAAACCATGTCTGATCAAAAATTCTGGCTTATTCGTTGTGTGTCCTTCAATACGGCTCATATCCCACACATAGCTTTCCTTTCCACCGCCTACGAACACTCCATAACGAGCCGCCATGCGCACCCAGAGATCCCAGTCCTGCCAGCATGGCATAGCGGGATCGAATAGTCCCGCGCCCAAAAAATGTTCCTTTGGTGCGAAGACGTGAGTTCCGACCTCATTTGTTGACCTCAGGTCATCGGCCGTCTGTAGTGCCCGCGTGAATACGGTCTCTTCTCCCTTTGGGTGAAGCATTCGAGCAGGTTGAAACAGGCCAGCGACGGGCTTTCCCGCCTGGACGCGAGCCCAAAGTTCAACAAAGTCTGTAATTCGATGGGGCAGAAAATAATCGTCATCGTCCAGACCGGTTACGAATTTTCCAGAGGCAGCCGAAATCGCGAAGTTCCGGGCGACGCATGCCCCCATGCTCGACGGCAGAAGTACGACCTTGGCGCGACCAGCCATCGCAAGCGACTGGAGATATTCGCGCGTACCGTCCGTCGAGCAATCATCCGCGATTACGAGTTCTATGTTTGAATAGGTCTGTTCGGCCACAGACTCGACTGCCCGTTTCAACAAATTGAGGCGATCCTTCGTCGGAATATAGACGCTTACCAACGGTTGCTCGCCATAAGACATGTCAAGAGCACGCACTGTCCCAACATTCCTTCCCGCCGCTTCGCTGTTAGCGTGTCCGACAATCTGCCGATAGACTTGATTGGTAGCTTCGCTCATCATCGTCCCCGTGAAGTGCGCTATATACATGGAATATCCATTGCGTCCCATGACCGCCCACTGTTCCACCGCTCGGCTTTCAATGCATTTCACAAGTGCTTCGCTGTCCCCCACGGGAAACAGCAACCCGTTATAACCGTCCTTAACAACCTCCGGAAGCGAAGAGCAATCGCTGGCAATAATCGCCAAAGAATGGCTCATCGCCTCCAGCGGAACCATGGCGAACCCCTCCCAACGACTCGGCATCACCAGAACGTCGGCAACGCTAAACGCCAGCGCCGTCGCGTCCGCATCAAGCCATCCCACATATGTGATGTTTTCTCGTGACGGCAAATCGCTCAAATGTAGTACGCCTCCTCCAACTACGGTCAGGTGAAATGGTCTTCCCTCTAGCTCCTTCATGGCATCCAGGAGGATGTCAAAACCTTTTTGCCGGTCAAATCGCCCGACGAACAGTAGATTAATCACCTCCGACGTGCGGGCGGAGTTGTTGCGCACCGACGCACTTCTTTCATCGACGCCATTTCGGATTAGGACCATTCGACGTATCGGGAGTCCCCGAGCAGCAGCAGCAGCTATCTCATGCTGGCTAACACAAATTACCCTGCTCGTAAAATTGGAGAGGACACGTTCCAGCACGGCGTATATGTTGCGCCGCCAAGCAGGAGCTTCCATCAGAAATGCAAATGCGTGCGGGCAGTACACAATTTCCGGGCGAACAAAAGGCCGCAATATAAATAAGCTTAACCGTCCAAAAAGTCCAGCAAACGTACTATGTAAATGCACGACATCCGGCCTACGGCGAAGTACCAAGATCGTAAATTGAAAGAAAAATCTAATCAAAGTCCCAAAGTCCCGACCAGATCTAGTGAAGCCACGAATTAAGCCCGGGTTAACCGTGCGTATCTCGCTGATTTGATCCGACGGGATCAAACACCCGACGACCTCTATGTCTCCCGCCGAGCTTTGAGCAGATATTAACTGGCGCATTACCGTAGCCACGCCGCCTTTAACAGTCTCCGCGGCATGAAGAATTTTTATTTTTTCCCGAGACAAGATTGCACCTTTATATCGTTTTAACGTCAAAATTTTTAAAGCCTCCTCTTCTTATCCCATCTCCTTTAGAATAAATCTCGTCGCACACAGCGGAAAAAGGACGCCGCAACCAAACATAAAACATTAGCGGATAGAACGGGGCGAGGTGGCGAACATAGCTTCCGTAATCAGGCTCAAACAAACTCTGAACAAGTAGAAACGAAATTACCAACGTGGCACAGTCAATCGAGAATCTGTCTCTCGACAATATCGCGTGCCAAGTGGATTTCCAGAAGGCATATTGCAATGTGGCGATAAAAATAAATATTAGGATGTAATAAGGAGAAGGGACTGCCAGCAAAGGCACAGGTGTTATCAACTCAGCAAGGGTTAGACATACATTGATATATCCAAGAAGAAAGCCGGCCCCCTGAAATACCGGCGCAATCATAGTTCTTGCTTCGCCCACGCCCGCATCAACCCGCGCCTCATTAACAGAAGTTCGAAACGCATCAGCGCTCAACCCGAACTTCACTCTAATAATTACCGCAATTGAAAACAGCGACATCAAAACAACCATGACGATCAATGCACGATTTTTTAGTCGAGGCAACGCTGCCCTAAACGCAATGAACTGGAGTACCACAATAAACCAATAGGTTCTGAAAAAATAACCATATAGAAGTGCCAGACACACCCACGAAATCAAACCCAAACCCCGTCCACGATTAACAAGAAACACAAACGAGAGAATTAATAATAAAACGATGACATCCTTGCTCAAGGTAGTTAGGTAAATAACTCCCATGAACGAAAAGAATCCGAATATAGTGAGCTCACTAATACGGATAAACCGTCCGCGCGCGCTCCATATTCCCCAGAGCAAGGATGGGACAACGACCATACCAGTGCAAATTGGCAGCAACGGAGAACTTTGGCGAAAACCCAACATACCGAATACTGCAGCGGTGCTTGAATAACTATCGCCCGGCACCAATTTAGCGCCCATAGAAATAAATTTATTAATAGTTCCAGCATCGAAAAAGAAATAACGTGGCAGGAGACTTTCCTTCATAAACGCGCATAAAAGCATAGCCCCTGCCATGAATATCCAAACGAGCGCAGACACCCCGGTCTGTAACGGCCGTGGCTTTCCACGCGGCATAGGCAAGAGAATGCGCGGTGGCATTTTCATTTTTTGCCCCATCTATCTAAAAACGCGTGACTTCCCGTGGTTCCAAATTCCGGATTTGGCATGCACATTTCGTCCAAGCGAGAAACTTTTAGGTTCTCATCTTTGCCAAAATAGAAAGCGGGCAGTTCTCTGAGCCACCTTATAAGAGGGGTACGGACGCCGGGCGACATGATCGGGAAACCGCACGAAAGCATTTGGTGCTTAGCACTTGCACCGCCCAATTTTCTGTGGCCTAACCTTAACTTCATTGGATCGCTCGCGATTCGAAGCGTGGGCTGTTTCCAGCATCGCCTTCAAGAAGCAACGTACGCCAGCGCTCCAAAACAGCCTGCCTGCTGAATCTCGCGGACGTGGACTTTGCAGCCTTCGAAAAATCAATTCGCATCCGTTCGTTCTTCATAAGTTCGCGCAAGGCGACTGCAAGACCTAATACGTCGCCGTTGGGAACTAGCCTCCCTGATTCGCCATCGGCAACGATTTCTCTCGGACCGGTTTCACAATCAAACGATACGATCGGTAGTCCGCAACTACATGCTTCAATGAGTACCATCGGAAGCCCTTCGTATCTTGATGAACAACATACCAAAGCCGCCTTTTTGTAGTAGTCTTGGACCGTTTCAGTAGACTTCTTCAAAGTCACTGACGCCGTGATTTTGCAATCCGAAATTAGCCTTTCCAATACCGCTCGGCCTTCACCGTCGCCCACTATCAAGAGATTCCAGCCGTCCGCGGCAGGATCTCGTAAAACCTCGGCCCACGCCGCAATGAGGAGATCGAAACCCTTCTGATGTACGAGTCGCCCAATTGCGAGGACCGTCTTCGACTGATGATCGTAAGTGCAATCAAAAAGATCTCCGTCGATTGGATTTACGATGGCGTGAACACGTGCTTCGGTACCGGTTTTCTTCAACCAAACCTCTCTGTCCCGCTGCGTCAACGTGACAATATCGTCAACAACTAATGCAGCCAGATACCTCGCGAACGTCCTCTTTCGCCTTCCCGCGTTGGAATTGAAATTAAAATGTTCCCAGCATATGGTCCGAATTTTTAGTCCTACGGCAGCTGGAATTGCGTAGAGGCATAGCGATGATTCGACAACAACAATCGTGTTGATCCTGTTTTCTATCAGGTACCTTCTCAACTTCGCTATTGCCGGTAAATATCTACCTGTCATGCGCCCTGATTCTTTGAACAGAGAAGTTCGCTTTATTCGTTGATCCACGTCAAACTTGCAGGCCGCCTCTCCCATGAGAGCGATCATGTGTACATCTAAAACATTCGCCAGATCGACAACGCCATCCGCAACGGTGCATGCCGACCTTTCCGTGCCACCAAATCCGTCCATTCGCGCGATAAAAAAACATAAGCGCGTGTGGGCTTGTGAGTGGTGATTCAACTTATTTATCGGATAGGTAGGCATAATGTCCATAGCTCATGTAGCCGGCGACTCGGTGTTCGACGGCATTGAAAATTGTTCCGTTGACTTTCACGCTATTGTGTTCAAGCCGCTGTCTTGCCAGCTCCACTTCTTTAAGCTGATTGACGCCAAATCGAACGACCATTAACGAAGTGCCGGCAATATTCCCGATAATTGCTGCATCGGTTACGGCCAAAATCGGAGGCGTGTCAACGATAACCAGATCGTACTGACCGGCCACATCGGACATGATCTTCGTAAACCGCGGGTGCATCAAAAGCTCGGAAGGATTCGGTGGGACGCAGCCCCGAGAGAGGAAATCAAGATTTTCTTGACCTGCATTTTTGTGAATCGCATCTTGAAAAGCTACGCGACCAGATATCAATTCCGACAGACCGTTCCCAGCGGAGACCCCAAGACTCAGATGTGCTGTTCCCTTGCGCATATCGGCATCAACAAGAAGTACCCGCTGCCCTGACTGAGCAATTACAGCAGCGAGATTGCTCGCCACAAACGTCTTGCCCGCGTTTGGACTAGATCCGGTGATCATCAATATGTTGTTCTTTGCCTCAATGCGTGCAAAGTGCAGACTAGTTCGCAAACTACGGAGTGCCTCAATGGATAGATCCGCTGGGTTTTCGACTGCGAGCAACTTCGCGCCGGTCGGTAAAGAGACGCCCCGTTTCTTTTCTACCATCGCGAGCCACCGCTCGCTAACAGGCACCGACGCGTAGACCGGCATCCCAATTTCCTCTATTGCGGCAGGATCTTCGAGGCCTCGCTTCAACGACTGCCTTAGGAACACCGCTAATGCAGAGAAAAGCAAACCAACAACAATACCAATTGCCAATATTAAGATTCGCTTTGGTTTGACCGGATTGGTTGTGTCAACCGCTGGAACATCGACAATTCTGGCATTCCCGACCGTGCCAGCCCGCGCGACATCCAGCTGCTGCGCTTGTGCAAGCAAGGCGGTATAGGTTTGAGTGCTAACTTCGACGTCACCAGTTAATTGGAGTAATTTTTGTTGCGCATCAGGTAGAGAAAGCATTTGATTCTGAAGCGCGTCCTTTTTGGCTGACAACTGAGCAACCTGGTCATCCAACGCTTTCAGCGTTGGATGACCAGGTTGGAATTTGCTATCCGCCACAGCTTGCTCCAACCGGATTTGTTGTATGTTTGTTTCTACTGCCACCATCTGCTCCAACATGGAGCGTGTTTCAAGCGTTAAGTCGACTGACTTTGCGCTCATTTGAAAATGTTTAAGCGCTATTTGCGCTTTCTCCATATCGGCTTTCACCCGAGGAAGCTGTTGACGCACAAAATCCAAACTTTTGGCCGCTTCCGCGGCACTTCGATCAACGTTTTGTCTGACGTATGCTGCGCTGATATCGCGTAGGATCGCGCTCGCTAGCATGGGATCTTCATTCTGGTAGCTAATAGCAATAATTCCTGAATCTTTACCTTGTTCAATGGCTATGAGATCGTTTTGAAGGTTCACAATCGCGCTAAGCGTCGGAACTCGCCTTATGTCGAAAACGGTCCCAGGATTGGCTCGCAGATGACTCACCATGATCGTGAATCCAGACTTCTCGACAATCTCACCCACCTTTCCATGCAAGATCTCATCGCCGTTTCCATCTTCGAGTCGGTATGCCTCCCCGCTATCTGCAACCAAGGTCAGCGGAACATTTAACATCGAGTCGGGAACTTCGAACTTCTTAACCGAGATGGCTTCTCCGCCCCAACCGTATCTACCCATTCCCCAAATTGGCCGTGCTAACAACAGGCTGTTGCTGCTGCGAAATTGCCGGCTTATCGCGTCGCCCACCAAGGGAAACCTTCTCACTTGGACTGGAATGTCAAGCCGCAGGTCGTCTACAGCCTGACCGACTACCATACGAGAGGTAAGTAGAGCGATCTCCGTTATCGCTTCTGTGTTCGACGAACCCAGCAATTGCTGCAATTCCGAAGCTACACCGCCGACCGGCGTGCGATGCTCCACTTGAAGGAGCGCATCAGCTTGATAGACTGGAGTGGCCAACATGGCATAGGCAATACTTACTGCAAGAAATATCCCAGTCACTACGGCGATAAGCCACCTGTTGTCGATCAACGTTCCAACCAATTGATGGAAGTCGATCTCCTCGTCTTTTTTGATTGTTACGTCGTTTGGCATGTTCGACTCGAGGTCGTTAGTTAAACTTAAATATATTTAATCCAGCTTTCGACAGCTTGATCAATAAGACGATAGGCATGTTGATAGGCAGCTTTGGAAAGACGGTAAGGATCAGGTACCGTCGCATCACCCTGCCACTTTCCTAGAAGCAGAACTTTTCCTCTTGCTTCCGGGGCCATTCCCACGATTCCACTTACTTGATCGTCCTGCATAACGAGTACAAGATCAGCTGAATGAAGCATTGGCATCGTAAGTTGCTGTGCCCGATGGCGACTTCCGTCGTAGCCGTTCTCAGAGAGCATTTTTGCCGCGTCTTTGCACATTTCGCGACCTACCAAAGCACTCAACCCGGCGCTGTCAACGCAGATTGACCGGTCGGTAAGTCGCTCACGAAATAGAACTTCCGCGATCGGGCTACGGCAAATGTTTGCTGTACAAACAATCAGAATATGGTGAAACATCGCCGCTTCCAATTTAATGGTTCAATCGCTATATAAATTAACTGCCGCAATTGTTTACGGATTCGTCATATTTTTATCTTGTCAGTACAGTAGCCGCAATACCAGCGTTATAGGCTGGTAGAAGCAGACTAAGGATTCGGCTCAAGCGCACAAGGCCATTCCCATCAACGTAGACTACGTCTTTCGGTAGCAGCTCAAATTCGCTCGCAAGCGTCATCGCCACGGGATTGTGAGCGTTCAAATGAAAGACCTGCGGTTTGTCAGTCGCGATACCTCGGATCACGTAGAGTTCCTTCGCATCGGCCGTATTCGAATTAATACTACCCGCTTGCGCCAATGCTTGACTGAGAGTGAGTTTTCCGGTCTTCATCGGTAAGGCAAGCGCCGGTTTATTCACCTCTCCCATCACAAAGATACCGTTGTCATCCCGCCCTGGAACGCGAAGAACATCGCCCGCCTGAAGCATGATACTGGCGGGGCTAACGTTCTTATCAAGCATCTCAGTAAGGCTAATCGGGTGAGAAATGCCGGCTCGCAAAAGAGTAAGACGGCTCTGGTCAGCATTCAGGCTAAAACCGCCTGCGCGATTGACGGCTTCCAGCAACGTCATTGGGATGTCGTTGAGCTGCAAAAGACCTGGGGCCTTTACCTCGCCGTCAACGTAGACATCTTTCGCTCGAAAAGACGCAACGCGTAATGTCAACTGCGGTTCTTTATAGGACTTGGATAACGCCTCAAGCAATCGAGCCTGCGCTTCGTCAGGCCGCAGGTCGGCTACATGAAGAGTGCCAACATAGGGAAATTGGATGTTACCCAACTGATCGACAACAAATCCGGGAGCAGGATCCGCGAGACGAGTGCTATTTACCGGAGCCGTTCCGGTTGGAACCAATTCGGGGTGGTCCCAAACATTGATCTGCAATACGTCACCCTGCCCTATCGTGTAGGGATGGGCACGGGTCATAAGCACCCGAAGATCGTTTTCTGCATCGGCATGACGGGCGATTTCCTGCTGCCGGATCAAGTTGATGTTTATGTCACTGATCGGGAGTTGCAGCTCCGTTGCTGGCGTGTTCGCATCACCGCTCGAAACAGGGATAGATGCGGACTCTGTCATCCGCATGCCCGGTGCAATCGTGCATGCGGAGAGCGCAAGCGAAAACATCCCAATTACGGCGGCGTGTGAGAGGCTCGCTAGGACGCTACGTCGATTCGTGGCTCGAATTGAAAATACCTGCACTTGCATCGCTTTAACCCCGTAATTCGTCAACTTTTCCCGGTTCACACACAAACGACGAGATCCGGAACGTCTTCTCTGCGCGCTGCAGCCGGCTTACTCTGAGGTTCGGACGGAACCCCGAGGTGTGCGGTCTAGTTCTCCAGTACGCAGAGTTGCCATCAGCGCGTAGCAGTGCCCGAACCACCCGTCCCACCCGTCGGCCCACTACTCCCACTGCTAATCGGCGCCGCCGCCCCAGCCGCCTGCGCAGCCGAAGCCAACGAAGCCTTCGGCTGCCCATTACTCAAAATCGCCCCGGCCGTCAGCAACGTATCGAGATCCGCATCCGCACCCGGAGTGCCCGGCGTAAACGAAACTGTCAAGAACGAGGAAGAGGAAAGCGTGATCCCGTACGTGTCTTTGATCAGCTTCACAACCGCCGCCTCAGCATTCGCAATCACAGTGCTATTTGACAGCGCGCTTTGATACGACGGGTTAGAAGTAATCCCCGCGAGCAACCCACTAACCGTCGTGCCCAACTGCCCCGCGAGGTAGTCCAACAGCAACTCCGTCAGCGGCGTCACGTTGTACGTACCCGCACCGGCCGCAAACGAATGAATCGTGACCGCCCCCCCGGTTGCCGTAATCGCGCAAGGACCATCGAACGCAAACGTCGCCGAATACGCGCCGTTCGAGTTAGCCGTCGCGCTACCCGACCCGTTCTTGCAAGTCAGCGTGATACTTGCGTTAGCCAGCGCCACGCCCACCGCAGCCGTACCGCTCACCGTCCCGGCCGGCGAACCGCCGCTACCGGTCCCGCCACCGCATGCGACCAACGCGCTGGTCGCAAGCACCATCGATCCGAACTGCAGCGTGCGCAGCGTAGCGCCGTTTAGAAGCTTCATCGCCCATCTCCAAAGAAAGTCATTCACAATTGACTGGCACCAACGCCCGTCCGTCGCTTACACCCTGCAAACCGTTTCCGCAGATGCCATGTGAAATCGCAGCACCTGTCGATACAATAGGTGCACTCGCTTGCGGCTTCGGCTTCGGCTTCGGCTTCGGCTTCGTTCCATCATTACTGGGTTGCCCGTAACGCAGATACGCATCACGCATCCGGTAAAGCTGGGTCGAGAAGTACTCGCCGCTAAAGCGGCCCTGATTCAGCAGGTACTGCTGCGTGCTGTACGGGAAGGCCACGTTCTCGGCCGCATTGGTCGACAGATAATTCGTCGATGCCACCCGCGTGCGGAAATCGAGCCCGAACTGTTCAGAGCCGTACACCTGACTGATCCCCGGCTTCATCCCCTGGCGCAACGTCAGCGGGAAGCTGATTGCAGCGCCCACGAACGTGCCCTGCCCGCTATGCTCGCCGTGCACGCTCACCGATACGTCGTCGAACCAGCGCGTCAGCGTCGCGACTGGTCCCTTGTCCCCACCGACAAAGCGCGTCACACCCGCTTCGATCCACAGCTTCCAGGACGGCTGCACCCATCGGTAAGTCAGCTCGGCATTCTTCTCACTCGGCAATTCGTCATGACCCGGCTCGTGGTGCAAATAGGCGAGCCGCAAGCGAACCAGATCAGGGCGGCCTGGCACGAACACCGTGGTCTCGTTTTGCACGCCGACATACGAGTAATCGAACTTGCCGACCGATGCCACGTTGAACACCTGCGGCATGATCCAGAAGCTTTGTGCCAATGCGACCGCATTCAGACCGCCGCGCAAGCGGGAATCGCTAAACACTCGGCCTTCATCCATGTTTTTGGTGTTGTAGATCGATGCGATATAACTCGCGTATAACTCCGCGCCACGCCACAGCGGCACGAACCCTTCAATGTTGGCGCCAAGCGAGACGTCGAAGACGCCGTACTCGGTTCCGTACAGGTAACTGACGATCGGCTCGACCTGGATCCGCGTCAGCCCATGCGTGTGCTCGTTGCCATGCCATGCGATCGAATCCGCGTCGTAGGTCGGGCGTGTGCGCATCGTCATTGACGCGCTTGTAGCCGTCGGCGCGCCGCCAGCAACGAACTGCGCAAATGCATCACGATCGACAATGACTTCGCCTAATGGCTCATTGGCCTTCTTGATGACCACGTGAATCTTGTCGGTGCCGTGCGGCGCATTCACGCTCGCCACACCAAGCACAATGCCCAGCGCGTCAGCTTCGTTCTGGTTGTAGCGATGGTTCTCGTACTCGACCACCAGATCTCGACCGCTCATCCCGACACGCACTCGCTCGAGGCCGGCGGCAAATAGTTGCGCGGCGATTTTGTCGAGCGCGGAGGTATCCAGCGCCTCCGGAATGGCCTGAGACTGCGCATCCGGCGATTTGGCCGCCGCCACGTCACTCAGCATCACAGATGCATACGACTGCAGCGGCAGCACATACGTAATCGGCGCTGCGGCCAGCGCGTTGTCGTTACTTGCGGCACTGAGCGTGTCCACCGGTTGCAAGCTAGCGAGGCGGATCGGGCCGTCATCGTCGGCATCCGCTGTCTGGGCTGCGGACACTTCCGGCCCCTCGCACAAGCCGCCTGCACAACGTGCACTGCTAAAACGTTTGCCCAGTGGAATCTGAATGCCCACCGAGAACGACGTGCGCGGCGACACGCCATCCGTCGAGCGGATCGACCGCATGAACGTACCAATCACATTCGCATCGGCTAGCCAGCTAATCCGCGGAGACTGATAACGCACGCCGGCATAAGGCGTCTTCGAATCGTCTTCTGCGAGCAACGACAATCCCGTGTTCCACAGCGAGACCTGCGCGCCGCCGAATAAACCATCGAGGCGATCGCCCTGGCCGTAACCGGCGGTCAACGTCACCGGTCCAAACGCTTGCGACACCACACCGTATTTCGAACGGAAGAAATGCGTCTGACCGCCAATATCGCTAATGCCGAACGCAATGCTCGGCTGATACTTAAAGAATTTCGGCACTTCGAGCTTGACGTCGCCCATCAGGTGGCGAAACAGGAAGTGGTCGGCGCCGCTGAAGGGTGCGTGGACATCAGCCGGGTAATTAGCTAGTCCACCGGACACCTCCACATAAGGCAGCAAGCCCACTGCCCCCCAATACATCTGCGCGCCCGTCGCCTGCTTTCCGTAGCGCGGATCAATGTAGTTGTTGTATTGCGCTTCCACCGTCCCTTCGGGCAGTGCAAACGCATACGGAATCACCAAACCACCCGCCTGCCCGAGCGCATTCAGCGCAGGGTCGGCCGCATGCGCTGAAGCAGAGAACGCCAAAACCGCAGCAAGCGCCAGCGCGCTCGGCGCCGATCGGGGTTGTTGTCCGCGTAGTTTCATGGCCATGTTTTTTAATTGTGTGCACGTGTCAGTACGCGTTGCTATGAACCAGACCCTTTGCTATCGTCGCCGCGACTATCCGCATGTCGAGCCCAAACGACCAATTGCGCAGGTAATACAGATCGTGTTCGACGCGCCCTTGCATCTTCTCGATCTGGTCTGTCTCTCCTCTGAACCCGTTGATCTGTGCCCATCCTGTGATCCCAGGCTTTATCCGGTACCGATGGATGTAGCCGTTCACTACTTTCTGATAGAGCTCGTCGTGTTCAATCGCATGAGGCCGCGGCCCCACTACCGACATATCGCCACGCAGTACATTGAAGAATTGCGGCAATTCATCCATGCTGGTACGCCTGAGAAACGCACCCACTCGCGTAATCCGCGGATCCCCTCGCGTGGCCTGTTTCACCACGCCCGTTTCTACAGCGTGAGGGCGCATCGAACGGAACTTGTAGATCTTGAAGATGCGTCCATCCGCACCTTTGCGCTTCTGCGTGAAGAACACCGGTCCGCGCGAAGAGAGCTTTACAGCAATCGCGATCGCAATCAGCAACGGCGCAAGCGCAATCAGCGCACAAGCAGCAAACGCACGATCAAAAATCTCTTTCTTCACCAACGCGGGAGCTGGCACCGGCGACGCGACCAGGTTGATCGCAGGCATACCGATCAAGTCGATCATGCCGCTATCGAACAGCGCGACGCTGCGCATATCCGGCACAAAACGCACATTCACGAGATCGTCGCGAAACTCGGCCACAAAGCGCGACAGCGTGCGTTCCTCGGAGAGCGGCAACGCCAGCCACAATTCCTGCACGTCCTGAGATCTCACGTAGGCGGCGAACTTGGTGATGTCGTCGTACACCGGTACACCTGAACCTATCGTCCCCGTCACCGGCCGCACGTCAAAGGCCGCTACTGCGCGAAATCCGCTGGTCGTCGAGCCCTCGATATTGCGCACGACCTGGTGGCAGTGCGACCCGCATCCCACAACCGCGACCCGGCGGAGATTCATCCCCGCATGGCGGACTCGTGCGAGTACGGCGTGCACAGCCAGACGCGACACAATCAGCGCGCCGCCCGTCATTGCCATCCAATAGGCAAACCAGAGACGCGAGATGAAATCCGTGCGATGCAGCGAGAACATCAACGCGAGACCACAGCCTTGAACCACGAACCACGCCAGCGATACCTGACCGGCCATGCGCAACATTGCCCGTCCACGCCACGAGCTGTACACGCCAAATGCGGGGAAAAGAACCAGCGTAAAAGCCGCGGCAAACGCGACGAAAGCGGCATCGATACGGCTTTGCGTGAGATCTTCAAATCGCACTTGCGATGCGGCCAGCGCCCCGAGGACGACTAGCATCACATCGAGCAAACGCGCGATCAGGCTCTGCAACCCCGGTATCGTTCTTCTTTGCAGCTCAAAGTTAGCCGTATCCATACTTATCCCCGCGCTGGTCTCTCGCGCCAAACGTTCTTGTCGAGCTGCTCAACTTGTGTTCGCTTCAACAGCTCATGCGCCTCTTACTTCAACCACCACGCTCTTCGCGGCAACAACACCGCCCCGGCACGCGAAGAAGCGCGCAATGCAGAACAATCTGGATTTCACTCATCCAGCGCGAAACCAAACGACTGGACGTTCGTGAACAACAATGGGGGATGTACCGCAAGCCGCTCGCACCCGTCTAACTTGGGTACTCAGGCAAAACGCCGCCGCGACGAGATCCGAACAAAAAGATCACACCGCTTGTGCGTTGAGGACACCGACCTGATACCCCCGACCAGGCCAGTCGTTGACTCGAACTTCATCACCACTTACTGCTTGTGTTGTCTGTGTCTTGCACCGCACACCCTTTAAAGCAGCAACCGTGCCAATTGTTATATCTCTTTCACAGTTGCCTCGGTGATATCGGGCAAACCCTTGTCAGACATACGTTTTTCTCCGGCGCTGTCTACCCGAAAACCGGCAAATAAAATGCAAAACCGTGTTCGGTAACGCGCCCGTTACGTAACGTGGCCCGTAACGGCCCGTTCGATCAAGCGACGGAAGTGGGGAAATGCGGCGCTGTAAAAGTCTGAAGAGATCCGTGTGGAAAAGCGCCTTACGGCAGCAGGAGCAAGTCTCGGGATATGGGTCGATCCGCCTCACCTCCCGATGAATCGGAACAGCGCCTCGCATGGACGCGGATGGTCGTTTTAAACAAATTCACGCCCGGACTTTCGCCTTTGGGCACATGGCTTGCTGAACCCGAGACATCGGCACTGCTTTTTCGCGAGCTCGCCCAACCGCGCGCTGCATGGCTATCGTGACAGGCATGTCCTATCAACCCAAGCGGAGGTTATTAATATGTTGGGAACTATTCTTCTGATCGTGCTGATCCTTCTTCTCATCGGTGCGTTTCCGACGTGGCCGCATAGCCGTTCATGGGGTTATGGACCGACCGGTGGTCTCGGCATCGTGGTTATCGTCGTGATAGTGCTAGTCGTCGCGGGCGTGATATAGCCGAATTGAAGTACTCTGGTCAGCAATCCAAACCAAGAAGGCCGCTGGATATCGATGCAGCTCTCTGCATCGATATCCAGCGGCCTTCTTATGTCGACTATTGATACACGTTCACGTTGTCACGCCGGAGAACGCAATGGAAAAGTTACTCGCGCATCAGGTTGCTTTGATCGCAGGCACGAGTCCCGGCAACGGGTATAGCCTTGCGCAAGCGCTGACAAATTCGGGTGCGGCAGTGGGGTGGGCACGCCGGATGCTCAATCACCATCGTATTCAAACTTTGATACGAAAGGAGATCACATCATGCCTTACCTTCTCGGCTGGCTTCTTGGCGTCCCGCTGATCGTACTGGTCATCCTGTACCTGATTTTCCACTAATCCCTTTCAACATAAGCAGTTCACCTTAAGATTATCTCGCGCGGCTCTGCCTGTCCCAGCCGCCGCGCGCCCCGATTTTCCAGCACACCCGATCGAGCCCTCCCACGTCAGCGCAAAATCGCGTACAGGCGCCCATGCCTTTCCACTTGCGCTGAACAAAACGGTGCGTAAAACTAGGCCCCCTAGTCCGAGCAAAATGCCATATCTGCACCCGCACGCACAGACGGCGTACGAGCAAGGAGGGACCGATGGCAAACAACGAATACACACTGTCACATCAGGACGTGGTGAAGGCAGTGATCATTCATCAGAATATTCATGAGGGCTTCTGGACGCTGAATATCAATTTCAACGTCGCCGCTACTCATGGCCCGCGAGTGCCGGACCCCGGTCTCGCCGTGACAATCAAGGGCATCGGCATCAAGCGGGTCTCATCTGCCGACCCCCTCGCCATCGACGCCGCCCTCGTCAATCCACCGGTGCCTGAACATGTTGAAGGCGCAGTACACGCAGCACATATTGCGGCGGACGCGAACGGCGCGCATAAAGGCGGCATGCAATTCTGTCGCGACGTCTATCGCAATGTCGCGGTACAAAGCGCGGTCAGAGCGCGAACCAAACCCGGCTGAACGCAATCCGTCATCTGCCTCGAAAGAAAAATGCCTTCATGCCCGGCGAGCGCGTCTTCCGGCACGGGTAACGCCGGAATTCGCCCGCGTGCCGCCTTCCTGTGAAGGCAGCGAGACACCGGATGGCAGCTTGTGGCCGCGTGAAACCGCAGGCCAAAGGCCGGCGGCCCGGACGGTTGTCCCGGGCATGAATGCACCCTGAAAATATACCCGGGCACCGGCTGGATATGCTTCTTAAAGCGATGCACCCACCCGCCGACATTGGGACAATCTTCCATTAAAATGGTATTTATCTGAATAAACTTCCGAGAATGCCATGACCACCCGAAATCGCCCACTGGACAACCAGGATCGGAAGATCATGCGCGAACTGCAAAAGAACGCGCGCCTGAGCAACGCCGAACTCGCCGAACTGGTCGGCATGTCGACCACTGCATGCTGGAATCGCACGCGTCAATTGGAAACCGAGGGGTATATCCGCGGCTACGTCGCGTTGCTCGATCAGCAGAAGCTCGGCTTCGCCGACGTGGTGCTGCTCGAAGTCACGCTCGACCGTCACGACGACGACGCGCTCGCCCGCTTCGGCGCCGAACTGGCGACGTTGACCGAAGTGCTGGAAGCGTATCTGGTATCGGGCGAATACGACTATCTGGTCAAAGTGGCGGTCGACGGTACGGCGGGTTACGAGCGGTTTCTGCGCGAGAAGCTCTATAAGATCGCGGGCATCCGCCATAGCCGCTCGATGTTTGCCCTCCGATGCATGAAGAGCATTCCGTCGATTGCGATCTAGGCGGGTTTGCCGAAGGGAAAAACGGGGCGTTGTCGCCACGCCGGCTTACCGGTCGAGCAACGGAACGCCCACGTCTTCAGTGCTTATGGTGCAGCCAGTCCTTGATCGGATGCGCGTGCAGCCAGCGGGCAACCGGCTGGTCATCCTTGTGTTCCCGCCTGTAGCGTGCCGCTGTAAATATCACGAGGCACAGCACCACCACGATTCCTACTACGAAACTCATCATCGATTGGGTCATGGCAACCTCCTTTGAGGTCAAAACCATGCCTATATTTTAGGTGACCAGAGAAATAGCAACGACCGTCTTCATTCGTCTATATCTGTTTCATAGCGGTGTTTTTGAAGTCGGCACCCCGAATGCGTTCGAAGACGTCTGACGAGCCCTATTACCCCATGACTGGGGAGACCGCGACTCGTTGCAGCACGGTCATCGGACCGAGCCTCTCGATTGCTCGCATCTGCGCTGCGTCCCGCACGAAGAGCGATCCCGCGAACCCCAGCGCATTCACCGAAATTCCCTCTACACGCTCCGAAAACCGTGGCACGAGCAGCATCCACCGCGGGGTGACAAGCAGGTTGTACGGTGCCGATTGGTGCAGTTCGCCATTCACCTCGCTCGCTCGCAGGCCAACCGCGGCGAGCAACGCGTGGTAGCAATCGAGCGCGGCGTGTGCGGCGTGCGTTGAGCCGGCAGGAGCCGGTTCCAGATGGGCAAACGCGTGCCTGAAAGCCAGACCGGGTATCGTGCCAATCGGGCCGTCCATGCACGCGGATTCAAGAATGGACTCAACGGGGAGCGGCGGACCTGATTCTCCGAGCGGCAGCGGCACGATCTGCAGATGCTTGTGTTGTTGACTCGCGCCGGCGTCCGCGCCGCCGTTGTAGAAACCAAGGCCATCGAACTCTGCCATGCACGCGATCCATGCAGCAAAGTCTGCGAGATCGAGCAACGTTTCCTGCGATTTGAAGCTGCGGGTGACGATCAGGAGGTGATGGTCGATAACGTTGAACTTGTTGAGCAAAGCGACGTGCGTGTCCGAGATATCGGCCACAAAGAGATCCGGATCATAAGGAAGGAATGGACTGACCGTACTGCACGTCACGGCCTTATCTTTAGACGCCTGTCGCGTTTCCTCCTTGCGAGCGAGACTTGAGACCTGACGGATAAGGAAGCCTATGCCACGGTCTTCGATCAGCACCTGGATTGTCTCTATCGGTCGCAGTGCACCGCAACGCAGCGCATGCTCGGTCTGGCGCAGAATGGCCGGCCATAGGGCGCCGGGCTGGAGATGTGGATGTTCCATGGCTCAGGCAAACCGGTGCGCATGTGGCAAACGCGTATGTCGTCGAATGAACGTAACCGCGTCTACGCTTTGTAACCGATAGCCCGTAGCAGATCCTTGCGCCATTGAACGCCCTCCTCGTTTTCTACGCCGAGCGGCGGGAACCCGTCGACCACGCCCAGGATACCGCGCCCTTGGTCTGTCTCGGCAACCAGAATCTGCGTGGGATTCGCCGTCGCGCAGAAGATCCTGCATACCTCCGGCACAGCCTTGATCGCGTTCAGAACATTGACCGGGTAAAAGCCATCGCCCAGAAAGATCACGAAGCAGTGGCCTGCAGCGATAGCCATGGCATTCTGGCAGGCCAACTCGATCAGGTCGGCGTCGGTGCCAGATCGGCGCACGAGGCGATTACCCGACGCTTCACAAAAGGCCAAACCAAACTTGATACCCGGAACGGTACCGACCATGGCCTCGTGCAGATCTTCGACAGACTTGATGAAGTGGGTTTGCCCCAAGATGAAGTTCGTCGCTTCGGGTTTGACGATTGTTACCGTAAGCATTTGCATATCGGACCTCGCTCTGTGGGGCCAGGAACACCGGGCGGGAGGCTGCTTTCGTCAGCGGATCGCGGTTCGTCAAGTTTTGCCAGCCGACGACTGCCTTCCACAATCAAGCCTAGTACGAACCCGCCGTCAGCGGAAGCGCGGGTCGCGGGTGGCGCCGTCGTAGCCAGTGAACATTGGGCGAGATGAGACGTATGACTGCGCGTTTGCTGCACTAGAATGAATTTTCACAGTACTGGACCGTGCTGGCGAGCCGTCTCTGGCCAGCGCCGGCGGAATTCCATGTTGGAGGAGAGCATGCCGACGTATCAATATCGTTGCGAGAAGTGTGGCGAGTTGTTCGAGCACGCTGAACATCTCGCTGAACATCAGGTCGCCCACCCACTTTGCCCGAAGTGCGGAAGCGAGAAGTGTCAGCACGTCCCGACGCCATTTGTCGCCAAGACGTCAAGAAAGAGCTGAGATCTGCTCCGCATCATTTTGCTCATGAGGCGAATGCTCAACTGAGGGCGCGGCCCCTTCGCGTCCGGGCGATGAACGCCCGTTTGATCGGCTACCGCCAGGTATGCCCGCAAACGCCAGGTGTCGCGCCGGGCGTCAGTCTTCACCGCCTGTCAGGCAGCAGGATCCGCTCGTCCACCTGACGGATGTCCGTGTGGCCGCAAAAGGCCATGGTGAGGTCCAGTTCCTTGTGGATGATCTGCAGGCACTGTGTGACACCCGCCTCGCCCATGGCACCCAGGCCATAGAGGAAGCTACGGCCGATCAGCGTGCCTTTCGCGCCGAGCGCAACGGCTTTGAGCACGTCCTGTCCGCTGCGGATGCCGCCATCCATCCACACTTCAATGCGCGAGCCGACCTCGCGTGCGATCTCGGGAAGCGCCGAGATCGAAGAAGGTGCACCGTCGAGTTGACGGCCGCCATGGTTGGAGACGATCAACGCGTCAGCGCCGCTGTCGGCGGCAAGGCGCGCGTCTTCGACATCCATGATGCCTTTCAGAATGAGTTTGCCGCCCCACATCTTCTTGACCCACTCGACGTCTGCCCAGCTCAGCGCCGGATCGAACTGCTCGGCGGTCCACGAGCTCAGGGACGACAGATCGCCCACGCCCTTCGCATGACCGACGATGTTGCCGAATGTGCGCCGCCGGGTGCCGAGCATGCCAAGGCACCAGCGCGGCTTGGTCGCGAGGTTGATGAGGTTCGCAGGGCTCAATTTGGGCGGCGCCGACAGCCCGTTCTTGATGTCCTTGTGGCGTTGGCCGAGGATCTGCAGGTCCAGCGTCAGCATCAAGGCACTGCATCGTGCCGCGCGAGCACGCTCGATCAACCGCACAATGAAATCGCGGTCGCGCATCATATAAAGCTGGAACCAGAACGGCTTGGTGGTCTGAGCGGCCACGTCCTCGATCGAGCAGATGCTCATTGTGGACAAGGTAAACGGGACACCGAACTTCTCCGCAGCACGCGCCGCGAGGATTTCACCGTCGGCATGTTGCATGCCGGTCAACCCCGTCGGCGCGATCGCCACGGGCATGGCGGCCTCCTGGCCAATCATGTCCGTGCGCGTGCTGCGGCCCGCCATGTTGACCGCCACTCGCTGGCGCAGCTTCAGGCGATGGAAGTCGCTTTCATTGGCGCGGTAGGTACTTTCGGTCCACGAGCCGCTGTCGGCATAGTCGTAGAACATGCGCGGCACACGCCGCTGAGCAAGCACGCGTAAATCTTCGATGCAGGTGATGACAGGCACGGTTTCTCTCAGCGCAGGGAACAAGCGACGAGTGTACGTTCTTGAGACAGTCGCCCGGTATTCTGGGAATGCCTAGTCTCCTGAGTTGAAAATTCACTGAAGCGTGGCCTGAATGGGGATGTGACGTACCCGATGAACGTCCCGCAGGCCGAGAACAGAAACAAGTCGCGGGAAATTTCAACCATTAGGACGTCACCGCAAACTCGAATCCGTTTCTAATCTTCTTCTCGTGATTTGTATAACGAAACGCTTAAACGATATAAAGCGAAAGATAGTTCATGGCGCGGGCCGGTGCATCGTGGCGTAGGCAAAGCCTCTTCGACGCATAAAGCTTATGTCGATAAGTCACCGCCGGGCGCCAATACTCGGCGAGCAACGATGCCACCAGAACGTTCGCCTCGGGCGCCGACTGGGCCGCTTCGGGCCTTGTCTACGGCACGCGCGCAGCGCACGTCGCTCTACGCGGACGGCTTCTACGAAGCCGCGGCAGGCACGGACTCGACGGGCAAGGCCGCTGTTGCCAACTTCAGCGGTTCAACCTACTCGAGCACGCAGTGGCCGCCATCGTTGGCGTGACGCAGCGCTTCTGATCGCGCGTTCATCCCGTCTGTCGCCCTGCGGCCGAACCAGGAGTAAGCGTACCTTCCGTGCAATTTCTGGCGGTTCGATCCAAAAATCACGATCAATCAACGACTGACAAATTCTCCGATTGCGTGAAAGCCGTAGGGGCGCCGCGCCGGGGTCGGGCACCTGCTTTCATATCCGCAAGCTCCGCTCATTTCGCTGATGTAGTTGACAAAGTCACAGACCTGTCCGTAACATTAAACTAAAGTACAGGTCTGTCACTTTACCGCAGTGGCCATGCGGATGATCGCGGCGTACTGGTTCGAGGCTTGGAACCGGGCGAGCGCATCGGAAAGATCGTTATGTAGTTCGCCTGACACTCAAGGATTGGAAATAATGAACACGGTGACTAAACTGAGCCTCGATAACGCTCAGGTCCCGAAGACAAAAGGTCGCCTGCTGATTCTGCTGACACTGGCGATCGGCTTCGTCATGGCGATGATCGATGTAACCGCGGTCAACGTCGCTCTGCCGGACATCTCTCTGAATCTGTCGGTTCCGCTAACCGGCCTGGTGTGGGTGGTCGATGGTTACACCCTGACCTTTGCCGCTCTACTGCTAGCTGGCGGAGCGTTAGCCGACCGCCTCGGATCAAAGCGAATCTATCAAGCGGGATTGACAGTCTTTTTGCTGAGTTCCGCCTTATGCGGAATCGCGCCAGGCGGCGGCGTTCTCATCGGCGCGCGCTTGTTACAGGGAGCGGGTGCGGCGATGTTCATGCCGAGCTCGCTCAGCTTGCTCACCCAAACCTTTGAGGATGAACAGGCGCGTATAAAAATGTTTGGCATCTGGTCAGCTATGGTCGGGGCGTCATCGGCCGTCGGACCCCTGATCGGTGGCGTGCTGGTTCATCAGTTCGGCTGGCGCAGCGTATTTTTGATTAATTTACCGATTGGTGTGCTCGGTATTGGACTGACACAATTCTTGATCCCTGCCACGCCCAAACACGAACACCCGCTATCGCTGATCAGCCATGGACTCGCCGTGCTTGCATTGGGCGCATTGAGTTTCTTTCTGATCGAAGGGCCGAATCTCGGCTGGCTTTCTGCGCCTGTGATGTCTGCTGCGGCCATCACTGGCGTGACAGTGATCGCGCTTGTGCAACAGGAGCGTAGGGGCGCCCATCCGCTGCTGCCGCGCGCATTGTTCCAGACCTCCAGTTTTACGGCAATCAATGTCATTGGCTTCCTCTTCAACTTCGGTATGTTTGGGCTGATATTCCTTTTGAGCTTGTATCTACAGCAGGCGCGTGGCGCGGACGCTCTACAGGCCGGCTTACAACTTCTTCCCATAATGATCGGAATTACAGCAGGCAACCTCTCCTCATCTCGCTACTCTGCGCGTTTCGGAATGCCCAAAGTGATTTTCGTTTGCTCTGGCGCCGCAGCGCTAATGGCGCTTACCGTGGCGGCCGGTCAAACGTACATGCCCTATCCGCTATTGCTACTCTGTGTGACTACCATGTCTTCGCTTATCGCTGTTGCTATACCAGCGATGACTACTCTGGCGATGCAGATTGCCGGACGCACCTACGCAAACAGCGCGGCAGCAGCTCTCAATGCGAACCGTCAGATCGGCGCTTTGGTGGGAGTGGCGCTAATGGGAATTATTCTCCACACGGTACCCGGCTGGAACGTTCGGTTGCAGCTGGCGTTTGTCGGTCTCACACTGGCTTTTGGTGCAGTCAGTTTTCTGATCTACCGTTTTGTCGGCGTATTCAAACCCGCCTCACCCGTTGGTGTCTGATTGGGTCGAGTTCAATAGATGATTGCATCAACCCGCTCCGACCTAACATGATGAGTCTGGACCGTGCGACTCCAGATTCGAAGAATCACTGATGACCTGAACGTCCACACAAGGCTGGTCGGCACTTGACAACACACTGCTCGTTGCAGTTCGCCTTGTCGCAATGCAGATGGATCCGCATAATGTTCGACGTTCAGTCCCGCATAAACCCTCTTCAAATGGACACGATCATGAATAAGCTCATAGGTAAGGTGGCCGTCGTAACGGGCGCGTCCAAGGGCATTGGCGCCGCCATTGCCAAGGCACTCGCTGCAGAAGGTGCGTCGGTGGTGGTCAACTATGCCACCAGCAAAGCCGGTGCCGAGACCGTCGTCGCGGCCATCACAGCTGCCAATGGTAAGGCGATCGCCGTGGGCGGTGATGTCTCGAAGGCGGCAGATGCGCAAAGCATTATCGATGCTGCCATCGAGACTTATGGCCGTCTCGATATCCTCGTGAACAATTCGGGAGTCTACGAGTTCGCTCCACTCGAAGAGATCACCGAAGAGCACTTCCATAGGCAGTTCAACATCAACGTACTTGGATTGCTGCTCACGACACAGGCCGCGATAAAGCACCTCGGCGAGGGCGCGAGCATCATCAACATAAGCTCGGTCGTCAGCCGCATTACCCCGGTGGCCAGTGCCGTGTACAGCGGCACCAAAGGCGCGGTCGACGCCATTACCGGGGTGTTGGCGCGTGAACTGGGTCCGAAAAAGATCCGTGTGAACGCTGTCAATCCGGGCGTTATCGTGACCGAAGGCACGCACAGCGCGGGGATTATCGGATCCGCTTTCGACGCGGCCGTGCTCAGCCAGACACCACTCGGCCGTCTGGGCCAGCCTGATGACATCGCGGCCATAGCGGTCTTTCTGGCATCAGACGACGCACGTTGGCTGACCGGCGAGCAACTTCTCGCCAGCGGGGGAATGCGTTAGTCCACTCGACTCCCTCTCCTGTGCACCCAACCAGCCAAACATCTCGTTCCGGCTGGTTGGGTTGGAATTCAAGGCAAATCAACAGTATCAGGCCACCTGGTCCATCGCCACGATGGCGCGGCTGCTGAAGGTCTCCACCAGCGGCTTCTACGCATGGCTCGGGCGCAAACCGTCTGCGCGTGCGCGCAGCGATACGGAGTTGCTGTCGCGCATCCAGACATCATGTCAGACTCCGCGTAACGGCTTCTGGCAAACCGCCAGCACCGCGCCCGCCGCCAGCAGCAACGCGGAATAAACCAGCCCGCGCGCGAGACCGGCGCCATCCGAGACCCAGCCGATCACCATCGGCCCGACGATCTGTCCGAACGCAAACACGATCGTGAATGCGCTGATGCCCTTGGCCCAGTGACTCACCGGCAAATTGTGGCGCACGAAAGCTGTGGTCGACGCGACGGCTGAGAGAAACGTCGCGCCAAACAGCACGCCGGAGACAAACGCCACCCACGGTTGCGTGAACAACGCGGGCAGCAGCGTCGCCACCGCGAGCAATGCGTTGAGTATCGCGAGCGCGTGACCACCGCGCATGCGGTCGAGCAGACCGGACCACACGCGCGCCGATACCACGGTCGCCACGCCGAGCAACAGGTAAAAGCCCGTCACCACCGCCGCGCTGATGCCCGCGTTGCGCAGGAGCGCGACGATGAACGTCATGTAGCCGATATAGCCAACGCCGAACAAACCGTAGCCTGCCAGCGCGGGGCTGAAACGCGGCCAACGTGGCGCGTCGGCGATACCGGAAACATGCGCGGCAGAAGACCCGGCGACATGCGCGCTTTCGACTTTCCTCGCGGCGCCGATGGCGATCGCGGCGAACACCACGCATGCCACCGCCAGCGCGAACCACGCAAACTGCCAGCCATGCGCGACGTTGAAAATCGTCAACGGCACCAGCACCGACGAGACCACGATGCCCCAACCGGTCCCGCCGTAATACAAACCGAGCACCAATCCCGCATCGTGCGGTCTCGCCGACGCAAGCCGCGCCGCCAGCACGCCGCCACTGATGAAAATCGCCGCGCTGCTTGCGCCGGTGATCACGCGCAACGCGAGCAGCGAATGCGTGTCGGCAAACAGGCCGCTGATCGCCATCAGAAGCGCAGTGGTCACGCAGCCAGCGCCGAACAGCACACCGGCCGACCAGCGGCGCGCGAGCCGCGGAAAAGCGAGCGCGCCCAGCAGATAGCCCAGCGCATTGGCGGTATTCATCGCGCCAGCTTGAGCGAAGCTCCAGCCGAGGTCGAGTTTCATCGACGGTAACAGCAGCGCGTACGCGAAGCGGGCAAGGCCCAGTGCGATCGCGCTGCCTAAGGACAGACCGGCGGCCAGCATCAAGGTGGGCAGGCGCTGCGCCGCTTCGGTGGACGTGTCGGTCGATGCGGCGTCGAGCGTTTTTGTCGGCATTGGCTAGCGTGGGTAGATAAGGGTGCGGCAAGCTTGCTGCGGCATTTCGCCATCATATCCGGGGGCGCCTTGCGCGGCTGACCGTTAGTTGCGGAACAGGCGCTCATGGCCTGCGGCGGCGCTGCCGAAACCTTGCGTTTTCAACTAGTGCAGAACGTTTTCGTCGACCACGCCACGCATGCGGAATAACCTTCCGGCGCCGAGATCCAGCGCGCAGCGATCTCGCGCATGTCATCCGAAGTCTCATTGCGTAGCGTCACCAGCGTGCTGTCGCGCGGCAGCACCGTCAGATGCTGTAAGCCGCGCGTGATGCCCACGCCCGTCGTTTTGACGAACGCCTCTTTCGCGACCCATGCGTCGTAAAACGCACCGATCTGCTGCGTGACGTCTAGCCGCTCGAGCCACGCCGCTTCGCTTGAATCAAGCGTCGACGATGCGATCGAACGCCAATCGAAGGTATCGCTGTATTGCTCGATATCGACGCCGACGCGTCGGCACGACGACATCGCGATGAGTCCATGCGCGCCCGCATGCGAGACGTTGAAGTCGCATGCATTGGAATCGGCGAGACAGGGACGGTTGTTCGCATCGAGCGTGAAGCGGACAGCGTGCGCCGCAATGCCGAGATAACTTGCGAGTTGCTCGCGCAGCGCCACGCGCACGGACGCGAAACGAAGCGCATCTTCGTGGCGGCGAAAGTTGCCGGCTCTCGCGCGCTCATCATCGCTGAGCGCCGCGAAGACGGCGTTGTCCAGTGAGGTGTCGAAAGCGAAATCGACCCGCCACAACGAAATGTCGGGCGGACCGTCATGGGATAACGCAATAAGTTCGATCGAATACATCGCGAAGGTTCGGACGTTAGACGCGTGGTCGCAAGGGAATACGCGCGACTCTACCCGATATGACGTTCGACCCCGTTCGATCTTTAGATGCGCTTCGCTTCTTTCGGCACGCCAATCAGCAACGCCACACCGCTGACAAACAGCAGCGCGGTCAGCACATACAGCGCATTGTCCATGCTGCCGGTGTGCGTCTTGATCAAACCGATCACCCACGGGCTGACAATTCCGCTCGTAATGCCGATACTGCTGATCAGCGCAATGCCGGCCGCCGCCGCGGTGCCGGACAGATAGCCCGACGGCACGGTCCAGAAAATCGGCAACGCGGCGAAGATCAGCACGGCTGCCAGCGAGAGAATCGCGAGCATCGCCGGGAAGCTGCTCAAATGCAGCGTTAGCAGGGAAAGCGCGATGCCGCCGCCGACCGTGCAAACCGCAAAGTGCCGGCGCCGTTCGCCACGGCGATCCGAGTTGCGCGCAATCAGAATCAGGCCCACTGCGCCGACTGCATTCGGAATGACGGTGTACAGGCTGATCGCCAGCACATCGTGAACACCGAAGTCGCGAATCATCAACGGCATCCAGAAGTTCAGCGTCAACGACGCGCAGGTGAGCGAGAAATAGATGAACGCGAACAGATACACCCGCGGATTGCGCAGCGCCTGCATGACGGAGCGCGATGAATGTGCGTCCGATGAAACACGGCGATCCTCATCGCGTTGCGCAATCAGTTGCGCCTTCTCGGCGGCGTTGAGCCACGTTGCATGTTGCGGACCGTCGACCAGATAAAACGCGGCGAGCAGACCGAGTACGATGGCTGGCGCGCCTTCGATCACGAACATCCATTGCCAGCCGAACAGCCCCATCACGCCGCCCATATCGCGCATGATCCAGCCGGACACCAGGCCGCCGAGCACCCCCGCCACCGCGACGCCCGCGAAGAAAATCGACAGCACGGCGGCGCGCCGCCGCGCCGGGTACCAATAGGTCAGATACAGCACGATGCCGGGGAAGAACCCTGCTTCGAACACACCGAGCATGAACCGCAGCACGTAGAAATGCGGGGGCTTCGACACCAGCATCATGCCGACCGATGCAATGCCCCATAGCAGCATGATCCGCGTGAAGGTGCGGCGTGCGCCGAAGCGCGCCAGCAGCATGTTACTCGGCACTTCACACAACACATAGCCGATATAAAAGACCGCTGCGCCTAAACCGTACATGGCGTCGCTAAAACCAAGGTCGTGCTTCATCTGCAACTGCGCGAAGCCGATGTTGATGCGGTCGAGAAACGACACCACGTAACACAGGAACAGAAACGGAATGATCCGCATCGAGACCTTGCGATATAACAGGTCGTCTTGCACAGCAGCGGATGCACCCGGCGCGTGCGTGGGGGCGAGGGATTGGCTCATCGGTTATCTCCAAACGTGAGGGTCCAACGGACCCGCTGGGTCCGGCGTCTTGATGCGCCGCGTTTCTGGTTTCTACTAGAACGGCATGCGGCCGCACAGATGCGCCTGTGCGCCTTGCACCGAAGCGTCGGTCACGCCTTCGCGTGCGTGCCGCATCGCTTCGAGCAGCGTCGCGTGATCGCCGATATGGTTGGCGAGCAACAGGATCAGTTGCGCATTGGCCGACTGACTCTGCGCATCATCGAGATCGCGATGCATATCGATCAGCGCCTCGTAGAAATCGTCGGGGCGGGCAAGGTTGGGTTGCGTGTTCAATGCCATGACTGTCTCCTCCTATTTGCTTTTGCCGATGGGCTGCTGGGCTGCGTGTGTCGGCCAGGCTGCATGCGCTGCAAATCATGCGCCTGCCGCGCTCACCACGTTTTAGCCCTGTGCCATCTTCGCTGCGTTTGCCCCGCCCTCAGGCCGTGCCTTCCACGCATAACGCTCGCTTCAACGCACCTTCCACAAAGCTCACGTCGAGTTGCCGCCAGCGCGCGCAGACATGCTGGTCCGGGCGGATCAAATAGAACGTGCCAGCTTTGCCGTCATAACGAGCGGCTGCAAGACTGTCCATGTCGCGCACCACCGTTGCAGCCGAAACCGCCGCGACCTGCGTATCACCACTCGTCACCACAACGAGCTTCAGCGGAATCGGCCCGCTTCGCAATGCATCGAACGCAGCTTGCGTCGCCTGATCGATAGCTTGCGAGCCGCAGAACAACACGCCCGTGAATTGCTGGCCGAGTTGCTGTAACAGCCATGCCGGTTGCCCCGCCGCATGAACCGGCGCATCGACGCACGATGCCCCCGGCACCATCAGACCTTCGAAGCTGTCGCTGTCCGATGTATTCAGCGGGGAATCACGCAACACCGCCGGCACCGAGAGGCGGCCGCTATTCGTCAACTGTCGCGCGAACGGGTGATGCCGTGCGAGCTTCAACACAGCATCGCGGAACACGCGGCTAACCGGGCTCTTCGGCGTAATGAAATCGGTCGAGCGCGTGGAGTTGCGAATGTTTTCGTCGGCGGCGAATTCGCGCTCGCTTGCATACGTGTCGAGCAACGCGTCGGAGGCTTCGCCTTCGAGGACCATCGCCAGTTTCCATGCGAGGTTTTCCGCGTCCTGCACGCCGCTATTCGCACCGCGCGCGCCGAACGGCGACACGCCATGCGCGGAATCGCCCGCGAACAGCACGTTGCCATGCCGGAAGCGTTCCATGCGCAAACACGAAAACGTATAGACGCTGACCCATTCCAGTTCAAACTTCGCGTCCGGTCCGAGCAACGCACGCACGCGCGGGATCACACGGTCCGGCGTTTTTTCCAGCACCGGATCGGCGTCCCAGCCTAACTGGAAATCGATCCGCCACACGTTATCCGGCTGACGATGCAACAGCACCGATTGATGCGGATGGAACGGCGGATCGAACCAGAACCACCGCTCGGTCGGAAACTCCGCTTCCATCTTCACGTCGGCGATCAGGAAGCGGTCTTTAAATGTGACGCCCTTGCTGTCGAGCCCCATCAGATTACGCATCGGACTGCGCGAGCCGTCGGCGGCCACCACATAGCGGCCGCATAACGGGTACTGGCCGTTGGGCGTGTCGACGGTCAGCGTCACGCTGGCGTCTTGCGTACCTGGCGTGCCGTTCTGTTGCACGCCAACCACTTTGCTCTTCCACCGGATCTCGAGATTCGGCATCTCCTGCGCGCGTTCGAGCAGAAAGCCTTCGACGTAGTACTGCTGCAGGTTGATGAACGCGGGCCGGTGGTGGCCCGCCTCCGGCTGCAGATTGAACGTGTACACCAGTTCATCTTTCAGGAACACCTTGCCGACATTCCAGCTGATGCCCTTGTCCACCATCCGCTGCCCGCAGCCGAGCCGATCGAAGATATCGAGCGAACGCTTCGAGAAGCAGATCGCCCGCGAACCGGTGGATAACGAACCATCGTCGTCGACCAGCACAACCGGCACGCCCTGCTGCGCGATATCGATCGCGGTAGCGAGGCCCACCGGTCCCGCGCCGACCACGATCACGGGATAAGTCGTCTGCTCCGCATCGCTTTGCCTGCTTTGTTCGCGGCACGGCTGATACTCGAACGACAGCGTCTGGTAGTTGATGCTCATCTTGTGTCTCCGTCCTTCTCTGCTCTGCTTGGCGCGTTCCGGCATTTCTATGCGCTTATCAGGCTTGCAGCGCGTCCCACATTTCCTTGTCGCGCTGCGCGGTCCAGATGCGTGGATGCGTGATGCCGCTCGCTTCGTCGAAGGCACGCGAGACGTCGAACGGCAGGCAGTGCTCGTAGATGAACACGTGGCCGAACTTCGGGTCCATCGCCTTGCGCGTGTGCGTCATTGCGGCCTTCAGATCGAGTTTCTGTTCGACGGCTTCGCGGCCTTGCTGCAGCAGCGTGGTGACGAAGTCCTTCGTGTAATCGAGGCCCTTGTTGACGTCTTCCGGCGTGGTCAAGGCGGGACCGCGGCCCGGCACCAGCTTCTCGGCCTTCAGCGCGCGCAGTGCTTCGAGCGTGGCGGGCCATTGTTCGAGTTGAGCATCGCCGCAATAGCAGGCTGCGTCGTATTCGACCAGGTCGCCGGAGAACAACACCTTCTGCGACGGCAGCCACACCACCGTATCGCCCTTCGTGTGACCCGCGCCCAGATGCGCGATACGCACTTCGAGCTTGCCGAGGAACAGTGTCATTTCTTTTTCGAACACGAGCGTCGGCCACGTCAGGCCCGGCACTGTCTCAACACCCGCGAACAGGCGCGGAAAGCGTTCGATTTCCGACTTCATGTCCGCTTCGCCACGCTCGACGATCATCTCGTACGTGCCGCGGCTCGCAATCACTTCCTGCGCGCCTTCTTCGAAATACGCCGACGCGCCGAGCACGCGCACCGCGTGGTAGTGCGACAGCACGACGTACTTGATCGGTTTGTCGGTAACGCTGCGAATCTTCGCGATGAGGTCCTGCGCCATGGCCGGCGTGGCGGTAGTGTCGACGATCAGCACACCGTCGTCGCCGATGATCACGCCCGAGTTCGGATCGCCTTCAGCGGTGTACGCGTAAGCGTTCTCGGACAGCTTGGTCCATGTGACTTTCTTGACTTCCAGGTCGGCCTGGGATGCGAATGCCTTTGCCATGTTTGTCTCCCTCAAAAGTTGGACGTGAGGCGAGACGGCCGGCTACGCGCGTTCAGATTTCAGATGCGCAGGCTGACTGTAGTGGAGCTTGTCTCGCCCCGTTTTGACTCTGTGACTGCACCGGTATGTCGGGGTGAATGCATCTTATGGCCGGGCGAGTTTATTTGTCAATAGCGAAATGTATCGCTATATGCAAACTTCTGAACGTCTAAGATGACGACATGAAGGCGCGGGTTTTCGCGCAGGCTTCGGCTAACATGGACCCTTTTTACGGACGAGCGCGGGTGTGAGCAAAGCAGCAAAACCAGCCACCGGCAAAGGCGCGGGCGGCAGCGAGACGGCAGATGGCGGCAAGACGCAGCGCGGGATTCAGAGCGTCGAGGTCGGCGGCCGCGTGCTTCTGGCGCTTGCGCAGGCGCGCAGTCCGCTCGCGTTGTCCGATCTCGCCACCGCCGCGCAGATTGCGCCGGGGCAGGCGCATGCTTATCTGGTGAGCTTGAGCCGCTTAGGTCTGATCAAACGTGACGAACTGTCGGGCCGCTATGAACCCGGCCCACTGTCGTTGCGGCTTGGATTGATGCATCTGCAGAACCAACCGGCGTTTCGCGCCGCGGTGCCGCGCGTCGCGGCGTTGGCCGAAGCGATTGGGTTCAGCGTCGCGATCTGTATTGCCGGGTCGCAAGGGCCAACCATCGTCCGCTATGAGCATGCGGGCTTTCCATTGCACGTGAATCTGCATGTGGGCACGGTGATGTCGCTGCCGGCCACGTCGACGGGGCGCGTGTTTTGCGCTTATCTGCCCCGCGAAACGTTGGAGGGGATGTGGGCGAATCAGTCGGGCTCGTTGGGTAGCGCGATGACGCCACCTGACGCAAGCGCCGCGTTCGAAGCTGCTTTAGACGCAATCCGCGCACGCCGCCTGGAATGCAGCGTCGATGCGCCGAGTCCAGGCATCAGCAGTTTGAGCGCGCCGGTGCTCGATGCGGGCGGCCGCTTGTGCCTGGCGCTGACGGTGATCGGCTCGACCGGCGCGATCGACGTCGCCGCCGATGGCCCGACGGCCCGCGCGCTGCTTGCCGCTGCTCGTGATATCGGCGCTGAACTTTCGGCAGCGCCTTCCTTGGTAGCTTCTTCTGCATCGTGACCACCTCTCTCGACACCTCTTCCGCGGGCTTTAGCGCTTCTGCCAGTTCCCCCACTTCCGCCGCATCCGCCGAGGCGAAACCGCAGCGCGGTATCCAGTCGCTCGATAGCACCGGCGAGTTGCTTGGTGCGCTGGTTGCCGCTGCGCGGCCGTTGAGCTTGCGCGACCTTGCCGCGGCTGCGGGCATGCCGCCGGCCAAAGCGTTTCCGCATCTGGTGAGTCTGCTCAAGATCGGCTTGCTCAATCGGGATGCTGCCGGTTGTTTCGAAGCCGGGCCGCTCGCACTCGAGCTTGGGTTGATCGGCTTGCAGCGTTTGTCGCCGACGCGGGAAGCCGAGCCGGAGGTGGTCGAACTGGCGGCGTCGACGGGAATGAGTGTCGCGATGGCGGTGCTCGGCCCGCTCGGGCCGACCGTCGTGCGCCTGGAAGAATCGGCGCGGCCGCTGCATGTGAGCCTGCGGGTCGGCACGGTGATGTCGCTGGTGAATACGGCAATCGGCCGGGTGTTTGCTGCGTATGTCGCGGACGATGTGCGCAATGGGCTGTTGGCGCAGGATCATTTGCGGCTGGCAGGGGCTGGAGCGGAGGAGATTTTTGCGGGGGCGGGGGCGGGGGCGGGGGCGGGGGCGGGGGCGGGGGCGGGGGCGGGGGCGGGGGCTGAAAATCCAGGCACGGCCTCAGGTCGCAAAGACACCGCGCCATCGCTACCGCAGCTGACAAAAACCTATGCGCAACGGCTCACGCAAATCCGCGCGGACGGCATCGATACCGCATTGAGCCGGCCGGTGCCTGGCATCGACACCTTGGCCGCGCCGGTGCTGGACCATACCGGCAGCATCTGTCTGGTGCTCGCGTTGATGGGGCCGAGCGGCAGCTTCGATAGCGAGATCGCGGGGGGCCCCGCGCAGACTTTGCGCACCGCAACCCTGAGGTTGTCGCGGCGGTTTGGGTGGATGGCGGTGGCGGGCGAGGCCTGAAAAATGCCTCGACGAGGGCAAAGTAATCGTTTTTTCTGAAAATGGCCGCTTTGTAAGCGTTTTGCGAGCCCAGTAATCGAAACGATGCCCGGACGCCGTATAATCGTTTTTTTATAAAATATGTATTTTGTAATCGTTTTGCGAGCCAAGTAATCGAAGCTGCGCGAAACTGAGCGAAACAACCTGTCCTCGCGCGCGTCCCCGCCACCCGGATCGAAAATCATGCCGCATATCGGTTATCAATGGCTATCCAACACGTACGGCGTCGTACCGGTCCACCCGTTCGCCGTTCAGAGCGAAATCGGACGGGTTCGCTCAACGTCCACCGACGGCGATATTCGTCGGGAGGTATATCCCGAGCCCTATCGCCCCACCGCCAGCCTGACCGATAACCTGACGTTCGCCTTCCGGCACGAGGGCATTCATCTGGAATTCCTCGCGCGGCTCTATGCACTGCAGTCGGTACGCGGCGAACTGGAGGCATGGATCGCCCGCGAGCCCACGGGCGCCTATGCGCGCCGTGCCTGCTTCTTCTATGAATGGCTGATGCCGGAGCCCTTGGACGCGCCGGGCGTCTCCCGAGGAAATTATGTCGATGCGTTGAATCCCGAGGACTTCATCGTAGGCACCCCGGTCAACAACCCGCGTTGGCGCGTGCGCGACAACCTGCCGGGCAATCGGGACTTCTGCCCGGTGATTCGACGTGTCGAAGCGGTTCGCCGCGCCGAAGCTTACGACCTTGCCGCACCGCTCGCCGAACTGGAAGCAGACTATGGCATCGATCTGATCATGCGCAGCGCCGTCTGGCTGACGGTCAAAGAGAGCCGCGCGAGCTTTCTGATCGAACATGAGCAGGACAAAGAGGACCGAATCCGCCGTTTCGCTGCGGTCATGGAAAGCGAATGCGGACAGCATGCGAATCCGTTCGACGCTGAAACGCTCGACGTCTTGCAACGCGGCATCCTCGGGCAGTCGGCGCTGCGTTATGGCATCCGCCGCTCACCGGTGTATGTGGGACATGTCGCACGCTATCAACCGGTGGTCGATTACATCGCACCGCATTGGGAACACATCGAAACGATGCTGGCGGGGCTGAGCCGCTTTCTGGAACGCACCGAAGGGGGGGCGTCGATCGTGCGCGCAGCCGCGGCATCGTTCGGCTTTGTCTATGTGCACCCTATGGCCGACGGTAACGGCCGCATATCGCGCTTCCTGATCAACGACATTCTGCGTCGCGACGGCGCAGTATCTGCGCCTATCATCTTGCCGGTGTCCGCTACGATCACTCACAGCACGCGCGATCGCGCCGCTTACGACAAGGTGCTCGAACGTTTTTCGCGCCCGCTGATGAAACACTATGCGGACCGGTACACGTTCGGCAAGACCGAGATCGCGGAAGACGGTGTCGAATACAACCTGCATTTTCAGGCCTATGACGACGCGCTGCCCGCCTGGCGCTACCCCGATCTGACTGCACACGTCATCTATCTGGCCAACGTGATCGACGTGACGCTAACGCACGAAATGCGTACCGAAGCGCGCTTTCTTCACGCCAACGACACAGCACGGCGCGCCATCAAGGAATTTCTCGAAGCACCGGACAACGATCTGGACGGCATCATTCGCAGCGTCCGGCAGAACGGCAACAGCGTATCGAACAGCTTGCGCAAGCGCTATCCGCTGTTTGACGAGCGGCCGGAGCTGAGCGCGCAAATCGTGCAGGCTGTCACCGAAGCATTTTCAGACGAGAACGACCGCTAGGCCCCGCCGTCAAGGCCTCCGCGGCGAGCTTGGATCTGCGTGGCGCACAGGCATCCGCACGCGCATCACGCTCGCTTCAGTCGCCCGCCGCCTCCGGCTCATGTGACGACAAGCGCGCTTTCGCGTGCCGCATCTTTTCAAGCGTCTTGGGCCTCGCCTTCAACGCGACGCCGATCGCCAGCGCATCCATGATGCACAGATGCACGAGCCGCGACACCCCTGGCGTATTCGGATCGATCGGGCTCGGCACGCGCAGCAGCAGCGGAATATCAACAAGCCACGCGAGCCGCGAGCCCACATTAGTCAGCGCAATCGTAGTCGCGCCACGCTCCTTGGCGATCTGAATGCTTTCATTCACTTCGACGCTGCGTCCCGAATGCGAAATCGCAAACGCCACATCACCCGGCTCCATGAGACCCGCGTAAAGCCGTTGCAAATGACCATCGGTAAACGCAGTAGCTGCGATATCCAGCCGCAAAAACCTTAAAGCCGCATCTTGCGCAACGAGTCCCGAGCCCGACCCAACGCCAAAGAAGAAAACCCGCCCCGCGCTCGACAACGCCCCAACCGCACTCTCAAACACTGCCGGATCCAACGCACCACACGCATGCGTAATCCCATCGACAGCGGCCTCCCCCACCTTGTCCATCAACGTCTGAGCATCATCATCACGCGCAACCGCCGTCGACGCATACGGCACCCCGCCCGCCACGCTTTGCGCCAATTGCATCTTGAAGTCGCGCAGACCATGCGCACCGATCGCGCGGCAAAAGCGCGTGACGGAAGGCTCGGACACGTCCGCGCGCTGCGCGAGTTCGGTGATGCTCGCGCGCATCGCAAAGTCGACGTCGCTCAGCACCATTTCGGCGACTTTGCGCTCGGCGGGCCGCAAATTGGCCAGTGCGCCGCGGATGTGGGGAATCAAGTTCGGTGCGGACACCCGGTGTTCCTTAAGGGTTAAATGAATCCGCGTTGCGTCGCAGCTTCAAACAGCTTGAATCAGCCTCAAGCGGCAACACGCGGTTCAGACCAGCCTGCGCCCACTCTCCGTATCGAACAGATGAATATGCTCGGCCGGCAGGCGCAGCGTGACGCGCTGACCGGGCTCGACCTTCGAGCGCTGGCGAGTCGTCACACACCACGTGCTGCCGCCTATTTTCCCGTACAAGTGGGTCTCGGCGCCAGTCGGCTCGACCACTTCGACTTCCATCGCGGCGTCCGGCTTGTCGGCCATCGTTTCAATGTGTTCGGGACGTACACCGAGCGTGACCTTTGCGCCGGCAACGGCGGAAGCAGGCGCGCCCTCCAGCACGATCTCGCCACCGTCCGTGAGTTTCAACGCGAAGCCCTGCCCATCTGCGCGATTCGTCAACACGCCTTCCGCAAAATTCATCGACGGCGAACCGAGGAAGCTGGCGACGAAGAGATTCGCCGGGCGGTCGTACAGGTCGAGCGGACGACCGACCTGCTCGATCCGCCCCGCGTTCATCACGACGATGCGGTCTGCCATTGTCATCGCTTCGATCTGATCGTGCGTGACGTAGATCACCGTATTCTTCAGACGCTGATGCAGCGCCTTGATTTCCGTGCGCATCTGCACGCGCAGTTTGGCGTCGAGATTGGACAGCGGTTCGTCGAACAGAAATAACGACGGCTCGCGCACCACTGCACGGCCCATCGCTACCCGCTGACGTTGACCGCCCGACAGCGCACGCGGCAAGCGGTCCAGATAACCGCCGAGGTTCAGCATCTTCGCGGCGGCTTCGATCCGCGGCTTGAAACTCGCCGACGATTCCTTGCGAATCCGCGGCCCGAACGCGATGTTTTCGTAGACCGACAGATGCGGATAGAGCGCGTAGCTCTGGAACACCATCGAGATATTGCGCTGCTGCGGCGCAAGCGTGTTCGCGCGCGTGCCGCCGATCATCAGATCGCCGCCGCTGATTTCCTCGAGGCCCGCCACCATGCGCATCAGCGTGCTCTTGCCACAACCCGACGGGCCGACCAGCACGACGAACTCGCCGTCGTCGATGTGGAGATCGATGCCGTGCACCACTTGCGTGTCGCCATAGCGTTTGAAGATGCCGCTCAGTTGCACTGCTGCCATGCTGTCCTCATCGTCGTGCTGTCATGCGGACGCGTTGCCTTGCTTCATCGAGCAAGGAACACGCCACGCCATCGGGTCAATGCAGTTCAAAGCGAATCCAATCCGTTCAAAGCGATTCGAGCGTCAGTTCTTCCGCCATCAAACGGTTGCCGGCCATCAGTCCACCGTCGACCGGCAACGCGACGCCGGTAATCACACGTGCCATCGGCGATGCGAGGAACAGCACCGCATCGGCGATGTCGTCCGGCGTCGCAAAGTCGCGCAACGGGTACCACTTCTTCAGATCCTCGAAAACCTGCGGATTCTTGTCGACGCGCGCCTGCCACGCCTGCGTCTTCACCGTGCCCGGACAGACGATGTTCGCGCGAATCCCATAACGGCCAAGCTCGATCGCCAGCGCTTTGGTGTAGCTGATGAGCCCCGCCTTCGCCGCGCTATACGCCGGATGCCCAAGCGCGGCCATGCCGTTCACCGATCCGATCAGGACCAGCACACCGTTCTGCCGTTCGATCATGGACGCGCGCACCGCTTCCACCGTGTGATACGTGCCGTTCAGATTCAGATGGATGTCGCGCTGCCAGCTGGCGGCATCGGTCGTGGCAAGCGTCAGGCCTTTGGCGGCACCCGCGTTGGCGACCAGCACGTCCACCGGACCGCGCTCCATCACGGCTTCGGCAACCGCTTGCCGCACTGCGGCAGCGTCAAGCTCAAGTCTCAGCGTCAGGATGAAGCGCTCGCTGTGGTGCTGGCTGGCACTTTCGCCGCTGATTGTGGCCGTGCTGTTCCCGTTTGCGGTGATGTTGTTTACTGCGTTGAAGCCGGCTACGGAGATCTTTGTTTATCCGGCGAGGTGGCTGCCGGTGCATTGGCAGTGGAGCAATTTTTCGGACATGTGGGTCGCGGCTAATTTCGGCGTGGCGCTGAGGAATAGTTGCGTGATCAGTTTCTTGTCGACTGCGTTGGCGTTGGCAGTGAGTTTGCCGGCGGCTTATGCGTTGGCCAGGTTTCCGTTTCGCGGGAAGGGGTGGTATTCGCAGTTTCTGCTGGTGACGCAGATGTTGTCGCCTATCTTGCTGGTTGTCGGCCTGTTCCGACTGGCGGCGATGATTCCTTATGGGGATGGGAATCTGGTCGACTCAAAGATCGGAGTCATCGTTTCTTATGCGGCCTTTAATATCGCATTCGCGGTTTGGATGTTGTCTTCTTATTTTCAGACTGTTCCGCGTGATCTTGAAGAGTCGGCATGGCTTGAGGGGTGCGGGAGGACCAGGGCTGTTTTTAAGGTGTTCCTGCCGTTGGCCGTGCCAGCGATTGTTGTGACGGCGATCTTTACTTTTATCAATGCGTGGAATGAGTTTGCTGTCGTTTATACGTTGATTCGGTCGCCGGAGAATAAGACTTTGACCGTTCAAGTGACTGACATGGTCGCCGGGAAGTACGTCGTCGAATGGCATCTGGTGATGGCCGCTACCCTCTGTGCAACGCTGCCGGTTTCGATTGTGTTTGCGTGGCTGCAGCGGTTCCTGGTGAAGGGGTTGGCGTTGGGGGCGGTGAAGTAGGTGTGGTGTGATCTGCGGCAAGGGTGAACTTGCCGCGCCCGCTTAGCCAGGATACATGCCAATTCCGAGACGTCCGGGTGTGGCATCAGTTCGCGATAATGGCTGACCCTATGGTTGCCAGAGATGGGGTCTGCCGGACCGACAATCAGCTTTAGTGGAATCGCCTGTTCCAGGCACATTTTTTTACGTTAGGGCCTGGAAACGAGAAAAGGAGGCCCCCCCTTTCTCGAAACGACTAGTCGGTCGTGTCCATCCAGGACCGCTTCTCTACGAACGGTAACTGTCGTCAATACGGTCGAGTTTGCGGATCAGCGCCGGCCATACAAAGGAACCTCCAATTTTGGTAGTTGCTGAGCCTAAGACGGTACGTTTAGAGTCTGGCGTGGCTGGAGACTAATCTCTCCATCGACCACACACCTACCTTTTGGAGGCAACATGGCAAGCGTTGTTCTATATGGTGATCTGCTTCACTTTCTCAACGGCTTTCAGAATTTCGACGGTGGCTATCTGGACAGCTGCGGTCTCGCCGATCTCCCAGCATCAAAATTGAATGTGGTGACCGCAACCACACCGAACCGCGACGGACACAGCGGCACGTGGCGAATCGAATCGGCAGAAGGGAAAGCTTTCGGCAGCGAAGTGAAGAGCTGCGATTCTGTCTACCTGTTCAACCTACACCAGGGCGACGGCGGATACCTCGGCACTAATAACATTGCGAACCCGCCCGAACTATACCGCGTCGTCACTGCAAACAAGAGTGAACGCCCCAACGACGTACTCACCTGGCGCCTCATCGTTGAGTCGACAGAGGGCTACGACGGGAAACTCCGTGAAGATAACGTAGTCCGCTTGCTCAACGACTATGACAACACCCGCGGTGGATTTCTCGACAGCTGTGAAAACTCAACCCATCCTAACACCAGGTATCAGGTATTCACGTCTGTTCTCTCGAATCGGGGTGTCAACTTTGATCCGAGCCACATGACCGGCCTGTGGAAAGTCTCGAAACAGAAACCCTGATCGGAGTGGCGTTGCCGCTAGCGGAAGTTCAATCGCGGACGCAAAAAACGGGCGGGTGGTATGGGGGGAGCCACAAGGCTCGCCGGTTTTTGCGAAACCCCGGTCTGCTATACGCTTCTATGTGCCCGTGCACCCACTACCTCAAGCGAGTGTCAGGCGGTCCAAGAAGTACCAGCGAGGTCGCAGCATGAGGCGGGCAGTACGTCGCCTCCGGACAACGCGGTGGCGACGCCCTCCCTCGAACTGCTATACCCACCTCAACGCTCCACTTTCGACATAACCGCCGTCGCCGGGTCATACCGATAACCCTTCTGCGAAAGTCGCTCGGCCATCGTCGCTCCGATAAGCTTTTGCTGAATGTCCCGCGATATCAACTCACTATCTGGCTTAAGCCGCTCGAGTTCGGACGAGAGTTTCCGGATGAGCGCCACTTCTCCTGTGCTGCGTGAGTCGATGAACAATAGTTTCTCGTTTGCCGAACCGAGCCGTCCCTTGAGGTCCTTGGCATGCGCCACCCATTGTTCAGCAATCGAGCGAAGCTCATTAAAGGCCTTCTCATGCGCTTTGGCCTGAGCCGAGATCTGGCGTTGTAACTCGGCGACTTCTTCCGCCGTCGCAGATTCGCCCGCTTGAGCGGCAAGTTGATGGCTGCGTCGCGCTTCTTCGGCGCGAGCCTTCTCAACTTCTGCGAGGCGCTGCGCCAATGTCGCCGCACGTTGTTCGGCGGCCTCTGCCCGCTCCTTTGCCGCAGACGCGTCTTGCGAGACCCGGGCCAGTTCTGCGCTCACAGCCGACGCATCCTGTGCAACCCGGGCCAGCTCAGCGCTCGCGGCAGACGCACCCTGCGAAACCTGGGCTAGTTCAGCGCTCATAGCCGCTTGCGCCTCAGTCATCGCGCTGACCTGTTTCCTCGCCTCTTCAAGCTCACGGGCAACGCCTTGCAGCTCGTTGCGCTGAATCGACGCTTCCTCACTCCGCGCTGCGCCTGTCTGACGCTCGGCTTCGAGCGCGACGCGCGTCTCCTCAAGTTCCCGACCGACGCGCTGCAGTTCGTTAAGGTGAACCGCAGCTTCCTCGCTTCGCGCTGCGACTGTCTGGCGCTCCGTAGCAAGCGCGGTGCGCGCCTCATTCAGTTCAGCCTCAATCGCAGCTACCCGCGCCAGGCTCTCGCTCACCTGCGCTGCATCAGATTCAGCACGCGATGAAGCCGCGCTCGATTCCTGCGACCATCGTTCCGCTTCGGCCGCCTTCGCCTGCTCGACTTCCGCGAGGCGCTGCCCCAAAGTCGCCGCATGCTGCTCGGCGGCCTCTGCCCGCTCCTTTGCCGCTGCAGCATCTTGTGAAACCCGGGCCAGTTCAGTGCTCGCGGCAGACGCATCCTGCGCAACCCGGGCCAGTTCGGCATCCGCAGTCGCTTTCGCTTCAGTCATAGCACTGACCTGCTCCCGCGCCGCCTCAAATTCCCGCCCAACGCGCTGCAGTTCGCCAAGCTGAACCGTCACTTCCTCGCTCCGCGCTGCGCTCGTCTGACGCTCTACAGCAAGCGCGTTGCGCGCCTCATCCAGTTCAGCCTCAAGCGCGGCGACCCGCGCCAGACTCTCGCTCATCTGCGCCGCAGCGGCTTCAGCACGCGACGAAGCCGCGCTGGATTCCTGCGCCCATCGTTCCGCTTCGGCCGCCTTCGCCTGCTCGACTTCTGCGAGGCGCTGCGCCAACGTCGCCGCATGCTGTTCCGCGGCCTCTGCCCGCTCCTTCGCGGCAGAAGCATCCTGCGAGACCTGTGCCAGTTCAGCGCTCACGGCAGACGCCTCTTGCGAGACCCGGGCCAATTCAGCGCTCGCGACAGAGGCGTCCTGCGAAACCTGAGCCAACTCAGCGCTCACAGCCGCTTTCGCTTCAGAGATGGCGGCGACCTGCTCCCGCGCCGCCTCAAGTTCACGACTAACGCGCTGCAATTCATCAAACTGAATCGCTGCTTCTTCGCGGCGCGCTGCGCTAGTCTGGCGCTCTGCCTCGAGCGCGAAGCGCGTCTCATCCCGTTCAGCCTCCAGCGCGGCAGCCCGCGCGAGGCTTTCGTTCGTCTGCGCCGTGGCGGCTTCCGCGCGCGATGATGCCGCGCTGGCCTCCTGCAACGCTCTATCCGCCTCCGCGGACTTCGCCTGACAGTCATAACCCAACGAGGTGATCTCCTGCCGCGCCTCGTCAAGCTCCTGCTTCATCTGTGCGATCTGATCGTTTTGGCTGGAAACAACAGCGCCCAACTCTCCACGCGCCTTACGCTCCTCGTCGAGTTCCGCCTTGGTATGCTCCAGCGCGGCCTCTTCCACCGACACGCGCTGTGCCAGTTCCTCCACACGCGCCTCCGCAGCTTCCGCGCGGCCAGACGCTGTCGCAAGTTCCGCCGCGAGGCGTGCGGACGTCTCCTCCGAGGCACTCAGCGCGCCCGTCAGCGCAACGTGCCGCTCACGCCCGGTTGCGACTTCTTCCGTCGACTTCTGATACTCGACAAGAACCTCGTCCCGTTCCGCGCGGGCCATGTCGAGGTGCTGGTTCACGGCGCTCAGGTGCTGACTGACGGCCCGGTCAGCTTCGCCCTGCGCGGCCATCCAGAGCCGATCCGCGGCGCTCATCATGGTTTCGGCAATGTGCTCCGGCAACCCGGCCTGGACCTGCACATGGGGCATGAGGGGCTGCCGCGCTTCGCGCCAGCGTTGCAAGGCCGCCGCAATGGCAACAATCGACCCGCCTGGGATCTCGGGCCAAATGGTCACTGGGGAAACTTTCCGGCCTTCGTCGACCATTCGATCTGCGATTCCCGCGACGAGTTCGTCCGTGATTGTGTCTGCGTCCGTAGACATAAGCGCCTCAAAGCTCATTTTGACCTGACGAAAAATTGAGTCCCCAATACGGTACTCCATCCGGCAATATTCCCGACCAAAGGATTGCGGGTTTGCTCATACCCCGCGACTCGCCGCTCACTGAAAAAACCCGGCAACACAATGAACGCTGTCATACGCGCGGTACATCGTGTGCCCGATATTATGGGCGATATCCCGGCAGCGTCGGACGAGCAGGTGCAAGGCGTATAGGCTTACAACTCCCGGGCTGCGCTGCGCAAAATTTCCTGAGCGCGTTGCGCGATCGGGGATAGGTAGCCGGCCCTTCGTATCAGTCCGACCTTACGCAGCAGGCCGTCAAGCTGGATCGGACGCACAGCAATGTCGAACGGCAGGGGGCCAGGGTCGAAGCTGCGCGCGTTGATCAAGCTGACCAACTGTGTAGTTGATACGATCAGAAACAACGCGGCCAAACTATTGGCCTCGGCCACCACGCGCATACGCGGGTACCCATGTTTTGCAAAGGCTTGCTCGATCTGCACACGCGCAAATTCCTGTCGACTGGACGCGGCCCATGCGCAGTCCACCAAATCCTCTAGCGTGACCGATTCCCGCTCAGCCAGAGGGTGCCCGGTGCTGACCATCAAGCTGTAGTGATCGTCATACAGCACCTCCTTGACCATGGATGCGTCCAATGTATCGGGCAAGGGGCATACAGCCAGTTCCACTTCACGCCGGTCAATGGCGTCCAATAGCGCATCGCTAAACGCTGTCGTCACATTGACGCGTGCGGCGGGCCGCTCCACCAGCAGCGTTGGGAACAGCGAGCGCAGCGCGAAACTCGTGGTGGCCGGCGTCGCACCGATGCGCAGCAGGCCTGCGTGTCCTCCACCAATATCGCGCGCTTCCTGCAGCGCACTATCGAGCTGCATGGAAACGCCCAATACCCGTGTATGGAATATCTTGCCCGCCTCGGTCAATACCGAGCCGCGTGCGGTGCGCTCGACCAGCGTTACTCCCACCTTGCGCTCCAGCCGCTGTATGGCCTTTGTCACGGCCGGCTGAGAAATGCCCAGCTGTTCGGCGGCGCGTGCCAGCGTACCGGTACTCGCGATGGTCAGGAAATATGCAAGGTCGCCATCAATCATGCCATTCCTTGGGGTTATGGATGTTGGCTTTCCAGTTATTGGATTTTATACCGCCCTCCTCCTGATAATGAAGCTCCAATTAACGAGAAGGAGTAGTCCCATGGAACACAATGAACAGTGCGCCGCGTTCCGCCATATGCGCGAGGGTACCGAGCAGGATTGGGCGATCATCGGTAATGAAATTGGGCCGTTCGCCAAAGGACTGCCTGGCCGCCTGCTGGACCACCTGCGCTTGCTGAATGGCGACTTTGGCGGCTTTCCTGTCGATCGTCAGACGCATAGCTTGCAGACTGCCACGCTGGCGCATCGCGACAGGCAGGACGAGGAATACGTGGTCTGCGCGCTGCTGCACGACATTGGCGACACGCTGGGAAGTTACAACCATGCCGACGTTGCAGCCGTGCTGCTGGAGCCATTCGTCAGCGCGGAAAATCACTGGATGATCAAGCACCATGGGATCTTCCAGGGACATTACTTCTTCCACCACATGGGCATGGACCGCAATCTGCGCGATAACTACCGCGACGTGCCGGAGTTGTTCAAACGTACCGCACATTTCTGCGAGAAATATGACGCGGCGGCCTTCGATCCGGATGCGGAAACGCTGCCGCTAGAGTTCTTCGAACCGATGGTGCGGCGAGTGTTTGCCGAGCCGAAGCGAACCCTGTACAAAACCGCATTCGAAAAAATCGGCTGAGTGTCGTCACGTCGGCGGCGGCCGTGTATCTGCCACCGTGTGCTCGCGCGCATGCGCAATATCGAGGGTCTCCTGGTGGAACTTCGCAAGCGACTTGCGGTGCGTGACACTGACAATCGCCGCTTTCGGCAATCGTTCGATCAACAGGCGATACAGATGCGCTTCGTTCTCGGTGTCGAGCGCACTCGTTGCTTCGTCGAGAAACACGTAGTCAGGCTTGTGCATCAGCACGCGTGCGGCCGCTAGCCGCTGCTGCTCGCCCGGAGAAAGAATGCGCCACCAATGGTGAGATTCGTGCAACCGGTCAGCATAGCCATCAAGCCGGCACAGACGCAGCGCCTCGCAACATGCCTCGTCGCTGAAATCGGCGGCCGCTGCGGGATAGGTGAGCCCAGCCTTCAGGGTGCCGACCGGCAGGTAGCTCTGCTGCGGGATGAACATCATGCGCGCGTTCACAGGTGCGTCGATCGAGCCGTTTCCGAACGGCCAGAGACCGGCCAGCGCGCGCAACAGCGTGCTCTTGCCCGAGCCGGACGGTCCGCGCACGAGCCAGCGCGAACCAGGCTTGACGGCGATGTCGCGCACGCTCGCGAGCGTCTCGCCGTTGGGCAGCGCAAGCGTGAGGTTGTGCGTGACGAGCTGGCTCTCGTCGACGTAGTGCAGATTGATGCCGCCATGCTCGGTTGCGGGCGACACGGACTCCTTCAGATGAGGCAGCTGCATGACGCGCCTGAACTCGCGCAGACGATTGACCGTTGCGCGCCATTGAACAAGCGTGTCGTAATTGTTGATGAACCACGAAAGCGATTCGCTAACCGAACCGAATGCGTCGGCGATTTGCATCAGCGTGCCGAAACTGAGCGCACCTGCGAAATAACGGGGCGACGCCACGACGATCGGAAAGATTTCGGCGATCTGACCGTAGAAATTGAGCACGAAGCTGTAGCGCCGCGTGTACTTCATCACGCGCCACCAGTTTTCACGAATCCGGCCGAACAGGTCCTGGGCGGTCGATTCCTCGGCCCGCATACCGTCGTAGAACGCAATCTGCTCGGCATTCTCGCGCAGACGGATCAGGCCGAACCGGAAATCCGCCTCGACGCGCTGCAACTGGTAGTTGATCGACACAAGCGGATGACCGACCTTGTTTGTCAGGAACGAGCCGGCAATCGCATAGACGATGGCTGCCCAGAGCATGTAGCCAGGAATCTGGACGGGCGTGCCGCCAATCATGACTGCCAGCGCGCCCGCCGTGCTCCATAGAACCGCCGAAAACCAGATGAGTGTTTCGAGCGTCGAGAGCAGGTCGAGTGTGAGCGAAAGTGTGGTGTTGGCGAATGACTCGAGATCGACGGCGATCCGCTGGTCAGGGTTGTCGGTGAGGCGATCGCGCTCGATGCGGTAGAAGGTGCCGTCGCCCAGCCATTCCTGCAGATAACGCGTGGTCAGCCACTGGCGCCAGCGGAAGCCAAGCATCTGACGCAGATAGCGGTTATAGACGGAAATCCCGACGAACGCGAACGCGAGCGCGCTGAAAAACAGCATCAGCTGCGGGAATTCATGCACCTTCCTGCCTTCCAGTGCGTTGTAGAAGTCACGGTTCCACGTGTTCAAGCGGGCGTTGATGCCAACCAGGATCAGGTCCATGGCGATGATCGTGATCAGCAGACCCCACGCGGTTCTGCGTTCCTCGGAGACCCAGTACGGTCTGATCAGGCTCCAGGCTGAGACACGGTCTGGTTGCCCGGATCCAGGGCCGGCCTGACCATCTGCCTGACGCGTCATGATGGTTGGCCTGCGCCAGAACCTCCGGGTGCTGTTGCGGGCGCGGTCAGGTCATCGTCTGAAGGCGCGTATGCCGCCCCCTTACCCGCCGGCATGCCGGCTGATTCGGCGATTTCAACCCGCAGACTTCCTTGATTATTCCAATACGCCCAGCTGGCATCGTTGGCAAAGCAATACAGGTAACCCGAGTATGGAGCCTCGATCTCCATCTCTCTGCCGACTCTGAAGTAGAAGGGTTGAGGTGGCACGCCTGCCTCGCCCGGTTGCCCTGGATATGAGATTGCACCGCAGAGTTCGAACCAGTTCGCCCCCCTGACCCGCTTGCACCACGCAAACAGGCGTTGCATCCAGTTGCCTCGCGTCCCCTCCGCGCCCGATGCGCTGTCCCCGTCCAGCCACGTTTGACCTTCAGGCACCTTGAACCGGTAGCGCACGCCCTCCTTCATGAAAATACCTGTCCAATTCCACAACGGGCTGGCGAAAACCCGCACCTGGACCGCCACCGCAGGGTCTATGTTCGGTCGATAGGGAGCCTGAAAGAAAAAGCGAACGACATTGGTTGGAACGGGCACCCCCTGAAACTCGTCGCTATCCGAGTTCCATGTGCCGTCACAGCAAACGAAAAGCCTCTTCATGTTCGCGGTCCTTCTCGTCCTGCGAGATTGTCATCGCGCAATGGAGCAACGGCGTCCTCGACACCCACGATTCACCGATTGACATCCCGACGCGGCCACTCGTCGGGGCCATCGGCTCGAAGAGTTCGAAGCCCGGCGGAAATTTCACCTCATATTTCGACGCGCGAGCCCAGTTCGATCACCCGGCTTGAACTCAGCTTGAAATAAGCCGCGGGGTTGCCGATATTGTGCGCCATCACGCTGAACACTCGTTCGCGCCACACCGGCATGCCCTTGCCTCCGGTCGCCACCACCGTGGCATGACTGAGGAAAAAGGACACCTGCGCCGGATCGACCACGAGGCCCTTCGGCTCGCAGTCGCGCAGCGCTTGCGGCAGGCTGGCCTCGTCCTTGAAGCCGTAGGTCACGAGGATGCTGTGGCAGTTGTGGCCCAGCGGCGTGATCGCCACGCGCTGCTCGCGCGGCACATAGGGCACATCCAGGTTGGTCACGTGCACGAACAGCACACGCTCGTGCAGCACGTGGTTGTGCGCCAGGTTGTTGATCAGCGCATGCGGCACGGTGCTGGGGTCGATGGTCAGGAACGCGGCAGTGCCGGGCACGCGTATCGTTTCCTTCGCGAACAGGCTGTCCAGGTACCTGGTCAGCGGCAGCGCGCCGGCATGGATGCTGGCCTCTTCGACCATCAGCGCACGGCCGCGGTGCCAGGTGGACATGACGGTGAACATGATCGCGCCCAGCAGCAGCGGGAACCATCCGCCATCCACGAACTTGAGCAGGTTGGCCGAGAAGAACGCGAAGTCGATGACAAAGAAGAAGCCGGTGGCCAGCACGCACAGCAACCAGTTGTAGTGCCAGGCGTAGCGCACCACGTAGAACGTGAGGAAGGTGGTGATCATCATGGTGCCCGTTACGGCGATACCGTAGGCGGAACCCAGCGCGGTAGAGGAGCCGAAGCCCAGCACCGCCCCCACCACCGCGATCAGCAGCAGCCAGTTGATGGCAGGCACATAGATCTGGCCGACCTCGCGCTCGGAGGTGTAGACGATGCCCATGCGCGGCATGAAGCCCAGTTGCATGGCCTGCTTGGTCATGGAAAACGCGCCGCTGATCACCGCCTGCGACGCAATCACAGTCGCCACCGTGGCCAGCAGCACCATCGGAAACAGGGTCACCGAAGGGAACAGGTGGAAGAAGGGGTTGTCGACGGCCTTGGCGTCCGACAACAGCAGCGCGCCCTGGCCCAGGTAGTTGAGCCCCAGCGCGGGTAGCACCAGAGCGAACCACGACAGGCGGATCGGCGGCGCGCCGAAGTGGCCCATGTCGGCATACAGCGCCTCGGCGCCGGTCAGCGCCAGCACCACCGCGCCGAGCGAGACAAAGGCCCGCCAGCCGTTACGCATCAGGAATTCGAGGCCCACGAACGGGTTGAACGCGTCGAGGATGCCCGGCGCGCGACCGATGCTGAGCAGTCCCGCCACCGCAATCACACCGAACCACAGCACCATCACCGGCCCGAACACCGCGCCGATGCCGGCCGTGCCGCGCCGCTGCACCAGGAACAAAGCGCTCAGCACGACCAGCGCGATCGACACCACGAAGGGCTTGAGCTGCGGCTCCGCCACTTCCAGCCCTTCCACCGCGCTGAGCACCGAGATGGCCGGCGTGATGACGCCGTCGCCGTAGAACAGCGCTGCACCGAACACGCCGGCGAGCAGCAGCCCGTTGCGCAGGCGGGGCCGGTCCACCACCGAACTGGAGGCCAGCGCCAGCAGCGCCATGATGCCGCCCTCGCCGTGGTTGTGGGCGCGCATGATCAGCGTCACGTACTTTAGCGTCACCACGATGATCAGCGACCAGATGATGAGCGACACCACGCCCAGTACATTGAAGCGGTTGAGCACCAGCCCGTGACCCGAATCGAATACCGTGCTCATGGTGTAGAGCGGACTGGTGCCGATGTCGCCGAACACGATGCCGATGGCGGCCAGCGCCAGCTTGACCATCGAGCCGTGGCTGCCTTGCGCGCCGTGGTCGGCCTGGGCGCCCGATTGCGGGCCTGAAGACGATTCCATGAATGGCTCCTTCTCAGTGGGTGGGGGCCCTCCGCCAGCGAACGGTGCGCCGGCGCGCAATCCAGGTCAGTTACTTCACCGTACGACAAAGCGGCTCGATCTAACAGTGCAGACTGCACGCGTCGTGCGCGGTCGGTTTCCGCGTACGGCACACTTCAAGCGTTCACCTAGCCGTTCCAGTTTGCGCTTCACGGACTTCGCGAACCAGCGTCTGAACCAGTTCCGCCGCCGGCATCGCACGCGAAAGCCGCACGGCCTGCCCTGCCCATTGAGCTGCATAGGCAGCGCTTCCGTGCGCTTTGGCGGCCGCGTGCAACGCCTTTCCGGTGTCGTAAGCAATCGGATAATCAGGCAGCGCGGGGCACGTTGGATCATCGCCCAACTCGCTGAACTGGTTCTCGATGCCGCGCGCCGCACGTCCAGAGATCGCGCTAATAAATGTCGTGCGACTGTGCGGACTCAGCAGTGCCGCCCGATACGCTGCGTCGGCGGCGGATTCGGGCGAGGCAATGAATGCGGTGCCGAGTTGTGCCGCCTGTGCGCCCAGCGCCAACGCAGCCGCGATGCCCGCGCCGTCCATGATGCCGCCGGCCGCGATCACCGGCAGTGGAATCTCGCGAACAATCAGCCGCACGAGCGCCATTGTGCCGAGCAACTCGTCCGGGGCCGACGGGTCGAAATTCCCTCGATGACCGCCGGCCTCGGCGCCCTGCGCAACGATGCCATCCAGTCCTGCTGCATGGATCCGAGCTGCCTCGTCAAGACTGGTGGCACTCCCAAGCAGCATGATCCCGGCTTCGCGTAACGCAGCGATTTTCCTGGCCGACGGCAACCCGAAGTGAAAGCTGACCACAGCCGGACGCTCGTCGAGCAACATCTCGAGCATCGCATCGTCTTCGACAAAACTCGTATAGATCTCGCGCAGCGCCGTGGGTGGTTGAGCACCGAAGCGCGCGAAGTGCGGCGCCAGATAGTCGAGCCAACGCGCCTCCCGAACGGGATCGGCAACGGCCGGCGCATGCACAAACACATTGACGTTAAACGGCTTGCCGCTCAATGCGCGAATTTCGTGGATCGCCGTCCGCGCGCTCTGCGCATTCATCGCACCGACACCGAGCGAGCCCAATGCGCCCGCGTTCGACACCGCCGCGGCAAGCGCCGGCGTGCCCACGCCCGCCATCGGCGCCTGGATGATCGGCAAGGCAACGCCCAACCGGGCGAGCAGATTCGGAGAGTCCTTCATGTCCTCAGCTCCTTGAAATCGCTACGCGCTCAGCGTTCCCGCGCGCGTATGTCTGTGATGGATTCCCCCCCCAGCCCCAATTGTCCGTGTCGATTTCCTCGATCACGACAAAAGTGGCCGCGGGGTCCTTGTGCAACACGCGCACCACAAGATCGGTCGCGCCCTTGATCAACTCGGCCTTCTGCTCGCGGGTAACGCCTTCGCGCGTCACCTGAATATTGATGTACGGCATCATGCACTCCTTTCAGTTGCCCCGGGTTCGACGGGACGTATTACCACTTACCGGCAGCCGTCCCGCCATCCAAGCGCGTGCGGGCATTGCCGACGACGTTGTAGCCACGCTCCACATAGGCCTCGGCCAGCGCAAAGCCGACACCGCTAGATGCACCGGTGACGACGACAGTCTTGTTTTGCCTGTTCATGACGCTCGGCTCCATGGGTAAAGGAAAACGGCTCCGAGCCACGCATCGGCGGGCATCGCAGGGAGTCGCGATGGCTGTCCGGCTCCCATGTAACTGACTATACTTATGCCACTCGCGTCGATAAATACGCCCAAGTAGAATTCATTTGATACATCAGGTAATGAATAGCTCACGGATCATCGAACGAAACAGCAAGCGCCAGTTCGACGACTTGATGCTCGGCAGCATCGAGCTGTTCTGTCTCGCGGCGGAACTGGAGAGCTTTACGGACGCCGCCACCGCAGCCGGCGTCACGCCGGCGGCGGTGAGCCGCTCGGTGTCGCGGCTGGAGGAGCGCATGGAGGTGCGGCTCTTCGTCAGAACCACACGCCGTATCCGGCTGACCGACGCGGGCAGGACGTACTACGAGCGTTGTCGCGAGGCGCTCGGACAACTCGTCGACGCAGAGCGCGAAGCCACGGGCCAGCAGTCCGCCGCCGCCGGCGTGTTGCGCATCAGCATGCCGACGCCCTATGCGCACTATCGCGTGCTGCCCATCCTGCCGGCCTTTCGCGAACGGCATCCGCAGGTGCGGGTCGACGTGCACATCAGCAATCGCAACATCGACTTCGCCGAAGAAGGCTTCGATCTGGCCATTCGCGGCAGCGCGCCGGGCGAATCGAATCTGATCGCCCGCAAGCTCGAAGACGCGGAACTGGTCGTGGTGGCCAGCCGCGCTTATCTGTCGCGAGCCGGAACGCCGTCGTCGCTGGAGGACCTCGCGCGCCACGATTGCATTCAGTTCGACCTGCCAAGCAGTGGCCGCAAGATTCCCTGGCTGTTCAAAAGCGGGGCGGACGTGCAGGAGCATTTCACCGATGGCGGCTATTCGAGCGCGGGCGATGTACTTGGCGGCGTGACGTTGGCGCGCAGCGGCGCCGGGCTGTTCCAGACGTATCGTTTCGTCGTCGAGCAGGACCTGGCGACAGGCGCTCTGGTGGAAGTGTTGCCGGCGCTCGGCGGCGCCTCCCGGCCGTTCGTGCTGCTGTATCCCCACAAACGCCATCTGTCGTTGCGGGTGCGGCGCTTCGTCGATTTTCTCGTCGCGACGCTCGGCTCCGCTCCGGGCAATCAGCTCGCCTCTTCCCTCCTTGACGGCTGAACGGCAATGGATCGAATCGACGCGATGAAGGTATTCGTCGCCGCCCTCGACGAGGGCAGCCTTGCCGCGGCAGGCCGGCGCCTCGGCCGCTCGCCCGCCGCCGTGAGCCGGGCCATTGCGTTTCTCGAAGCGCATGCCGGCATGGCGCTGCTGCATCGCACCACGCGCACGATCAAGCTGAGCGAAGCCGGCGAGCGCTACGCTGCCTCGTGCCGGCGAATCCTGACCGACCTCGAAGAAGCCGATCTGATGATCGCCGGCGAACGCGCGGCGCCACGCGGCACGCTGACGCTGACCGCGCCCGTGGCCGCCGGTCAGGACTTTCTGCGCCCGCTGCTCGACGAGTTTGTGGACCTGTATCCGGATGTCACCGCGCGCCTCTATCTGCTCGACCGCCCTGCCAACCTGATCGACGAAGGGATCGACGTCGCGCTGCGCATTGCCCACCTGGCCGATTCGACGCTGATCGCGACGCCGGTCGGCGAAGTCCGCCGGGTGGTCGCCGCCGCGCCGCGCTATCTCGCCAACCATCCGCGTCTCGAGGAACCCGGCGATCTCGCCCAACACCGGATCATTTCGATGACGCATTTCGGCGTCGATTCGTGGAGCTTTCCGTCATCGAACAATTCGGCGGCTCCACAAACGGTGCACTTCACGCCGCGGCTGATCGTCAACAGCGTGCAAGGCGCGGTGGCCTCCGCCGTCGACGGCTACGGGGTCACGCGGCTCTTTTCGTATCACATCGCCGAGCAGGTCCGCGAAGCTTCGTTGAAGATCGTGCTGGCCGGTTACGAGCAAGCGCCGCTCCCTGTTCATCTGCTCACGCCGCAAGGCCGTCTCTCGGTGCCGAAAGTCCGGGCCTTCGTCGACTTCGCGGTACCGCGTCTACGCACCCATTTCAGCACGCTCAAAGCGATCACCGACGCGGATTAAACCGTCACGCGGAAGAATGTCTGCCGCGCGGCGGCGATTCTCTCGCCACGCGTTCGTCCCTAAACTGCTTTCCATGGGTAACAGCTGCGGCCAAACCTGGTTGCAACGCCAAACGCATGGAGCAGGCAATGGACTCGGAACAGAACGTGGTACTCGTCGCCGGTGCGCAGATGCGCGCGGAATCACGGGGGGCGATATGAATCAGGCAGCCAATGTGGCGCCCCTTGGGGCCGGGTTCACGAACGCCACCAGCTACGCCGAACGGAATACATGCTACTGGCGCCGCAACCTTTTCATTTGCGTGTTCGGCTCGTTTACCACACTGGTCAGTCTGAGCATGTTGCTGCCGTTTCTGCCCCTCTATGTGCAGCAACTCGGTGTAACTTCGCAGGCCGCGATCGTGCAGTGGTCAGGCGTGGCGTTCGGCGCGACCTTTCTCGGCACGGCCGTCACGGCGCCGCTCTGGGGGCGTCTGGCCGATCGTTATGGGCGCAAGCCGATGCTCGTAAGGGCAGCAGTCGGCATGGCGATCGTGATGTCGTTGATCGGCATGGCGCACAACGTGACCGAGCTGGTGGTGTTGCGGCTGCTGGCCGGATTGATCGGGGGATATGCATCGGCGTCGATTGTGATGATCGGCACCCAGGCGCCTCGCGAACGCGCGGGATGGGCACTCGGCATCCTCTCGACCGGCTCGCTGGCCGGCAGTCTCGCGGGTCCGCTGGTCGGCGGTCTGCTGCCCTCGTTGATCAGCATTCGCAGTACGTTCTTCGCCGGCGGCGCCATGATCGCGGTCGCCGCCGTGCTGACGATCCTGTTCGTACGGGAAGACTTTCGCCCCGACGCCGATGCCAAGGCGCGCGCCCCAACAAGCGCGGCGGCGCCGAAGCTGACCAACCGCACCGTGATGGTCGCGCTGCTGCTGACCGCGATGATGGTGCTGCTCGCCAACATGTCGATCGAACCGATCATCACCGTGTATATCGCGCACCTCAATGTGCCGACCGACCACCTGGCCCGCACGGCCGGCATCGTGATGGCGTGCTCGGCGTTCGGCAGCATGCTGACGGCGGCGCGGCTTGGCGCATTGGCGGACCGGATCGGCAGTTGGAACGTGATTATCGGATGCCTCGTGTTGACCGGACTCGTCATGGTGCCGCAAGCGTTCGTCACGCAGTGGTGGCAACTGGCCCTTCTGCGCGGTTTGATGGGCATGACATTGGCTGGCCTGCTGCCGTCGATTGCGAAACTGGTCCGGCACGCGGCCAGTGAACAGCAGTCGGGAACGATGCTCGGGTATCTTCAGTCGGCGCAATTCGCCGGTCAGGTTATCGGGCCGTTGATCGGTGGAGTGATCGGCGTTCATCTTGGCCTGCACGCCGTGTTCTTCGTCACAGGCTCGCTGTTGATTGCTTGTGCCGTGCTGGGTCAGGTTGTGCGCAGCCGGCCGATGCACGCGTGATGGTCTCCGGCTGGCGACCAGATAAAACGCAGGCCAATACTGGTTGTCGTAGGCGCGCCACGTTGCATAGTCGTTGTCCTGCGCCACCGGGAACGTAATGTCGAAGCGTTTGATCGCCGTTTTGAGGGCACGTGGTCTACACGCACTTCGGCGAAGGCGACCACGAACAGACCGAAGCGAAGATCAAGGCCTTGCTGGCGGAAAACTCATCGCCGGCCGTGCAGGCATGCTGTGCAACCGCGCGATCGTGAGCGACTTCGAGTAATCATCATTTTCTGGCTGGTTAACTCGAAAAATATAGTATAAACGGCACATATTTACCTGTTAAATAGGATCGCATTGTTCCAATGAACATTAACCGGTAAAATATTAACGTTTATCGGCAAATTTGATGGATAACCGGCAAAATGTTGCTCTTTGATCTCGCTACTGCGGACGAAATCGCGCTTGAACTGGGTCAACGGCTACGCGTGCAGCGCCTCGCTCAGAATCTTCAGCAAAGCGAACTGGCCGCCCGCGCCGGGGTGTCCGAGCGCGCGGTACGCAACCTCGAACGTACCGGGAAGGCAACGCTTGAGAGTCTTCTCCGGGTAGCGATGGCGCTTGGGCTGACCGGCTCGCTGTCGCCTCTGTTCGAATACAAACCGAACTCCATTCGCGCGATGGAAAAGGCGAGCGCCGCGCGTGAGCGGGCTTCCCGGAGGTGACGATGAAAAAACTGAGCGTCGTCTACGCCGGCTGGAGCGAGCGTTTCGAACTGGGCAAGCTCGGGGACGACGGGACAAACCTGATATTTGAGTACTCCTCCGAGGCGCTGCAACGCGGTCTCGAGCTTTCGCCCTTGCATCTGGCATTGCGTCAGCAGGCCTACGATAGCTTTCCGGACCACCAGTTTCGCTTGCCAGGGCTCGTTTCCGATGCGCTGCCCGACGGCTGGGGCATGCTGCTAATGGACCGTCTCTTTCGGCAGCGAGGCTGGGAGCCTGCGCGGATGTCCCCGCTCGACCGTCTTGCGTTCATTGGCGAGAAGGCAATGGGTGCCCTTGTTTTTGAGCCGGCTCAGGGAGACGATCTTCAACCTTCCGATGTGCAGCTTATCGAGCTTGCCCGGGAGGTCCGCGAAGTGATGACGGACGGCAGTACCGAGTTGCTGCGCGAACTCGTCCTGATGGGCGGCTCGCCGCACGGCGCCCGGCCTAAAGTGCTGGTCAACTTCGACCCGCACAGTGGCCGCATGTCGAACTCGGAGCAGCGTGCCGGCACGCCCTGGCTGGTCAAGTTTCCCGCCCAGTACGACCACAAGGAGGTGTGCGCAGTCGAGGCGCTGTATGCCGTGCTTGCCGAAGCATGTGAGATTCCCGTGCCGTTAACAAGGTACTTTGATCTCGGTCCGTCTCTTTCAGCATTCGGCATCGAGCGTTTCGACCGGTCTGGCGCTCAGCGCGTGCCAATGCACACCGCTGCCGGCGCGCTGAACGCCAACTTCCGATATCCGTCGATCGACTATGGTTCGCTTCTGAAATTGACTCGCTTCATCACGCGGGATGAGCGTGAAGTGTTGCGGGCCTTTGAGCGCTGTGTGTTCAATGTGGTGTTCAACAATCGGGACGACCACACGAAAAACTTCTCTTTCCGACTGTCGGCGCAGGGGCAGTGGCAATTCTCACCGGCTTACGACTTGACCTTCAACGAAGGGCCGGGCGGTGAGCATCAAATGGACGTGTGCGGCGAGAGCCGCGCGCCGGCGCGTAAGCATCTGTTGCAGCTTGCCAGCCTGACGGGCCTACCGGCCCGTGCCGCGGAGGCGGTCATTGAACGCACTGCGGGGGTGGCCGGCCGGTTTCGGGATCACGCGCGGAGCTTTCCTATTCGGCGCGCAACGGTAAGCCTGATCGCAGGCAAGATAGAAACGAATCGCGCGCGCATGCTGTGAAGCGAGATCAATGAATGAACACTGATTAGCGGCGTGCGCCGCTGATGAGGCAGCGCACGCCGCGATCGCCGCTTCGACCTCATCCGCCGCCGCGTCTAAACACCAGCCAGCGCCGGCAGCTCGACCTCGTACGACACGCGCACGCGCCGGCTGCTTGTCGGTGGCTGATGTGCCACGTCGCTCAGTTGCGCCGCGCTCTCGACGCGCCTCGGTATGCGCGCGGGATAGCGGGCGTTTTTCTTCTCGAGAATGGCCCGGCTCAGAAACCCGGCGCTATACGCTTTCAGCAAGTGCGCATGGTGCGCTTCGATATACGCAGCAATCTGCGCCTCCTCACCGTCGATCATGGCGACTAGCGCCAGCGTGCTCGCATCCCAACGGAAGCGCAGGCCGAGTTCATCGAACGCACTGTTATAGGCGCACAGTTGCGCCTCGACTTCCGGATCATGCGTGCTGTCGCAAGCGTCGAACTGGGACTGGTTCATGTTCGTCTCCTTCAGGCAAATGGCATGACCAACAATAGGAGCACACGTAGATAAACAACAATTAAAGTTATTTCGAAAAACAATAGTGTTTTGTTTATACATTCGATTCCCCTCCAGTACGGCAGCGACCCAATCCGGATGTCCGGACAGCTGCATCGCGTTGCTCACAGCCCAATAGTCAGTAGCAGCACGCCTATCTATTAGGTATGCCTAATGCAAACCATAAAATGTTTTAACTTTCACTTATCGCCGTTCTCGCGCAGCATCTCCTCAGACGCGCTCCACGCCAAACACCTTTCACCCAGTTGTCGTGCGATCGACGGGTAAGGGTTTTCGTTAGTGCAGTTCCCGCTGGCCGACCATTGGCGCGCCATTGCCCACCAACAAACCGGCAATGAAGCGATTCGATCACGTAAGTCCAACGCGCCACCCGAGCGCGACGGAATCTACAGGAGACGAAAGACATGGGACATTCCAACGTATCCCGGAGCGGCAGTACGGCGTTCTGGCATCACCGCTGGGTGCAACTGGCGATCGGCATTGTGTGCATGGGGCTTGTCGCGAATCTGCAATATGCGTGGACGCTTTTCGTCGTACCTATGGATAACGCCCACCATTGGGGCCAGGCGGCAATCCAGACCGCGTTCACCGTCTTCATCGTCACTGAAACCTGGCTCGTGCCTGTCGAAGGCTGGCTGGTCGACAAGTTCGGGCCGCGCCCGGTCGTGATTGGCGGTTCGCTGTGTGCGGCGCTCGGCTGGATCATCGACGCGCATGCGAGCAGTCTCGCCGAGCTCTACGTCGCGGCAGTGATCGCCGGCATCGGCGCGGGTTGCGTGTATGGCACCTGCGTCGGCACGGCGCTCAAATGGTTTCCGGACAAGCGCGGTCTCGCGGCCGGTTTGACCGCGGCAGGGTTCGGCGCCGGCGCGGCCGTCACCGTAATCCCGATCGCCAACATGATTCAGCGCTCGGGCTACGAACACACGTTCATGTTCTTCGGCATTTTCCAGGGCGCCTGCATGCTGCTGCTCGGCACCATGCTGATACGGCCGAAACCGCCCGCAACCGCAGCCACGGCCAAACGCGTGGTGGCAAGCAAGATCGACTACACGCCCGGCGAGATGATCCGTTCGCCGCTCTTCTGGGTGCTGTACCTGATGTTCGTGTTCGTCGCGGCCGGCGGCATCATTGCAACCGCCCAGCTTGGGCCGATCGCGAAGGAATTCGGCTTTGCCAAACAGCCGGTGAATCTGCTGGGCGTCACGCTGCCGCTGCTCACGATGACGCTGTCGATCGACAATCTGTGCAACGGCTTCACGCGTCCGTTGTGCGGTTTTCTGTCGGACCGCATCGGCCGTGAAAACACGATGTTCATGATCTTTCTCGGCGAAGGCGTCGCGCTGCTGGGACTCATGCAGTTCGGCCACAACCCCTACGCATTCATGTTCTTCGCAGCCACCGTGTTCCTGTGCTGGGGCGAGATCTTCTCGATCTTCCCGGCCACCTGCGCGGACACGTTCGGCAGCAAATACGCCGCGGCCAATGCGGGGACGCTTTATACCGCGAAGGGGACCGCGTCGATGCTGGTGCCGATCGCATCGGTGCTGTCGGCGAACGGCGGGTGGAGCACCGTGTTCATCTCGGCGGCGGCGATCTCGATCGCGGCAGCGGTGTCCGCGAAGTTCATCCTCGCCCCCATGAGAAAACGCTGGATCGAGAACTCGGGCGCGCCGGCTGGCATGGTCATCGCCGAAGCGCGGCTGCAACCGTCGTCCGGCGGCTCGCCTGAATAAACAACAACGTGAGCGCGCAACTCGCGACGAATCCCATAACGCCCCGTGACCAAGGAGAGACATCATGGCAGAAGCCGATAGGCCCGCAGAAGAAGCGACCCCGAAGCAACAGGCAGCCGAGACGACCGACGGATTTCATCTCGTCATCGACGCGCTGAAACTGAACGACATCAGCACCATCTTTGGTCTTGTCGGCATCCCGATCACCGACCTCGCGCGGCTCGCACAAGCGGAAGGGATGCGTTTCATCGGGTTTCGTCATGAACAGCACGCGGGCAACGCAGCGGCCATTACCGGTTTCATGACGCAGAAGCCTGGCATCTGCCTGACGGTGTCGGCGCCGGGCTTTCTGAACGGCTTGACCGCGCTCGCCAACGCGACCACCAACTGCTTCCCCATGATCCTGATCAGCGGCTCGAGCGAGCGCGAGATCGTGGATCTGCAGCAGGGCGATTACGAAGAGATGGATCAGTTGAATGCCGCCAAGCCGTATGCGAAGGCCGCGTACCGCGTGCTGCATGCGGAAGACATCGGCATCGGCGTGGCGCGTGCGATCCGTGCCGCGGTGTCGGGCCGTCCGGGTGGCGTGTATCTGGACTTGCCGGCCAAGTTGCTCGCGCAAACGCTTGACGCCGTGAAGGCACAACAGTCGCTGGTCAAAGTCGTCGACGCCGCGCCGCGTCAGTTGCCGGCGCCGGAATCGGTCAAGCGTGCGATCGATGTGCTGAAGAGCGCCAAGCGTCCACTGATCCTGCTCGGCAAGGGCGCCGCGTATGCGCAGGCCGACGCGGAGATCCGCGCGTTCGTCGAGCAAAGCGGCATTCCGTATCTGCCGATGTCGATGGCCAAGGGCCTGTTGCCCGATACCCACGAGCAATCGGCGTCGGCGGCGCGCTCGTTCGTGCTGCAGGAAGCCGACGTCGTCGTGCTGATCGGCGCGCGTCTGAACTGGCTGCTCTCGCATGGCAAGGGCAAAACGTGGGGCGCTGAGCCCAAGCGGTTCGTCCAGGTCGATATTTCGCCGACCGAAATCGACAGCAACGTCGCGATTGCCGCGCCGGTGATCGGCGATATCGGCTCGTGCGTGGCGGCATTGCGTGCTGGCCTCGATGCGGGATTCGCGAAGCCGGGCGCTGAGTGGACCGGCGCGATCGCCGAGCGCAAGAGCAAGAACCTCGCAAAGATGGCCGCCACGCTCGATAAGAACCCGTCGCCGATGAATTTCCACAGCGCATTGCGCGCAATCCGCGATGTTCTGAAGACGCGCCCGGACATCAACGTCGTCAACGAAGGTGCGAACACACTCGACTACGCGCGCAGCATCATCGACATGTACGAGCCGCGCAAACGCTTCGATTCCGGCACGTGGGGAATCATGGGCATCGGCATGGGCTTCGCGATCGGCGCGGCGGTGACAAGCGGCAAACCGGTTGTCGCGATCGAAGGTGACAGCGCGTTCGGTTTCAGCGGCATGGAACTCGAAACCATCTGCCGGTACGACTTGCCGGTTTGCACGATCGTCTTCAACAACAACGGTGTGTATCGCGGCACCGACGTGAACCCGACGGGCGGCAAGGACGTCGCGCCGACCGTGTTCGTGAAGGGTGCGCGCTACGACAAGATGATCGAAGCATTCGGCGGTGTCGGCTACCACGCGACCACACCGGAAGAACTGACGAAGGCGCTCGTCGAAGCGCTCGCATCGGGCAAGCCGACCTTGATCAATGCCGTGATCGACGAAGCGGCCGGCACCGAAAGCGGCCGCCTGACCAATCTGAATCCGCAAAGCGCGGCAATGAAAAAGTGATCCAGCGTAACCAAGGAGATATCAAAGTGACCAAACCTCTCGAAGGCATCAAGATCATCGACTTCACCCACGTTCAGGCCGGCCCCGCCTGCACCCAGTTGCTCGCCTGGTTCGGCGCCGACGTAATCAAGGTTGAACGACCGGGTTCGGGCGACGTCACGCGCAACCAGTTGCGCGACATCCCCGACGCCGACGCGCTTTACTTCACCATGCTCAACAGCAACAAGAAGTCGCTGACACTGGACACGAAAAAGCCCGAAGGCAAGGAGGTACTCGAAAAACTGATCCGCGAATCGGACGTGCTGGTCGAGAATTTTGGCCCAGGCGCGTTGGATCGGATGGGCTTTTCGTGGGAACGCCTCAACGAACTCAATCCGAAGATGATCGTCGCTTCGGTGAAGGGCTTCAGCGACGGCCATCACTACGACGACCTCAAGGTCTACGAAAACGTCGCGCAATGCGCAGGGGGCGCGGCGTCCACCACCGGCTTCTGGGACGGTCCGCCGACTATCAGCGCCGCAGCGCTCGGCGACAGCAACACCGGCATGCATCTGGCGATCGGCATTCTGACCGCACTGCTTGGACGCGACAAAACCGGCAAAGGCCAGAAGGTCGCCGTATCGATGCAGGACAGCGTGCTGAACCTGTGCCGCGTGAAGCTGCGGGACCAGCAGCGGCTGGAGCGCGTGGGTTACCTCGAGGAATATCCGCAATATCCGCACGGCGAATTCAGCGATGTGGTGCCGCGCGGCGGCAATGCGGGCGGCGGCGGCCAGCCGGGCTGGGTGCTCAAGTGCAAGGGTTGGGAAACGGATCCGAACGCCTACATCTACTTCACGATCCAGGGCCATGCGTGGGAGCCGATCTGCAAGGCACTGGGCAAACCCGAGTGGATCGACGACCCGGCCTACAAGACTGCCGAAGCGCGTCAACCGCATATCTTCGGGATATTCAAAACCATCGAAGCGTGGCTCGCCGACAAGACCAAATTCGAAGCGGTCGACATCTTGCGCAAATTCGACATTCCGTGCGCGCCAGTGCTGACGATGAAGGAACTGGCCAACGATCCGTCGTTGCGCGCGAGCGGCACGATTGTCGAAGTGCCGCACAAGAAGCGCGGCTCGTATCTGACGGTGGGCAGCCCGATCAAGTTCTCGGATATGAAGCCGGAAGTCACCGCGTCGCCGCTGCTCGGCGAACATACGGACGAAGTGCTGGCGAGCCTTGGCTACACCAAGCAGGACATCTTCAACCTGCGCGAAGTCAAAGCGGTTTAACGGTATCGCGGTGTCGCGCCGCGGGCCCGCGTGGTTGCACGGGTCTGCGGATAGGGCATCCTTCGCGGGTGCTGTATTTCTGCACCAGACGCAGAATCAGTCTGACCCTGTGATCAGTACGTTTCGGATCGCGACGATCCGAAACGTATTTTTATATCACAATGAACTACAATCATGACGACACGTTCTTTCGCTTCGTGAGGATTTTCCCGCAAGGTGCGGTGGCGTCCCACGGGATACCCCCCTTTCCTACCTGAACCTTGTCCCGCTACGCTCTTATTCGCTGGCTTTCCAGCTTTACTCCCCACCCCATTGCCGTCCGGTGGCCAGAACGCTTCAGATCGTGTCTCGGCGCATTGCTGGGGATTGCGTTCACCGGCGGGACAATGCACGTCCTTCTCGGACCGGCGGCAAACATTCCGCTCCTTGTGGCTCCAATGGGTGCTTCGGCCGTGCTGCTATTCGCGGTTCCGGCCAGTCCGCTTGCGCAACCGTGGTCCATCATCGGCGGCAATATCGTCTCCGCCACGGTCGGCGTTGCCTGTGCAAGCTGGATCGCCGATCCGGTGGGCGCCGCCGCTCTGGCCGTGGCGCTGGCGATCTGTGCGATGTTCGCGCTGCGATGTGTTCACCCCCCGTCGGGCGCGGTTGCGCTGACCGCGGTCCTTGGCGGTCCGGCGGTGCACGCGCTGGGCTACCGCTTTGTGGCCGAACCGATTGCGATCCAGTCCGTAGCGCTGCTATGCGCTGCCATCGCCTACCACGCGGCTACCGGGCATCGATACCCGCACGTCGCCCAGACTTCGGGCAAAGGCGCGGCGGCCCCGGCGGCGAACGAAGGCTTCACGCGCGCGGACCTCGAGTCGGTGCTGAACCGGCGCGGCGAATTGCTCGATATCGACACGGACGATCTGGAATCCCTGCTGCGCGATGTTCAGTTGCAGGCCTATGCCCGCATATTCAACGAACTGACCTGCGCGGACATCATGTCGTGCTCCCTGGTCGCCGTATCGGCAGCCACGAGAGCTTCCGCCGCATGGAGTCTGCTGAAACAAAGCCGTATCAAGGCACTCCCGGTCACTGACGAGAGGCAGCACGTTATCGGCATCGTGACCCGCGCAGACCTCGTCGACAAACGCGCGTTCAGCAAAGGGGCCGCTCTGTCGTCTCCCATGCAACGCTGGTTCCGGCGCAGCATCACCCCGGCGCCGCTGGTCGGCGCCTTGATGAACGTCGACGTTCATACGGTCGACGCGACGACACCGATCGTCGAGCTGGTGCCCGTGTTCGCGAACTACGGGCACCACCATATCCCGGTTCTGGATTCGAATCAGCGGCTTGCCGGAATGATCACGCAGGCCGACCTCATCGCGGGGCTGTACCGCCAGGCTTACGCCCAGCAGCGACACACCGCTGCATAGCCGCTGCCCCCGTCACCAGAGTTGAATACAGGCGCAAATATCATGACATGATATACTTTTCACCCTACCTTTTCTTCACAGAACTCCGATGAAAGCACTCGCTCGCGGCTTGACCAAGACGGACTTCGAGCAGCTGTCCGAGTTTCGCTACCAGATGCGGCGCTTCGAGCGTTTTTCTGAGCAGGCCGCCCAGGGCGAAGGCATTACACCATTGCAGTATCTGCTGCTCCTGCACATCAAGGGCTATCCGGAGCGCGAATGGGCCACCGTCGGCGAGCTTGCGGAAAGGCTCCAGGCGCAGCATCACGGTGTGGTTGCGCTCGTATCCCGCTGTGAGGCACTCGATCTGGTCCGCAGAAAGGTCAGTGAGACCGACCGCCGCCAGGTCGAGGTTCATTTGTTGAAAGCGGGCGAACTGGTGCTTGCCCGTCTCGCCGAGATGCACCGCGCCGAACTGAAGTCGCTCAAAGGCGCCTTTAACGTCCCTCAGATTGATTTCTGAGTCCCCATGAGTCTCGAAGCCCCTCCTTTGACGCGAACACATCGGGGTCAAACCATGCAGGGTGCCGGAGTAAAGCGCATATACATCACATGATGATATATAAAAATTATGATGCGATGTAGTCTCGATCGTTGTGCTGCCGCGCTCGTGAGCGACGGCCCTTCGAACGGTTTCGCATCCGCCGCCCGCTGCTAGATAGCGTGGCTTCTTGAATCGGAGCGAATGACGTTCGCGGCGTCAGCGCGTCAGGCAGTGTGTCCGCGGCTACCCTGTTCGCTGTCGAGATGCGCCATCTGCGCCGCCGCGTAACGCTCACCCGCGGCAGCCCCGATCGGTACTGCCTGTGCGATCGCAGCGAGATCTTCCGCGGTGAGCGTCACGTCAACCGCACCGAGCGCTTCCGCAAGACGATCGCGCCGGCGCGCCCCAACGAGCGGCACGATATCGCTGCCCTGCGCTGCAACCCACGCAATCGCAATCTGCGCAACCGAGACGCCTTTTGCATCAGCCACCTTGCGCAGCGCATCCACGAGCGCGAGATTGTGATCGACATTGTCCCCCTGGAACCGCGGACTCATAGCGCGAAAATCGCCTTTCCCCGCGGAATCCTTGCTCCAATGGCCGCTAATCAGGCCGCGGGACAATACGCCATACGCCGTCACGCCGATCCCGAGCTCGCGGCACGTCGGCAGGATCTCGTCTTCAATGCCGCGCGAAATCAGCGAGTACTCGATCTGCAGATCGCTCACGGGATGCACCGCTGCCGCACGGCGAATGGTCGTGGCGCCCACTTCGGACAAACCGACGTGCCGCACATAGCCGGCCTTGATCATGTCGGCAATCGCTCCAACCGTGTCTTCGACCGGCACGTTGGGATCGAGCCGCGCGGAACGGTAGATGTCGATATGATCGACGCCCAGCCGCTGCAGCGAATAGGCGAGAAAATTTTTGACCGCTGCGGGACGTGCATCGTAGAGCGACCAGCCCCCTGCCGGGTCGCGCATGGCCCCGAATTTCACGCTGACGATCGCCGCATCGCGACGTGACGGCGGCGCGCTCTTGAGGGCCTCGCCAATCAGGATTTCGTTGTGGCCGGAGCCATAGAAATCGCCCGTATCGAGCAGCGTGATGCCGGCTTCGAGCGCGGCGTGAATCGTTGCGATGCTTTCGGCGCGGTCGGAGGGACCGTACATGCCTGACATACCCATGCAGCCAAGACCGATCGCAGAGCTTAGCGGACCCGTCTTACCTAGTTGAAGTTGTTTCATGATGTGCCTCGGAAGTTGCGCCGCGTTTCTGCGGCCGGCCATAGAGCAAGGCGCGCTCGCGCCGGTGCTCGATGAGTGGTGTCAATCCTTCACCGGACCGTTTCTGTACTACCCGAGCCGAACGCACATGCCGGCTCCGCTCCGGGCATTCGTTGATTTTATTCTTGCCGCCAACGATTCAGGCACTCATTCGTAGACCGGAACGCTAGCGTGAATCGATACGGGTTATGGCGCGGCCCGGTGTCACGCGATCCACGCCGCGCCGCGCAACAGTGGTGCGCCTAGCCGGCTGCGACGACGTCGATGCGCAACGCTTCCGCACCGGCCGCAATCGCGAGCAGATGGTCGACGTTCGGGTGTGCACCCGGACGGTTGCGCGCGTCGGCCGTATGCTCGGCGAACACCGCAAGGCCGTGTTCGGCCGCCTTGGCGTCCAGCGTGCCAAAGGTCTGCTGCAGATAGTGGTACACCGCCAGCGAGCCCTGCTTGCCCGGCTTGTTCTCGATGCTTGCCACCACGGCGCCCTTGCCGTCGAGCAGATCGATACGTGCGATACCGTCAATGGCAGGCAGTTGGGCGAGGTTATCCTTGAACACGTTGCTCGGTTGAATCACTGAAAACACTCCTTCTATTCGGAAAAATTCGGCGAGCCGTATCTTACTGGCCCCAGCCATCGCCGAACCCTTCATATAAATAACAAAGTGTCGCGTGTCATCGGCAGAGCGAACTGGCGCGTTAAGCCGCCAACGGTTTGAGCGCGGTCAACGCACGCTGAATCCGCCTGCGCCCGCCACCACGATGTTCCCCCAATTTGTTTTCCCGCCAGTCTATCGTTCAGATGCCAATTTCTATCGCTTCGATTACAAAGGCCTGCGCACTTGCCGCGCTAACTTACTGCACGCTAACCATGGCGATGCCGGCGCAGGCAGCCGACATCACCGGACTCATGCCTGGCCCTGACGACATGGAACTGTCCGCGGATCACCGCTACCTGTGGGTCACATTCCGTTTTTCGCGGCATGTCGGCATCATTGATCTGACAACCCATAAACTTATCGACACAATCGCGGTCGGACGCTCACCGCACGGTTTGTATTTTGCCAACCGTGCACCCGTGTATGCGCCCAATCCAGACTGACCAGACTTTCGTTTTGATAACAGCACCCGCAATTTCAAGAGGTTTTCGATGATTCACGAAATCGTCGCGCAACTCGACAATGGCATCTCGGCGTTACAGACACTCCTGTACGTCGACGTGGTACAGCCGTTTTTCTACCGCTTCGGCCTGATGGGATACGACGAGGACACCTACGATGCGCTCTATTGGGTGATCATCGGCGTGCTGGAAATACTGATCACTTATATCGCCTTGCGGCCGCTGGAAGCGCTGCGTCCCATCGAAGCGTGGTCCGATCGAAAAGCGCTGCGAGCCGATGTGATCTACACGTGGATCGCCAAGCTCGGCATCATCAATATCGCGTTCTTCTTCATGCTGCAGCCGCTGTTCGATCACTGGCAGAGCCTGATGGCGATCTACGACGTGCCGAACATCGATATCGACGGGCTGTGGCCCGGGGTCACCGATCAACCGGTAGTGTCGTTCCTCATCTATCTGATCGTGCTCGATTTCTTCGGATACTGGTATCACCGCTGGCAGCACCGCTTCGGCGTGTGGTGGGAACTGCACGCAGTGCACCACAGCCAACAGCAGATGTCGTTGTGGGCCGACGACCGCAATCACTTTCTCGACGACATCATTCAGGCCGCGTTCTTCGCTGCAATTTCGCTGTTCATCGGCGTGCAGCCGACGCAGTTCGTCGTGCTGGTCGCGGTCGGCAACTTCATGCAGAGCGTGCAGCACGTGAACGCGCGCTTGCTGTATGGATGGCTGCTCGAACGCGTGATCGTGAGCCCGATTTTTCATCGGCGTCATCACGCGGTCGGTTACGGCCATGAAGGCACACGCTACGGCTGTAACTTCGGCGTGCTGTTTCCGTGGTGGGACATGATGTTCAGGACCGCGTCGTGGAACCCTACCGTCGAGCCGACCGGCATTCGTGACCAGTTGCCCGTACCGCACGGCGCAGGGCGCTCCTATGGTGACGGTATGATCGCCCAGCAATGGCGCGCGTTTGGCCGCATCGCCCTGCGTCTGCGGGGACAACGCAATTACGGCGGTGTGACAGACTGATCTGCCATCGCCATGGGGCGGGTGCGGCTCTCACCGCTACCCGCTCGTCAAGTCGCAGACAGCGACTGAAGCCCCGGCTGCCACCTCGAAAGCCGTCCAGCGAAAACGAGCGATTAGCGATGGCGGCGGCCTCATCCCAATCCCACTGCGCGCGCGATCAGCAACACCCCTCCGCCGGCGATACCGGCCCCAATCACCCGCGCTGCCCGTTCACCACGTGGGGCAAGACGTTCGACGGTGATAGCCGCCGTCACTACAGCCATCACACGCAAATCCATGGCGCCGACGACGAGAAGGACCATGGTCGGGCCGGCACAGCAATAGCTGCAGTGGGCGCCGAGGCGCAGGCCGTGCCGCCATGCCGTGGCAGCGTCGGCGGGCAACCCTGGCAACATGAGGCAACGCCCCGGCGCCTCGCGGCAGCAGGCAAGGTGCCGTGCCTTCCATTCCGTGAACTGCAGCGCCCCGGCCATCAACACAATGACACCTGCGGCGAGCGGAACGGCGCGCGCCAGCGCCGGCAGCGCCATCTCGAGCGCCGCCAGCGCAACGCCCAGCGGAAATACGGCCATGCCGAACGCGGTCCACACTAGGAAGTACCCCACGCCCACTAGCACCGTCAGCCCGCCAAGGCGCGTCTCGCCAGTCCCGCCGACGGCCACGCGATAGCGCCACAGCATGGGAACCAGAGATGGCAGCATCATCGCGACCATCATCACGATCCACATGCCGAGGAACGACGCCGCGAGGCCGGGCCACGTCTGTCCGCACATCCGCATCCATGCCGTCGACATCGTCCAGCCGCCGGGCATCGGCATCTCGCCCATCGCCGACATGGACGCGGCGCTAACGATCGTCACCGCCGCGCTGACGGCGAAGAGCAGCGCCGAGACGCCGAGGAACGCCCGCTGCGAAACCGGCATGTCGATCGGACGTCCCGGCATTTCCCGTCCCCCGGTTGCTCTAACGTGTTCCATCACCTGGCTCAGCGCGTCTCGTACTCGTCGTGACGCTTCCACCAGACGCCCGTCTCGTTGCGGCCCTTCGGGGCGCGGTCGAGCCATTGATACATGCCCCAGATGCCGTCCACCCCACGCGCATAGGTGGAATACGTGTGATAGACAACGCCGTCCTCGAGTACGAACGCGCTCAAGCCCGGTCTATCTCGCGTGTACGTCGCCGGGTCGGTTCCGCAGGTGGCCGCGAACTGCGCGACCGGCTCCGGAACCTGGGCTTCGTCCATCGCGTGTCCGCCACGCTCGTAGTTGTATTCGATGCTCCCTTCACGCTGCTGCGCCTCGGTAAACGCGATGTTGAAGTCGAAGTTGAAGTCGCTTCCGTACGAGGACGCCCAGGGGAACGTCCACCCCATCCGGCGCTGGTACGTCTGCAGCTTCTCGAACGGCGCCCGCGACACCGCCGTCAGCGTGACGTCATGATTCGCCAGATGAACTACGGTGCCGTCGAACCCATCCGCAATCGACGAGCACGACGGGCACCCCGCCTTGTAGTCGGGCCCGAACATGAAGTGGTACACGAGGAGTTGCGAGCGTCCTTTGAAGAGGTCGGCCAGCGAGGCACTTCCCGCATCGGTTTCGAATCGGTACGTCTTATCGATTCGCACCCAGGGCAGTGCCTGCCGCTGCTGCGCCACCGCGTCGCTCTGCTGCGTGAGCGCCTTCTCCGTCTTGAGCAGTTCGAGCCGCGCCGCCAGCCACTCTTCACGTGTCGCGGTCGTATGTGTCGTGGTCATGCTTGCCTCCTTGGGCGTCCTTCGTCGTTCGTTCAGTTGTCGATACGACGTACTGGTTGGTGGTCGTGCTAGATTAGTCACAGGCACCCGAACGGTGGGAGTGACAAGTGTGGCGGGATTCGAATAGACCATGGACTCGCTTGTAACGGCCGCGGCACGGGCGCTGGCGGCGGGTGATCCGCTCGGCGCACTGAACCGGGTCGCCTTGCGCGACGACGCGCCCGCCCTCGCGCTGCGAGGCATTGCGATGGCGCAGCTCGGCGATCTCGTTCGAGCGAAAGCGCTCGTGCGAAGTGCGGCGCGCGCCTTCGGTCCTAAGGAGCCGGTGGCCCGCGCGAGATGTGTGGTCGCCGAAGCCGAAATCGCGCTCGCCTCGCGCGATCTGGGCTGGCCCGCAAAGGCGCTCGACGCCGCGCGGGCGACGCTCGAAGCCCACGGTGACCGGCTGAACGCCGCGCATGCGCGGTATCTCGCAGTGCGGCGCCTGCTATTGATCGGGCGCCTCGACGAAGCCGAGCGCCTGCTCGCCCAACTCGATCCCGCGCCCTTTCCACCCGCGCCGCGAGCCGCCCACGAGCTGGTCGTCGCGGGGATCGCGATGCGCCGCCTCCAGACGAAGATAGCGCGCGCTGCGCTCGCGAGGGCCGAGCGCGCCGCGCGCCATGCAGGTATCCCGTCGCTGATCGCAGAGGTCGAAAGCGCACTCCTTCTGCTGAACACGCCAGCGGCGCGCTTGCTCGCGCATGGCGAGGAGCGGCCCCTCCTGCTCGAGGAGGTCGAGGCGTTACTGGCGTCGAAGGCGCTCGTTGTGGACGCTTGCCGTTATGTCGTACGTGAAGCAAACATCGTGGTTCCACTCGCCAGGCGCCCGGTGTTGTTCACGCTCGCACGCGCACTAGCCGAAGCGTGGCCCGAAGATGTGTCGAGGGACGCACTCATCGCGCGAGCATTCCGGACGAAGCACGCCGATGAATCGCATCGCGCGCGGCTGCGCGTCGAAGTCGGGCGGCTTCGCGCGTTGCTTGGGACGCTGGCAGGCGTGAGCGCGACGAAGCGGGGCTTTGCGCTGGTGCCGCATGGCGCGCACGAGGTCGTCGTGCTCGCGCGGCCGGTCGAAGAGCCGCATGCAACGGTGCTCGCCTTCCTCGCCGACGGCGAGTCGTGGTCGAGCTCGGCGCTCGCGATTGCGCTGGACGCCAGCCAGCGCACCATGCAGCGGGCACTCGACTCGCTAGCCGCAGCCGGCAAGGTGCAATCGTTCGGCCGCGGACGGGCGCGACGCTGGATGACGCCGCCCATGCCCGGATTCACGACGACTTTGTTACTCCCCGCCCCCCTACCGAGTGATTAGGATGGAAACCATGAATCGATCAGCCGCCAAAATCGTGCGTGAATATGGACCCTTTCCGGGCGTCGACAACGTGGGTGGAGTCACGTATGACGGTCAGCGCGTCTGGATTGCTACCGGAGACAAGCTGACAGCCTTCGATCCGGCAAGCGGAGAAACGGTGCGCTCGATCGACGTCGTCGCGCGAGCAGGAACGGCCTTTGACGGCCAGCATCTGTTTCAGATCGCCGATGATCGCATCCAGAAGATCGATCCGGATACCGGCCGTGTGCTGGGTACGATTCCGGCGCCCGGCGGTGGGGGTAACTCGGGGCTTGCGTGGGCCGAAGGGACGCTCTGGGTGGGGCGCTATAGCGACCGGAAGATTCATCAGGTCGATCCCGAAACAGGGGCGATTCTTCGCACCATCGAGTCCAACCGCTTCGTCACCGGCGTCACCTGGAGCAACGGAGAACTCTGGCACGGCACCTGGGAAGATGACGCGAGCGAGTTGCGGCGAGTCGATCCTGGTACGGGAGAAGTGCTGGAAAGCCTCGAAATGCCGCCCGGCTTAGTCGTATCAGGGCTGGAAGCCGATGGCGGCGATCAGTTCTTCTGCGGCGGCGGAAACAGCGGGAAGGTGCGAGCCGTCCGCCGGCCCGAGCGAGGCGCCGAGCTTCCCGTCGAGTCTGCGAGCGAATAAGCGAGGCGGGTGGGGACACGCTTGCTGTTTATGACCAACAGGAGAATTGCGAAGGAGAGCGAACTGGCGATGCTGATCGACAACCCGACTAAGCAACGCTTGAGGGACTTCTTGAAGCATGTGACGTAGGGAGGCATGCGGGCGTCAGCTTGCCAACCCGTCGTCGTTACGTGAAGATGTCGCGTAACCGGCAACAGGTGAGTTGATGACAACAATGAAATTCGATGCCGTCGTGCTCGGCGCGGGCATTGTCGGCGTAAGCGTGGCGGTGCATCTTCAGAAACGTGGCCGTCAGGTCGCACTGGTCGACCGCAAGCAGCCTGGCAACGAAACTTCGTTCGGTAACGCCGGGCTGATCCAGCGCGAAGGTGTGTATCCCTATGCGTTTCCACGTGACCTCGGCACCTTGCTTCGGTACGCGCGCAACCAGTCGCCGGACGTTCGCTACCATGCCGATGCCATCCTCAAGACGGCCCCCTTCCTGTGGCAATACTGGCGCAATTCTCACCCGGCAAGGCACGCCGCCATCGCCAGGTCGTACTCGACTCTGATCGAGCATTGCGTGGACGAGCACCGCGCGCTGGCGGCCGAGGCCGGCGCGAGCGCGTTATTGCGCCCAACCGGCTGGATAAAGGTGTTTCGCACCGAAGAAGTACGGGACGCGGAAATCCAGCACGCTGAACAGTGGCATCGGGAATATGGCGTCGAATTCGAATCGCTGGATGCAGCCCACCTGCAACAGAAAGAACCCGATCTCGACAAGGCCTTGTTAGGCGGCTTGCGCTATACGGCATCCTATTCCGTGAACGATCCCAACGCGCTTGTCACCGCCTACGCGAAGTATTTCGAAGCGCTGGGTGGACGGTTCTTCATCGGCGATGCGGACTCGTTTCGTGAGGGTTGGGCGGTCGACACACAAGCCGGAACGATCAGCGCTCCATCGGCGGTCGTCGCATTGGGGCCGTGGTCGGATCGCGTGAGTACGCGACTCGGCTACCGCTTGCCGCTCGCCGTCAAACGCGGGTACCACATGCACTATGCGCCGCAGGCCGCCGCCTGTCTGAATCATCCGGTTCTGGACGTCGAGAACGGCTACCTGCTGGCGCCCATGGCAAAGGGCATCCGCCTGACCACGGGGGCGGAAATCGCGCACTGCGATGCGCCCAGGACGCCCACGCAACTCGCCGCGGTCGAGCCGATTGCGCGCACGCTGTTTCCATTGGGCGAGCGTCTCGACAACGAAGCCTGGATGGGACGGCGTCCCTGCACCTCCGACATGATGCCGATCATCGGACCCGCGCGAAATCACAAAGACTTGTGGTTCGCGTTCGGCCATGCACACCACGGGCTGACGTTAGGCCCCGTCACGGGCCGGCTGATCGCCGAGATGATGACCGGCGAGGAAACGCTCGTGGACACGCGGCCGTTCAGGGTGGAGCGGTTCTAGAACCCGCTGGCGTCGACTGCCGGACGACGAGGATCGGGATCTGACTGTGCGTCAGAACCTTCTGGGTCTCGCTGCCGAGCAAAAACGCCCGCATGCCGCTTCGACCGTGGGACGCCATAACAATGAGATCACAGTCCTGTTGTGCCGCAACGCTGATAATCGCTTCATAAGGATGGGCGCGATTCACGGCAACCGTATTGCACTCGACACCGGCTTGCGCAGCGGCCCTTTTGATAACCGCGAGGTAGTCATCCGCACGCTTTCGCGCGGCCTCGATGATTCGGTCCTCGTTGTCCGCGATCATCTCCGTGCCATAGGCGAGGATATGAAACTCCGGGATGACATGGAGTCCCGTGACTTTGGCTCCGTTCTCCACGGCGAGCGTTACCGTCATCTGAATGGCGGCCTCAGAAAGCGCCGAGCCGTCGGTCGGCACCAGCAGATGCTTGAACATACCTGTCTCCCCCGCGACTCGGCCGGTTCGCGCTGAAATCCTGCCCGGCGCCTCTCTCACCTGACCCGGGTGAACCTGAACCAGAGGCGGCCTCTTTGAGTATAGTCACCCCGACGCAGTGCCGGGAACCACAACTTGTCATCACAAGAGCGGATTCACCCTACCTCCGGCCTACAGCGATAGTCTTTTTTGTTCTACCCTATATGGGCGACCTGCAGCGCGTCCCGATCTCTTTCCCGCATCACGACTATTGGGGAGAGCCTCTGAATCCGCTGCGCGCCCGCAGATGGCCCGCCAGCGCGAAACGGTGCAACCAGCCGGCGGGTGATCTCAAGTCAGACCAATCGCCTGACTAAACACCCAGACAGCCCCGGGGACGGCACTCCGCCCGCGGCACTGGTATCCAGGTGCACCCGCCCTATGGAGACTGATGATGTCGATTCGACTAGGAGAAGACGCTCCCGATTTCACCGCCGAAACCACCGAAGGAACGATCCGTTTTCACGAGTGGATCGGCGACCACTGGGTGGTCCTGTTTTCGCATCCGAAGGATTTCACCCCCGTTTGCACCACGGAACTCGGATACCTGGCGGGCCTCAAGCCAGAATTCGATAAGCGCAACACAAAAATTATCGGGCTCAGCATCGATCCCGTCAGCGACCACAAGGAGTGGGTCAAGGATATCGCGGAGACGCAGGGCCACGAGGTCGGCTACCCGCTGATCGGCGACGAGGACCTGACGGTCGCGAAGCTCTATGACATGATTCATCCCGAGGCGAGCGGCAGCGGCCCACGCACCGCGGCAGACAACGCGACCGTACGCTCGGTATTTCTCATCGGGCCGGACAAGAAGGTCAAAGCCACGCTCGTCTATCCGATGAGTGCAGGCCGCAATTTCGACGAAGTGCTGCGGCTGCTCGATGCGCTGCAGCTCAACGCGAAGCACACGGTGGCCACGCCGGTGAACTGGAAACCAGGTGAAGACGTGATCATTCCAACATCCGTTTCCAACGATGCCGCGATGCAAAAATATCCGCAGGGTTTCAAAACCGTGAAGCCTTACCTGCGGTACGTTGCGCAACCGAAGTAAAGCGCTTGCAAAAGCGGCCCGCGGAGCGAAATCGTGTTGACCTTCAGGCAGCTATTCGATCAGCAATCGTCAACCTACACGTATCTTCTCGCCGATAGCACAACGCGAGAGGCTGTGCTGATCGACCCGGTATTTGAACAGGTGCGCCGGGATGCTGCCCTGATCGAAGAACTTGGATTTCACCTGCTTTACACGATCGACACCCACGTCCACGCCGATCACGTGACCGGCGCATGGATGCTGAATCGCCGCACAGGCAGCCGGATTGCGATATCGGCTGCGAGCGGCGCCGAAGGCGCGGACCGCTATCTGAGCCATGGAGACAAGGTCGAGTTCGGCGCGAGGTACCTGGTAGTACGTGCGACACCGGGCCATACCGATGGATGCATCACGCTCGTACTCGACAACGAGACCATGGCGTTTACCGGCGATTGCCTGTTGATCAGGGGTACGGGCCGCACGGACTTCCAGCGCGGTGACGCGCACGCCATGTTTCGGGCGGTCCACAACCACATTTTTACGCTGCCCGCCGCGTGCCTGCTTTATCCGGCCCACGACTATCGCGGCTTGACGGTCACGAGCGTGGGCGAGGAGCGGCGCTTCAATCCACGCCTTGGCGGTGAACTGTGTGAAGACGATTTCGCCGGATACATGAAGAACCTGCACCTGCCGCATCCAAAGCAGATCGACGTAGCGGTGCCCGCGAACCTGAAATGCGGCCTGGCGGCGAGCTACCCCGCGCAGATGACGGAGCCCGATTGGGCGCCACTGACATGCAGCTTTGCGGGCATCTGGGAAATCAATGCCCAGTGGCTCGAGGAAAATCTGCGTGCCGTCGAGATCGTCGACGTGCGCGAGCCCGACGAGTTCGACGGACCGCTGGGGCGTATCCCCTCAGCCACGCTCATTTCATTGGGTGAGCTGGCCGGGCGCGCCGCCGAGCTCACGAAGGAACGCCCGATCGTGACGGTCTGCCGGGCCGGCGGACGGTCGGCACAAGCCACGATCATGCTGCGACAGGCCGGATTCGAGCGGGTTGCCAACCTTGCCGGCGGCATGCTTCGCTGGCGTGCAGAAGGCCGCGTCGTCGAAAACGCCAGCATGTAACGGTTGATCCTGATCCAGAACCGTCGCGCCGGGGCTCGCCGATCGCATGTCGACGAATGCCGGCGGCGAGCGGGATAGAAAACGTCAGCTCAGTTGACTGGCTCAGGCGCCGGAAAAGTCCAGGCGCCGCTGAGAATTTCGGCGCGCGGGCGGTACAGCCGCACGGTATAGTTCCAGCCAGCAACAACAGGCAGGCAATTGGGCACCTGTCCATCGCAACCGCCAAACTGCATGGTAATTGAGCCGTCACCTCCCTTCTTCGCGGTGAGGTTATTGATCGAGTACGCGTTTGACGGGTTCTTCTCAAAATACCCTTGAGCGTTGTAGACGCTCACTGACCAGAACGCATCCACGGGGACGTCCTTGACCGAGAGCCGATAGACGGTCTTTCCGTCGTTCTTCGCCGGCGTGAAATTGAGGTAGGTTGCGTCCTTGTCAGGATTGCCGCCCCACGCTGCCGCGGCGCCGACCAGGCGCCGTACCGGGTCGACCTCCTCTTTGGTGCCGAACGCATGCTTGAAATCCGGAATCGTGGAACCGAGAACCAGGAGCGCATCGCGATCCTTCTTCTGGCTCACTGCATCCCAGTTGGGCATGTCGAGCGTGCCGGGTGCCTTCTGGCTGACGGTGATCTCGTCCTGCAGGCTGTGGACCTGCTTGATGTCGTCCGGGCTATTCGGGTCGACCAGCGTTCGTATCGCGACGACCACGTAACGCGTACCGACATTCTCTCGCGTCAAGGTATGCGTACCCCCGCCGTAGAATACGTTCGGTACGTAGTGGTCCTCGTTAATGACCTGCATCGCCATGAAACGCTTTCCCGGATCAGGCATGCTGATCGTGACAGGCCCGGCGTCGAGGTCGAAGACACCCGATGAATAGAGCGTGTCGCGATTCAGCCGGATGACGGTTTGATGGTCGATCGATGCCGGCTCCCGGCGATGGAGCAGTTTCCCCAGCCCCCCTTGCTTTGCCAACGCAACGACATACATGTCTGATTCCGCGCGAACAAAATTGTCGACGGTAACGGGAACCGCCGCTCCCGCTGACGGCGCCGCGGCGGTTTGCGCCTGAGTAGTGCCAACGGCTGCGAGGACTATGCCTGTAACGCAGGTGGCGATCAGTGTCGTTTTCATGAATAGCCTTTTTTCTGTTGGAATAGAGCCGTCAACATCCCAATGGCGGCGAAGTACTGTCTGAAGCGGCACACCGGTCTGCACGCGCAGACAAAAACAATTCGTTTTGCATATCGTCCAGGCTCGATCCCGGTTTCGACCTGGTGGTCTTCGCGAATGCGAAAACCGCCCGAGTATCGGCTGTATCAGGCAAGTCGTAAAGGCTAAATACCGTTGCTGCACAGGTCGCGTGATGCCGCGCAAACCATGCGCTCCGCCAAAACAAAAAAATCGACATTCGGCGACGGATTCCCGCTGGCTGCTCCGTTAAAGAGACCAGATCATGCATGGTTAAGTGTTCGTGCCGGACGGCGCGCAACAGTCCTTGCAGCACTGATTTATCACGCATCGCGACGATCGCCACCTTGAGTGCGGATGTGGACAAGGCGTTCAAGGCGCTGCATTATCCATGCTGTCTGTTGGACACCACCCGCGCGCGGCAGAGACCTGGCGAGCAGCGCCGAACGAGAGAGGCGAACAATGCCCAGGCACCACCCAGCGCTTCATCGCAATGAAAAAATTCCCATGACACCAGGTCGCCGGCGGCTGCTCGTCGCCGGCGTGATCCTGGTGACGGCCGCACTAGGTTGGGGACTCTCGGTCATACTCGAACCCGCCTTCCGCCATACGATCGTCATTACAACCGGAGCAGACAACGGGATCTATCGCGGCTTTGCAGATCGCTATGCGCCCATCCTGAAACGCGATGGCATTAAGCTCGATATCCGCAGTTCCTCGGGTTCGAGCGAAAACTATGAGCGGTTGAAGGATCCTGACAGCGAATATGAGGTGGGCTTTATCCAGTCCGGCACCACCAGCCCCAAAGAAACCGACCACCTGCAGACCATCCCCCCGCGTCAGAATACTTGTCGCTCCATTAGAATCGGTGAACCCCGGGGGCGATGATGAGAAAGCGAATTGGCAAAATACGGACAAGCATTCAAGGACAGAGCGGTTGCGCGGTTGCTGCCGCCGGAGAGCGCGACGTTGGAAGACGTTGCGCGTGAGGTTGGCGTAGGCGTGGGGACGCTGGAGCGCTGGCGCAGTGATGCGCTGTCCAGGCCCGCTCGCGAGCGGGCCTGGACAGCGGTGGCCCGATTCGACGCCGTGCTGACGACCGCTGCGATGGATGAGGCTGCCAGGAGCGCATGGTGCCGCGCCAACGGTGTGTACCCGCATGAACTGGCTTGCTGGCGGCAAAGCGCCACACAGGCGCTGGCCGAGCCCGAGGAGGCGCGCGCCAGCCCGCAGCAGACCCAGCAGGACCGGCGTCGCATCAAGGAACTCGAGCGCGAACTGCGTCGCAAGGACCGTGCGCTGGCTGAGACGGCCGCGCTGCTGGTCCTATCAAAAAAAGTCGCGGCGATCTTCAGCACGGGCGAGGACGAATGATCGGCCTCGAAGATCGCCAGTCGCTGGCTCATGATATCCACACCGCGCACAAGGCCGGCGCGCGGCTACGCCTGGCCTGCGAGACGGCCGGCATCGACGTGCGCACGCTGCAGCGCTGGAATACCGGCGCGGGCCTCGTATTGGGCGATGGCAGGCCTCATGCGGTACGCCCGCAACCTGCCCATGCGCTGAGCGTCGCCGAACGTGCCGAGGTGCTGCGCGTAGCCAACGAGCCGCGCTTCGCCGATATGCCTCCTGCGCGTATCGTGCCCATGCTGGCTGATGAGGGCGTGTACATCGCCAGCGAGTCCACCTTCGCCCGCGTGCTGCGCGAGCATGGGCAAACCACACATCGCGGCCGGGCCAAAGCACCCAGGGCGGGTCGACCGCCGACCACGCACATCGCTGGCGCAGCACGGGAAGTCTGGTGCTGGGATATGACCTATTTACCCGCCGAGGTCGCCGGTCAATGGTTTTACCTGTATCTGATCCTCGATCTGTACAGCCGCAAGATCGTCGGATGGGAGGTGCACGAGCGCGACGATGCCAGCCATGCTGCCCATCTGGTGCGGCGCACAGCGCTGGCCGAGGGCATCGCTACTCTGGCGGACAAGCCGGTGCTGCACGGAGACAACGGCTCCACGCTCAAGGCCACGACCGTGCTGGCCATGCTTCACTGGCTTGGCGTGAAGCCCTCGTACTCGCGCCCACGCGTCAGCGACGACAACGCCTTTGCCGAGGCGCTGTTCCGCACGGCCAAGTACCGACCGGAGTTCCCCAACACGGGCTTCGCCGATCTCAATGCTGCACGCGACTGGGCAACCGACTTCGTGCATTGGTACAACTTCGACCACCGTCACAGCAGCATCCGCTACGTCAGTCCGGCGCAGCGCCATGACGGCGACGATCACGCGATTCTTGCGGCGCGTCACGAGGTGTATGTTCGGGCGCGGGAACGCAACCCGGCACGCTGGTCACGCTGCACGCGAGACTGGACGCCAGTCGGCGCAGTCACCCTCAATCCGGAGCGCGAGTCAGTCGTCACGATGGCCTCGCACGCCACACTTAAACAGCCTTTGGCTGCATGACTGAGGCGACAAGTACCTTGACACGCGCCGCCATCGCCGCCGTCTCCTATGAACCGATCTGGGTGTTCTACCGTGGCGAGTCCACCATCAACCGGCTGGCACAACTGCGCGGCAAGAGGGTTTCAATCGGTGTGCCTGGCAGTGGTCTGCTGAACGTCTCCCAGGTATTGCTCAGGTACAGCGGCATCACGCGGGACAATACAACGCTGCTCGAAATGGACGCAGCCAAAGCCTATCAAGCCCTCGAAAACGGTCAACTGGATGCGGCTTTCTTTATCGGCAGGCCCGATGCGCCCATGCAGACAACCCTCTTGAACAGCGATCTCAAGCTGATGAGTTTTGCGCAGGCCGATGCACTGGTGCAGAAATTCCCGTCGCTATCCAAGGTTGTCTTTCCGCGCGCCGCGACCAGCATCGTCAACGATCTGCCGCAAGCCGACGTCACGCTGCTCGCCGCCACGGCTTTGCTCGTCTCCAAGGACACGCTGCATCCCGCGCTCGCCTACCTGTTGTTGGACGCGGCTAAAACCGTCCACGGCGGCGAAGATTACTTCACGCCGCTCGGCGTGTTTCCCAATCTGAACACCGAGGAATTTCCTGTTTCCGAAGAGAGCGAGCGTTACTTCAAAACGGGGCGCCCCTTCCTGCAGCGCTACCTGCCGTTCTGGCTGGCCAGCTTTATCGAACGACGTCTATTGATCCTGCTCCCCTTCATGGCTGTATTGCTGGGCCTGCTGCAGGCGTTGCCGCGCATGGCGGAGGCACGCATAAAGAAACGCCTGATTGTCTGGTATCGCGAGATCAAAGCGCTCGAAGATGAAATATGGAAGAACAGCCATCCAACGCCGGACCAGATTGCGCAATGGCGGGATGAGATCGAGCACATCGATGCGCATGCCAACCAGATTAAGATGCCGCAGCGTTATTTCCATGACGTTTATGCACTCAAGCAGGCGATTGGCGTAGTGCGGGATAGAATTTCCCGTGTAGCAAGGGAGCAATAGCTGCGCGAACGAGCTGCCAACCGTCCGCACACGCAGATAGCCGCCCGCGTTTCTTCGCGTCGCGCGCTTACTTCAGGTCGGGCTAGTTCGGCGGCGGAAGTGCCGGATCGAGTTTCGCGGACTCTCTCACTAGCTGATCGGTCATTGCAGCCGCAACCGGGTTCGAGCCGGGACGATATGGGTCGTTACGACTAGGCAGGGCCAGCGGCGGCGGCAGGGCCGGATCGAGTTTGGCCGACTCTTTGACCAGCTCATCCGTGATCGCGGACGCGGCCGGATTCGAACCATGCCGGTGCAGACTGTCACGCCTGCTATCGGTTCGCGGCACCGGGTCGGCCTTCGGCACGACGACGGCATGAACCACGACCGGTTCGCGCGTATGCGTGTCCAGTCGCGGCGCTTGCACGGCACTGCTAACCGGCAAGCTGGCTTCCGTCACCACTGTCCCGTTCGCAGACTGGCTCGCAGGCTGTTTAGGGTCAGTTACTGTGTTGCCGGAGAGAGGCGCTGCAACGACCACGCTTCCCGCGGTCACATGAGTGTCAGCCAATTGGGAGGAAGTCGCGGCCAATTCCGCTGAGCTATTTGTCGCGACGTCGGTGTCGGTGTCGGCCGTCGAGCGCTGGCTTTTTTGTAACAATAAGAAAGCGCCGAACACCAACTCGACGAGAAGCACTCCGACGATCAATGATGTACGTACATTCCTCATATTAACCAACGATTCGTTCAATCAATGCGATTGGATTGATGACGGCCGCCCGTTCGAAAAACACGTCGGACAGCAGGTTCCCAGCGTGAGCCGGCGATGGGTTGATGTGGGGATGATTCGCGTGACCCGCACACGTTGATGGTCCAGCGGCAATGGTCCGGTGATTCACTCGACCGAACGGCACGGGACACTTCGTATGCTAATGCGAAAAAACAATCTGTGCTGAACGGACGCGAGGTCCACGCGAAATAGTGCCAAAACCGCGGGCATTTTGTGCGCCCGCGGTCATAGGGGACTGCAGTGTGACGCAGCGTCCCCCGCCAATCAATACGCCCCTTGCACCAGGTTGGTCGGTGCGCCGTCGACGAAGTTCTCGATGTTGTCCATCAATTGATCGGCAAGACGCTGTTGTGCCTCGTCCGACGCCCATGCGACATGCGGCGTCAGAATGACGTTCGGGCGGCCGGCCGCACGCATCAGCGGATTGTCCTCAGAGGGCGGTTCGCTCGCGGTCACATCGAAACCCGCACCGCCGATCAAACCTTCGTCAAGCGCCTGCACCAATGCGTCTTCGTCGACCAGGCCGCCGCGCGCCGTGTTGATGATCAAAGGCTTGCGCTTCATTGCCTGGAACTCGGGCATGGCGAGCATGTTCCGCGTATTCGGTGTGAGCGGACTGTGCATGGTGATGATATCGCTGGTGGCGAGCACCTCGTCCCACGGCGTATAAAGCGGGCCGAGACCCTCCCTCCCCTTGTGAGCGGCGAACATCGGCAGCATGCCGAAGGCTTTGCCGATTTCCGCAACGCGTTGCCCAAGCACTCCTTCGCCGATGATGCCAAGGCGCGCGCCGGCCAGATCGTGAATCGCATGCGTGAAAAAGCAGAATTGCCCCGACTTCTGCCACTCGCCGGCGAGCACGTCGTCGCGGTAAGCGATCAGATTGCGTCGCAGCGCGAGGATCAGTGCAAAGGTATGCTCGGGCACGGTGTTGATCGCATAGCCGCGAATATTGCACACCGCGATGCCGAGCTGCTGGCAGGCCGCCTTGTCGACGCAATCGGTGCCGGTGGCAGCGACCGCGACGAGTTTCAGGTCGGGCAGTTGCGCCAATACTTCTTTCGTCAACGGCACCTTGTTAGTGATCGCGATCGATGCGCCGTCCAGCCGCTTCAGCAATTGATCCGGTGTCGTGCGATCGTGCTCGGTCAGTTGATGATCGAAGCGCGGCTCGCGCAACACAATCTGCGGCGCAAGCGTGGCGCGGTCGAGAAAAACGATTCTTTGCATGCTCATCTCCTCGATGATTTACAGATGCCGCTTGGCTTCGGCGACAATATGCTGCGCTGTGATACCGAAATGCTCGTATAAGGTCTCCGCAGAGGCGGAAGCACCGAAGCCCGTCATCCCGACAAAGCCGCCCCGCTCGCCCAGATAGCGGTCCCAGCCGAAACGCAGCGCTGCCTCGACACCGACGCGCACGGTATTTAAACCCAACACCGCGGCGCGATAGTCGGCGTCCTGTTCGTCGAAGATTTCCCAACACGGCATCGACACCACTGCAGTCGCGAGGCCTTCATTCTGCAGTTGGTTGCGTGCCTGCAACGCCAGCACGACCTCGGAACCGGTGGCGAGCAAGGTCACCGCACGCGGCCCGCCCTCCGCCTCAGCCAGCACGTAAGCACCGCGCCGCGACAAGGACTCGGCGCTATGTTCGCGACGCACTAGCGGCAATGCCTGGCGCGCAAATACCAGCGTGCTCGGGCCACCGCGGTGTTCGAGCGCGAGGGCCCAGCACTCGGCGGCTTCCACCGCATCGGCGGGACGCAGCACGCGCATGTTCGGCATCGCGCGCAATGAGGCGAGTATCTCGACGGGTTGATGCGTCGGCCCGTTCTTGCCGACCCCGATCGAGTCGTGACTGAACACGAAGTGCACCGGCAAGCCCATCAACGCGGCCATGCGCATCGCCGGACGCTGATAATCGGAGAACGCCAGATAGGTCACGCTGGTCGCGACGATACCGCCATGCGCGGCCATGCCGTTGGCCATCGCACCCATTAGATGTTCGCGTACGCCGCAGTGGACGTATGCACCGCTGCGGTCGTCGGCGGTGAATGCGTGCAACTGGCGCTTGTGGCCCGTGGGCGCTTCGAGATCGGCGCAGCCGATCATGCGCTCGGGCAGCAGCCGCGCGAACAGATCGCTGATCTCGCCCGACACTGTGATGCCCGGTTGCGGCTCGTCGCGTTCAACGGCGCGCTTGCGGTAAGCGTCGAGCACATCACGCCAGCCTTCCGGCAAACCGCCCGCCTGGACCCGCTCGAACTCGGCGCACTGCACGTCTGGCAAAGCCGCGAGGCGCGCGTGCCACGCGTTGTATTCCTCACTACTGCGCCGGCCCGCTTCGCGCCATGCGTTCAGTACGTCCGCGGGCACGTCGAACGGTGCGTGCGGCCAGCCTAGTTGTGCGCGCGCCGCGTCTGCGTCTGCCTGAAACAGCTTGCCGCTATGCCCGCCGCGCTGCCCTTGCAGACGCGCAATACCGCGGCCGATGACCGTCTTGCAAGCAATCATCGACGGGCGCGGGTCCAGGCGCGCGATAGTCAACGCCGCGGATACCGCTTCAAGATCATGTCCGTCGACTTCGATCACCTGCCACCCGCCCACGCGAAATCGTGCACAGACGTCTTCGCTGATCGAAAGCGAGGTGCTGCCGTCGTCGGTGATCTGGTTGTCGTCCCAGCAGAGAATCAGTTTGCCCAACCGCAGATGCCCGGCCAGCGAAATCATTTCCTGACCAATGCCTTCCTGCAGACAACCATCGCCGACAAACGCATACGTGTAGTGGTCGACGAGCTCGCTGCCGAACTTCGCCGCGAGATACGCTTCGGCAATGGCCATGCCGAACGCGTTGGCGATACCCTGCCCGAGCGGACCGGTGGTCGCTTCGATACCATGTGCCGGTTCGTACTCCGGATGTCCCGCGCAGTGCGAGCCGAGTTCGCGGAAGGTCTTGAGCTGGTCGAGGTCGATCGCCGCATAGCCGGTCAGATACAGCAGCGAATACAGCAGCAGCGAACCGTGGCCGTTGGACAGCACGAAGCGGTCGCGGTCGGGCCAGGTTGGATCGGCGGGATTGAATTTCAGGTGCCGGGTGAACAGCGCGGTCGCGATTTCAGCCATGCCGAGCGGCACACCCTGATGGCCCTCGCCGGCTTGCAGGATCGCATCGATGGAGAGGAAGCGGATCGCGTCGGCGAGCGGTAATCGGAGTGCTGGCTCCTGGGGTCGCGTTTGCGCCGCCGCAGCTGACAGCAATGGCGATGCTGCCAGCGAAGCAATCGGTGAAGCAGGCTGAGCTTCAGTAGTGGACATGACAAAAGGCTCCTCTACGCCGCCCTGGCATGCAGGGCGGCGGCAATCAAAGCGGATTGAATCGGATTGGGCGAAAGAACTTCATACGAGGCTGCGCGGCGCAGCCTCGTCCGTCAGCGGATCAATGCAGGAAGCCGGTCGAAATCCAGGGCACCGCAGCGACGATGATCAGGCCGACCATCAACGCGGCGATGTAGCCGAGAATCGGCTTCATCCCTTCGTCCGGATGGATGCGGCTCACCGCACATGCCGAGTAATAGCCCACCCCAAACGGCGGCGCGAACAGGCCCACACCCATCGACAGGATCACCACCATGGCGTAGTGCACATCGTGAATGCCCATCTGCCGCGCGATCGGGAACATGAGCGGGCCGAACAGCACGATCGCCGGTATGCCCTCGAGCACGCTGCCGAGAATCACGAACACGCAGATGGAAGCGGCCATGAACATCGCCGCGCCGCCCGGCAAGCCGCCGAGCGTCTGCGCAAGCTGTCCCGAGAAACCCGATTGAGTCAACGCCCACGCCATGCTCGTCGCCGCGCCGATAATCAGCAGAATCGCGCCGGACAATGTCGCGGTATCGATCAGCATCGGCTTTAACCGCGCCCATTCGAAACGGCGATAGATCAGCAGGCCGGCCAGCACCGCGTAGGCGATACCGATCGTCGAGACTTCGGTTGCCGTCGCGATCCCTTCGACCACCGCTGCGCGGATCACGAACGGCAAGGCGATCGCAGGGAACGCGATCACGAACTTGCGCAGAATCTCGACACCCGTTGCACGCTTGACGCCCGACATGTCTTCGCGCCGATAGCGCCACTGCACCACGATGCACAAGGTAATCGCCAGCACGATGCCCGGCAGCATGCCGCCCGTGAAGAGTGCCGAGATCGACACGCCGGTCACCGAGCCGAGCGTGATCAGTACGAGGCTCGGCGGAATCGTCTCGGTCTGCGCGCCGGTCGCGGCGAGCAGCGCCACCAGATCGCCCGGCTTCGCACCGCGCGCTTTCATCTCCGGAAACAACACGGGCGCAACCGCCGCCATATCCGCGGCTTTCGAGCCCGAGATGCCCGACACCAGATACATCGCGCCGACCAGCACATACGACAGGCCGCCACGCACATGCCCCAGCAAGCTCGCGAGGAACGCGATCATCGCCGCGGCCATGCCGGTCATCTCGATCAATTGCCCGAGAAACACGAAGAGCGGCACCGAGAGCAGGATCAGGTGCGACATGCCCTCATCCATCCGGCCAACCACCACCGGCATCGGTGTATTCGTGGTCAACGCAAGGTAGCCGAAGGTGGCGAGTCCGAACGAGAAGGCAATCGGCACGCCGCTCAGCACACCCAACGCCACCAGGCCGACAAAGAAGATCAGCAAGTTGATATTGCCGAGATCTCGGAACAGCGGTCCCAGCGCAATGAAGATGCCGACCAGCGCGCCGACCGTCACGATCGCGCCAAGCGTCAGCCGCCAATTGCCCATGCGTGCGAGCCGTACCACTGCCACCAGCAGCATCAGCGCCGAGCCGACCGGCAATGCCGCCGCGCGCCACGAGTTCGACAATTCGAGTGCCGGCGTGGTGATGAACGATTCGTCCTGCGCGAAGCTGATCGCCGGGCCGATCACCATCGCAAGGAACGCGATCGGCGCGGCGATCGCGACCACGTCGAGAAAGGCCCGCACACCCGGCGGCGCCATGCCGACCAGCGCCGTCATCCGCATATGCTCGCCGCGCCGCAAGGCGATCACGGCGCCGAGCATGGCGAGCCACAGGAACAGCATGGATGCGAGTTCATCGGACCAGACGAGCGGCGCGTGCAGCAGATAGCGGCTCGTCACACCAGCCAGCAGCACGGCGATTTCCGCGAGTACCAGCAAGGCAGCGGGAATCTCGACCAGATGGCCGAGGGCGGAGTCGAGCGCACAGGCGAACCGATGCTGCCGCTCGTGCGAATAGGAGATCGAGATCATCGCATTACCCCAGTTTTCCGACGGACTTCTCCAGCAGCCCCCACGCCTCGTCGCCGTATTTGGCTTTCCAGTCGTGATAGAAGCTCGTCTTGGCCAGCGCGCCACGGAAAGCGTCGCGGTCGACATCGATAAAGGTAATGCCCTTCTTTTTCAGGTCGTCGCGCAACGAGAGGCTGAGCTTGGCGATATCCGCGCGTTGCAGCATCGCGGCGTTTTCGAATTCACGCGTGACGATCGCACGGATGTCGGCCGGCAGGCGCTCCCACGCGGCGCGATTGCCAAGAATCCAGTAACCGTCCCACACGTGCGACGTGAGGCTGATGTACTTCTGCACTTCATAGAGCTTGGCCGTCGCGATGATCGGCAGCGGGTTTTCCTGACCCTCCACCACGCCGGTTTGCAACGCCGAATACAGCTCGTTGAAATTGATTGGCGCAGGGCCGGCGTCGAGCGCCTTGAACAGTGAGGTCAGCATCGGCGCTTGCGGCACGCGAATCTTGAAGCCTTTCAGATCGGCCGGCGCGCGCAACGCCTTGGTGGACGAGCTAATCTGCCGGAAGCCGTTGTCCCACACCTTGCTCACCGACACGATGCCCGACTTGCCGATCTGCGCGCGAATGTAGTTGCCGAGATCGCCGTCCATCGCCTTCCAGACCGCGTCGTAGTCCTTGAATGCGAAGCCGGTGTTGACGATGCCCGCGGCGGGCGTCAGTGTCGCCAGAATCGACGAGGCCTGGTTGAAGAACTCGACGCCGCCGTTGCGCACCTGCGAGAGCAGATCGGTGTCGGAGCCGAGCTGATTCTGCGGAAAGAGTTTGATGTCGAGGCGGCCCTTGGTCGCTTCGCGAATGTGATTGATCGCCTCTTGCGCACGGATGTTGACCGGATGCGTCGGGTCCTGGCCGGTCGCGAGCTTGTACGAAAACTCGGGGGCCGCCATCGCGCTTCGCGAGATGCTCCATAGCGGCGCGGCGGCTGACATGGCCGCACCGGCCTTCAGAAAGGTGCGGCGGCTGATGCCCTGCGGGGCGTTCGAACGGGTTGTCATGGTGTCTTCCTCCAATCCTGGATCGCGCGTCGTTATGGTTTTTTTTCGTATCTGAACCGCGGCGGCTGCACGTGTCGCTCGCCGCGGTCGTCTGCTCTCTACTACAAGGTCTCCATCGCCGCCGCCGGGCTCCCGTCGGACGGCCCGTCCTGCCGGACCAGGATTAGCCGTGAATCAGCATGCCGCCATTCACGTCGATCACCGCGCCGGTAATATACGACGACAGGTTCGACGCGAGGAACAGGAATGCGCCGGCCACATCGTCGGGTACACCCAGGCGATTGAGCGGAATGCCGGCGAGAATTTCGCCGCGCTTGTCGTCGCTGATCTTGCCTGCGTTGATGTCGGTCTGGATCAGACCGGGTGTCACGCAGTTCACGCGGATGCCGTCGTTGCCGAGTTCGCGGGCCATCGCCTTGGCGAGGCCCAGCACGCCCGCCTTCGCCGCCGAATAATGCGGGCCGCCGAGAATGCCGCCGCCGCGCTGCGCCGAGACCGACGACATGCAGCCGATCGAGCCGCTCTTCTGCTTCTTCATCTGCGGGACGACCGCTTGCGACAGATACAGCACACCGCGCAGATTGACGTCGAGGATACGGTCCCAGCTTTCCGGATCGATCTCGAGCAGCTTGGCGGCCTGAGTAATGCCGGCGTTGTTGATCAGGATATCGATCGATCCGAAATCGGCAACCGTGCGTTCGACAGCGGCCTGGCAGGCGCCACGGTCGGTCACGTTGCACACATAGCCACGATGTTCGGGCCCGATCGACGCAGCGGCTTCGACCGCGGCGGCTTCGTCCAGATCGAAGATGGCGATGCGTGCGCCATGCGCCGCGAACATCCGGGCGGTCGCCATGCCGATGCCGCGCGGCGACGCGCCGCCGGAAATGACGGCGACCTTGCCGTCGAGTAGACGTGACTCTGACATGATGCGTATCTCCTGAATATGAAGCTTATGGTTTGCCAGGTTGTTTGCTATCGGCTACTACTCGTGTTTGCCACGCCTGATGGGCGCTTGTCGGCCTTTACCGCAGCCAGCCTCTGATCGTGTCGCACATCGCCTCGGTGGAAATGCCGTAGCGGTCGTGCAAGGTCGGCAGCGCACCCGCGTCGAGAAACGCGTCGGGCAAGCCGATCTGACGGAACGGCGGCGTGACGCCATGGGTCAGCAGCACCGCCGCCACCGCTTCGCCCAGACCGCCGATCACTGTATGGTTCTCCGCCACCACCACAAGGCGGCCTGAGCGGCGCGCTTCGCGCAGCAGCGTGACGGTGTCGAGCGGCTTGATGGTCGGCACGTGCAGCACGCCCACGTCGACGCGATCCGCAGCCAACGCCTTGGCCGTTTCCAGCGCACGCATCGTCATGATCCCGGACGAAATGATCAGCACCTCGGCGCCATCGCGCAGCAGCTTCGCTTTGCCGAGCTCGAACTGATAATCGTATTCGTCGAGCACGACCGGCACGTTGCCGCGCAACAGCCGCGCATATACCGGGCCGCGATGCTCGGCGACGGCCGGCACCATCTGCTCGATTTCGATGGCGTCGCACGGGTCGATCACCGTGAGGTTCGGCATCGCGCGGAACAGGGCGAGGTCTTCCGCCGCCTGATGACTCGGGCCGTAGCCGGTGGTGAGGCCAGGCAGGGCGCAGACGATCTTGACGTCGAGGTTGTCCTCGGCAATCGCCTGATGGATGAAGTCATAAGCACGGCGCGCGGCGAACACGGCGTACGTGGTGACGAACGGCTGCGCGCCTTCGTGCGCCATGCCGGCCGCGGCACCCATCAATAGTTGTTCGGCCATGCCCATCTGGTAGTAGCGCCCGGGATATTCCTTCGCGAACAGATGCAAGTCGGTGTACTTGCCGAGGTCGGCAGTCATGCCGACCACTTCGGGCCGGTTGCGTGCCAGTTCGACCAATGCGTGGCCGAATGGCGCGGAACGCGTGATCTGCCCTTCTCCGGCGATCGATGCGATCATCGCCGACGTCTTCAAACGCGGTTTCGGTGCGGCGGCGCTCATGCTTTTCTCCCGGCTTCCAGCGCCTGCAGCGCGAGTTGCCACTCGTGCGCATCGACGCGGATAAAGTGATTTTTCTCACGCGCTTCGAGGAACGGCACGCCGCAACCCATCCGCGTATCGCAGACGATGATTCGCGGTTGCGCTTCTGGATGCGCCAGCGCCGCATCGAACGCGGCGACGACGGCCGCGAGATCGTTGCCGTCCACGCGCTGCACAAACCAGCCGAACGCCTGGAGCTTCTCGACCAGCGGCTCGAACGCCATGACGCTCGACGACGGGCCGTCGGCCTGCTGGTTATTGACGTCGACCATCGCGATCAGATTGTCGAGCTTCCAGTGGGCCGCGGACATCAGGCCTTCCCAGATTGCGCCTTCATCGAGTTCGCCGTCGGAGAACAGGGTGTAGACGCGGGCATCCGAGCCCTTGCGCTTCAGACCCAGGCAGCGGCCGACCGCAATCGTCAGCCCTTGCCCGAGCGAGCCGCCGGACATTTCCATGCCGGGCGTATAACTGGCCATGCCGGACATCGGCAGACGGCTGTCGTCGCTGCCGTAGGTTTCCAGTTCTTCGTCGGCGATGATGCGGGCCTCGATCAGCGCGGCGTACAGCGCGATGGCGTAGTGGCCGTTCGATAGCAGAAAGCGGTCGCGGCCTTCCCATTCGGGGTCGTCGGCGTGATAGCGCATGGCGCGGAAGTAGGCGACGGCCAGGACATCGGCGATATCGAGCGCCTGGCCGATATAGCCCTGCCCCTGCACTTCACCCATGCGCAGCGCGTTGCGGCGAATCTGATAGGCGTGCTCCGCGAGCTGGGGGTACGGCGCGGTTTCGCTAGTGGTCACTGATTGTCTCCTTGAGGATCGCTTTGCAGGGGCCGCTGTGATGCCGATCCCAGTGAGTCAAGCGTAATCTCGCGCTCACACGCGCTCAAACGAATTAAGATGGGTCAATGGATGAATTCAATTCACGTTGATGCTGCCATGCACAATCGCTTCACCTTCAAGTCGATACAGGCATTCGAAGCCGCCGCACGGCTCTCGTCGTTTGCGCTCGCAGCAGACGAACTGTTTGTCACGCCCTCCGCCGTCAGCCACCAAATCAAGCTGCTCGAAGAGCAATTGAGCATTCGTCTGTTCCATCGGCTGCACCGCACCGTGATCCTGACGGACAATGGAAGGCAATACGCTGAGGAAATCACCGCGGCGTTCGCGCGGATCGACTCAGCCACCCGCGAGATCGGGCGGGCCGCCAAGAGCGACATCCTCACAATCCATTGCACGCCCAGCTTTGCGACTCAATGGCTGATGCCGCGCATCGCGCGCTTCAGCGCGGCGCATCCGGATATCGATGTGCGTTTGAATGCGTCGTCAGAGGCGGTGAATCTGATCTCGGAAGCGGTCGATATCGACATTCGCTACGGCCCGAGAAAGCTGCAGCCGGCCGGTACGATGGTGCTCGAATTGCCGCCCGAGACGATCGTGCCGCTGTGTTCGCCGGTGCTCATGGCGGGCGAGCATCCGCTGCGCAGCGTGGCGGATTTGCAGCAGCATCCGCTGATTCATAGCGAGGGGTGTCTGGTGAGCTGGCGTGACTGGATGCGTTTGCATCGCAAAACGCGGCTCGACATCGGACGCGGTCCGCGCTTCGATCGCTCGTTCATGGCGATCAGCGCGGCGGTCGACGGCCTGGGCGTCTGCCTTGAAAGCCTGCTTCTGGCGCAACGCGAACTGGAAACGGGCCGGCTGGTGGCACCGTTCGGCGTCGAAGGGCTCACCGTGCGCGGCTATACGCTCAACCTGCTGAAATCTCGCGCCGAATTGCCGAAGCTGCACAGCTTTCAGGATTGGCTATTTGCGGAACTTGAGAAGTGACGCGCGCGCGGCGCTGATCCGGTCATTCGCAAACAATGCCGGGCAGGCCACCGCGGTCTGCCCAGGCCGGCGCCGATGCGCTGCCGCGGGCAGAGCCGCCAGCCGGCCTTTAAGGTTTGCCTTTGAGGGTAAACGGAGCCAACAGTGACTGGACATCGACCTGCTGCCCCTGGAGCAGAAGCAGCCTCGCGTGAAGCACCGTATTCTCGAGAACAAGCTTGGCGGTGCTTAGCAGATAAAGCGCGTGGATGTCGGAGATCGACATGTTGCCTGCTTCGACCAGGTGGTGACGCTCAACCAGTGAACTCATGACGAGGCGCCTGAGTTCCTGCTCTCCAAATGGAAGGTCCGCGTAGTCGATCGGGTCGTCGGCTTCCACTTCCCGCAGCAGTTCAACCAGCGTTTCCGTGCTCACGTCCATGTGCAGGCTCCACGTTGTCGTTTAAAACCAGCATAGCCAAATAGAGTCACCAGCACTGACAGCCTAGCATGTGGACGACCGAATCGCAGTTCAAGGCAGCCGTCGAGCAGTCTGTCCACCTTGCGCGGAGCCCCGACGCCCGAATGCTGCCGGGCTCCAAGTCACGACGGCTGAAATAATCCAGGCATCGCGAGTGGCCTGTCGGCCACGCTGAAATGCCGCGCCCGGCAGCCCGATTCATTAAGGGGCTGCATCCCTCACCCCGCCGGCGTGTAAACTGCTGTCTTTTTTGACTCTGGTGGTATGGTGCAAGCCCCACAGCGCACAGCTTTCAGTGGCCCGGCGCTCATTCGCTTACTTGCTCGCCTGACGGACGTCGATGTTCCCGAATCCAGCCAATCGCTCTCGGACCGGCTAAGCCAATGGCTCGGCTGGACCGACGCGATCGCGTTGTCCGCGGCGCTGAACAATCCTCCGCCTGCCGGCGCCGCCGGCGCGCGCGCGTTCGGCGACGCTGAAGAGAGCGAGTGCGCCCGCGTGCGCACGTCGTTGGCGAATGCCATCGTCGGCGATAGCGTGTTGGCCGGCGCGAGGCGTCGCGGGTCTGCGGCGCAAGCGCTCCCGCAAGGAGCCCCGGTGGATGCGCCGGTCGATTACGCGGTTTTTCGTCAGCGCTACCACTCCATGCAGCAGACGATGGAGACGGCCATCGGCAACCTGCGCGGCCGTCTGCGGGCCATGTTGGCTGCCAAAACGCCCGCCATGGCCCGGCTCGCGGTGGTGGACGCCGTGATGGAACGCGCGCTCAGCGAGCGTGAACGGAGTCTGCTGGCCGCCGTGCCCGGCTTGCTCGCAGGACACTTCGAGCGTTTGCGCCAAGCGGAGCAACAGGCGCTGGCCGACGCTGAAGCCTCGGGGGACGCCGCAACCACCAAACCCGCCACGCCCGGCGCCTGGCTGGACGCGTTCCGCAAGGATATGCAGAGCGTGTTGCTTGCCGAACTGGATGTTCGTTTACAACCGGTCGAAGGGTTGCTCGCGGCCCTTCGCACCCGCTAACTGGGACACTATGTCCAGATATCTCAATCTCGTTGTTTTTCTGGTAGGTCTGGCCGCTGTGTGCTGGATCGGTGCCGGCTACGTCGGCTCGAACGCGCTGGCATTGGCGGTCACGATGTTGATCGGCGTTTGCTACCTGGCGGGCGCGCTCGAACTGCGGCGCTACGGCGAGGCCACTTCCACATTGGCGCGTGCGGCCGCGGACATGTCCGGGCCGCCGCCCAGCCTGGGCGCCTGGCTTGAGCCGCTGCATCCCAGCCTGCGCAACGCAGTACGCCTGCGCGTCGAGGGTGAACGTGTGGCCTTGCCGGGCCCGGCGCTGACGCCGTATCTGGTCGGCTTGCTCGTGCTGCTGGGCATGCTCGGCACGCTCCTCGGCATGGTGGCGACCCTGCGGGGCACCGGCATGGCGCTGGAAAGCGCGACGGACCTGCAGGCTATCCGCGATTCGCTCGCCGCACCGGTCAAGGGGCTGGGCTTCGCGTTCGGCACCTCGATTGCGGGCGTGGCCACCTCCGCGATGCTGGGGCTGCTGTCGGCGTTGTGCCGGCGCGAGCGGATCGATGCCGCGCAGATGCTCGACGTGAAGATTGCGACAACCTTGCGCATCTACTCGCAGACCCATCAGCGCGAGGAAAGCTTCAAGCTTCTGCAGCGGCAGGCCGAGGTGATGCCCACCCTCGTCGATCGTCTGCAGGCGATGATGGCGGCCATCGAGCAACAGAGCCTCGCCTTGAACGAGCGGCAGATCGCCAGCCAGAACGTCTTCCACAGCAAGGCCGAGGCGGCCTACACGCGCCTTGCTGCCTCCGTGGAGCAGTCGTTGAAGGAGAGCGTCGCCGAAAGCACCCGCGCCGCCAGCGCGGCGCTGCAGCCGGTCATGGAGGCCACGATGGCGGGCCTCGCACGTGAGACAACCGCACTGCACAATACCGTCACGCACGCCGTGCAGCGGCAGTTGGACGGGCTCTCGACCGGCTTCGAGGCCACCACCACCACCGTCGCGGACATCTGGAACAAAGCCCTGGAGCGGCAGCAGCGCTCGAGCGAGGCGCTCGCCCAACATCTGGGCACGTCGCTGGATCGCTTCACCGAGACCTTCGAGCAACGCTCGGCCGGCCTGCTGGATGGCGTCGCCGCACGCCTCGACGCAACGGCTGGCAGCGTGTCGGCAGCATGGCACGAGGCGCTGTCACGACAAGAACAGGTCAGCGAGAAGCTGGCGGGCCACAACCAGCAAGCCCTGGCGGCCGCCGCTGCGGCCTTCGAGCAGCACTCGGCGTCGCTGCTACGCACAGTGGGCCAATCGCATACGGACTTGCAGACGGAATTGGCCTCGCGAGACCAGCAACGATTGGCGGTCTGGACCGAGACGCTCGGTTCGATGGCCACGACCTTGGGCAAGGAATGGGAGCAGGCCGGCGCGCACACCGCGAGCCGGCAGCAGGAAATCTGCGACGTCCTCGCACAGACCGCGCGCGACATCTCGGCCCAGACACAGGCGCACGCGAGCAGCACGATCGCCGAGATCGACCGGCTCGTGCAAGCGGCGGCGGAAGCCCCCAAGGCCGCGGCCGACCTGCAGGCAGAACTCGCCGCCCGGGACCAGCAGCGGTTGGCCGCATGGACCGAGACGCTCGGTTCCATGGCCACGACGTTGAGCAAGGAATGGGAGCAGGTCGGCGCGCACACCGCAAGCCGGCAGCAGCAGATCTGCGACACGCTGGCACAAACGGCACACGACATCTCAGCTCAGACGCAGGCGCACGCAAGCAGCACGATCGCCGAGATCGCCCAACTCGTGCAAGCCGCGTCGGAAGCACCCAGGGCCGCAGCGGAAGTCGTCGCCGAACTGCGTCAGAAGCTCTCCGACAGCATGGTCCGCGATACCGCGATGCTGGAAGAGCGCAGCCGACTGCTGGCAACGCTGGAAACCCTGCTCGATGCCGTGAACCATGCCTCCACCGAGCAGCGCACAGCCGTCGACGCGCTGGTCGCCACATCGGCGGATCTGCTGGATCGTGTCGGCACCCGTTTCACCGATAAGGTCGAACTCGAGACCGGGAAGCTGGGCGCGGTGGCCGCGCAAGTCACCGGCAGCGCCGTCGAAGTGGCAAGCCTCGGCGAAGCATTCGGCGCGGCCGTCCAGTTGTTCGGCGAGTCGAACACCACGCTGGTCGCGCATCTGCAGCGTATCGAAGCCGCGCTGGACAAGTCCCTCGCGCGCAGTGACGAGCAATTGGCTTATTACGTGGCCCAGGCGAGAGAAGTCATCGACCTGAGCATGATGTCGCAGAGGCAGATCGTCGAAGACCTGCAGCACCTCGCGGGCAAGCGGGCGTCCGCGGGAGCTGAAGCGGCATGAGCGAGGAAATCGACGGCGGCATGGAGACCACGGCGCCCATCTGGCCCGTGTTCGGCGATCTGATGTCGGTGCTGCTGGGCGCTTTCGTGCTGATTTTGGTGGGCGTCATCGGCGTTCAACTGGAACTCTCGACCCGGCTGGAGCAGGAGGTCAAGCAGCGTCAGCTGGAAACGCAGCGCCGCAAGACTCTGGAACAGGCACTGGCAGGGCCGCTGGCAGCGGGCCGGGTGACGCTGGTCAACGGGCGCATCGGCATCAACGGCAGCGTGTTGTTCGCGTTGAACTCCGATCAATTGCAGCCCGCAGGCCGGGACGTCCTGAAGAGCCTGGCGGGGCCGCTGTCCGCTTATCTCCGGGCCAATGACGAGATCCTGATGGTGAGCGGCTTTACCGACGACCGGCAAGTGCGCGAGGCTAACCGCCGCTTTGCCGACAACTGGGAGCTGTCGGCCCAGCGCGCGTTGACGGTGACCCGCGCGTTGATCGATGAAGGGGTTCCCGCTTCGTCCGTATTTGCGGCTGCGTTCGGCGCCCAGCAGCCCGTCAGCTCGAATGCCGACGACCAGGGCCGGGCCAAGAACCGGCGAGTGGAAATAGCGCCGGTTCCGAGGCCTTCGAGCGCAACGGTGAAGTCCCTTGAGTAGCGAGACTAGTGAGAACGGTGGCGCTAGCCGCGTGGCAAGCAGCGCCCGGGCAACGCTCGACGCATGGCGCGAGCGCGGCGCCGATCGTCTGGATCCCATCCGCTTTCATTTCATCGAGGCGCTGGATCGGCGTGCAGCGAGCCACAACGGCGAAGTGCGGCGTCTGCTGGACGACAGGCTGTCCAAACTGATCGAGGCCTATGCGGGTGATCTCGCGCGTACGGCATCCAAGGTTGCCGATGGTGGCACTGGCACTGGCACTGGCACTGGCACCGCGGCATCATCCAGCGAACCCGCACGCGGAGCGCTGGCCGCACTGATCGGCTACATCGCCAGCCACGCGTCGGCAGATGGAACCGGCCCTGCAACGGGTGACGCCGCGCCCCGGCGCCCCGCTTATCCGGAACTGGAGGCGCTCGAGTACTTCAGGGAGACCTGGTCCAAGGTCCGGTCCGAGAAACAGTTGCGGCAGTCGCTCAAGAAAGCGCCGGGTAATGCCGGTCCGCTCAATTCGAGCAGCCTTGTGCATCGGTCGCTCTCGCTAATGCGCGAGCTGTCGCCCGGGTATCTCCAGCAGTTCCTGTCGTACGTCGACGCCTTGTCGTGGATGGAGCAGATGAACGGCGGCAGCGCCTCGCCGGCAAAAGATGCGCCTCGTACTGCGAGCGCCAGGAAGAGTGCCCGAGGCAAACCCCGTTAGCGCGGGGGCAGATCAGTCGAAGCCCTGAGCCATCACAAGCCGGCCAAAAACAATCCGCCGGTTTGCACCGCTTTCACGTCCGATCCAAAGTCCACTTCACAAATACAGCACCGACCTCCCGCAAGACAGCCTCCCGAGTGGGCATGCCAAGCGCCGGCGCATCGTAATAGGCCGCAATGAAAAGCGGAGCACGTCGCGGTGGGCGCACGATTGCATAGTCATTGGTTTCCTCGCCATAAAAAACGGGCCAGTCCTGCGAAGGACTGGCCCGCTCACCACGCGAAATCACGCTTGAGGATTCGTATCGTCTGTGGCTTGAGCATTGTCGGCGTCGTCCTGCTTCTCGCCGTCTTTCTTCTCGACCAGCGACTCCAGTGCACCGGCGCCTTCAAAGCCCGCCACCGCTGCAACGCCTTTCGTTAGCAGACCTGCTTCCGGATCGACTTTTTCTGCCGCTTCAACGGCCGCTACTGCCCCAGCGATCTTGCCTACTTCATCCAAGAGTCCCATTTCGCCCTCCGCGAGAAAAAGTGAAATGCCATCCTCTCACGAACTCCATGCCTTGTCGCCAAATGTAAAATTGACTTACCAGTTTGCCGCCGATCCGAAATGACATCATCAGCAACTGCTACCTCTCACACCTTATCCGCGCAATGCGCGGCAAGCCTTTTCTCCACGTGCGGAATCTCCTCACCCCGGACTGGCTTGCCCAGAAGAAAACCCTGGGCATGCGTGCATCCGCAGACGCGCACAAAATTCAGCTGTTCCTGCGTTTCGATGCCTTCCGCCGTGGTTGGTATGCCGATTTCCCGTGCCAAAGCCACAATCCCGCGAACCACGGCCGCGGATTCGCGCCGATGCACGGACTCCTTCACGAACGAACTGTCGATCTTGAGCTTGTCGAATGAGAAGCGCACGAGCGTCGACATGGTTGAAAAGCCAGTGCCGAAGTCGTCGAGCGCGAGACCGATTCCCAACGCGCGAAGCTTCTCGACGTTGCGCCGGGTGACGGTATCGTCGCGCAACAACACCGTTTCTGTGACTTCGATATTCAGACGCGCCGGCGGCAAACCCGTCCTGGCAAGAATCAATGCGACCGTCGAGGCGAACGATTCCTCCCGCAATTGCACCGGCGAAACATTCACAGCGACGCTCACTGCATCACGCCAGGTGGCAGCTTCCGTGCATGATTGCAGCAAGGCCCACTCGCCGAGTGCGAGGATCAGGCCCGTACGTTCGGCGGTGGGAATAAAGGCGGACGGAGAAAGCTCGCCGCGAGTCGGGTGCGTCCAGCGAAGCAGTGCCTCGCGGCCGGAAATCGTGTCGTTGCCGAGATCGACAATCGGCTGGTACTCCATGCGCAAATCGCTATAAGACTGCATCGCGCCTTCCAGATCGCTTCGCAGGAGGCTCAAACTTTCGTCGGATGCGTGCCTGACGGCATCGAAGATAGCGAAGGCGCTTTTGCCACTGCGCTTGACCGCGTACAACGCGCGGTCCGCGCAGATCAGCAATTGCGGCCCGGTCTTTGCATGCTCCGGATAGAGCGAGACGCCCACGCTCGCGCCGATATGCACCAACGCCTCGCTCAATGCGAAAGGACGCGCCAGCGTTTTGACGATACGGTCTGCCAACACATGGACGTCGCGGGCCAACGCCGTGCAGTCGGTCATGGCGACGAACTCGTCGCCGGCCAGGCGTCCGACCAGATCGCCGGCCGGCAGGATTTCACGCAAGCGCATCGCGGCCTCCTCAAGGATCTGATCACCGGCGGCATGGCCCAGGCTGTCATTGATCGCCTTGAAACCGTCGAGGTCGATCAGTAGCACCGCGAATCGATAATCTTGCCGTAACGAGCCTGCCGCGGTGCGCTCCAGCAGAAGCTCGGTAATGCGCGCACGGTTGGGCAGGCCAGTGAGACTGTCATGGTGAGCGAGCCGATGACTGCTTTCGCGCGCCAACAGTAACGCAACGGTGTCGCGATTGCTGCGCAATGCCACGGTAAAGAAACCCGCCGCACAAAAGGGCGCCTGAAATAGCAGCACGAGCTTGCCGGAGCCGGGAGAAAGCGCCGCCCCCCAACCCAACAGCGCGAGAATGAACGAAATCTGGAGAAGCACCAACCGAGGTGTGCCTGCATTGCGTCCGGCTAGCCCACCGATTACACCCACCGCGCAAACGTTGCCGAGAAGAAAAAGCGTCTGGTTTCCGCTGGTATTGCATAAAAAGGTGCCAAAGCCAAATAAGGCAGCCCAGAGAAGGCTAGCGAAGAGAAAGGCTGAGGTAGGAGTCGGCAGGTTGCGAGCGCTGCGCCGGCAGCACTGCCGGATCAACGTGAGACGCGTAATCAGCAGCGCGGCCACGGCGCTGCCCCACCACGCGTAAAGGGCTCTTGGATACAGATAGTAGGCGGTCGCGCACACACTGATTTCGCAGATCGACGCAAATACAATCGATGCGGTTCGAGTGAACAGGTTGGCAAGCAATATTTGCCGGTTGTCGGCGCTCAGATTCTGAGCGGAGGACACCAGCCATTTGAAAAATGGAGACCTTGGTTCGCTGAAAGCCATGACCTACGCATTTTTAATGGTTAGGGGGTCGAATAGGACGCGCCTCGCGATTATTACGTAAACACAACATGTCCGGTGCAACGTTATAGTGCTGCTTTAAACGCCCCGACGTCTATGCAGCAAAAATGTTGCGCCACAACTCGGCCGAAGACGCGACTACTCCTTGCGGATTAACTCGCGCTCCGGCGAGAAAGAAGGTCGTTCAGGCGACTTCTACCGGCACCCGTTTTGCCAATGCGCACATCAGTTCGTACCCGATCGTCCCCGAAGCGTGAGCGACGTCATCGATCTTGACCTGGTCGCCCCATAGCTCGACTTTTGAACCGATCCGCGCATGCGGGCACGGCGACAGGTCGACGGTGAGCATGTCCATCGAAACACGGCCCACCACTTGCGTCATGACGCCGTCGATCGCGATTGGCGTACCCGTCGATGCGTGCCGGGGATAGCCGTCCGCATAGCCACATGCGACCACGCCAATGCGCATTTCACGATTTGCGGCGAAGGCGCGGCCATAACCGACTGTTTCCTGCGCCGACAACGACTGCACACCGATCACTTCGCTCCTGAGCGTCATCGACGCGCGCAAGCCCACGTCGTCAATGTGGCGCGACTGACCGGTGGGTGAACCGCCATAGAGCACGACACCCGGGCGCACCCAGTCGCGATGCGCCTGGGGATGCCATAGAACGGCCGCTGAGTTCGCGAGACTTCGTTGGCCCGGTAAGTCGTGAGTCACCGCATCGAAGCGATCCATCTGCCATGCCACGCCGCCATCGTCAGCATTTGCGAAATGGCTCATCAATGTGATGTCTGCAATGGCCGGAAACGCCCTCGCCTGTTCCCACGCGGCCCGATATGCGTCGGGCCGGAATCCAAGACGATTCATCCCGGAGTTCATCTTTAGCTGCACATTGACGCGTTCATGCGACGACGACAGGCGCAACAGATCGAGTTGCTCACGGCAATGCACGGCCATGGACAGATCGAACTGCTGGGCGATTGGCACATCGCCTGGCCTGAAAATACCTTCCAGAAGCAGAATCGGCTTGGTCCAACCCAACTCACGCACACGGACCGCTTCGTCGAGATCGAGCAGCGCGATACCGTCGGCCTTCGCGAGTGCCGGGAAAACGCGATCGATTCCGTGTCCGTATGCGTTGGCTTTGACCACGGCCCAGACCCGTGATCGGGGCGCTCTCTGCTTGACGAGGGAGAGGTTGTGGCTGACTGCGTCAGGATGAATCTGTGCAACGATGGGGCGTGGCATAGGAGGCGTTGAGGGCTGGTTTGGAAAGGGAATGGAGGCCCGTTATTGAGGACCCGTGTTATCGCTGACAGACAGCGTTTTCCACTATCGTATCTAGCTCAAGCCAGTTTTTGTTACTGTATTGATTTGATTTTTGGGTTTATTTGTTGGCGACACGGACGTCGACCAATCGCTCCTTTTCCGCATCGAAACGGCCAGCAATTGCAGCACGGCGCAACGACTAGAAAATATGCGCGATGCTGATTCCCACCATCGTCTGGGCGTCGGAACTCGACGGGATAATTTGGGTTGAGTTAGTGCGGGCGAGCGCAGCACGACAGACGCATCGGCGAGTCGCGCTTCGTCCATTGTCGTACCCTGCCGATGCAACTGATCCTGCCCCGCATGCTGTTTGAGCGGTTCGCGGCGGCGCGCCCAGCCTCTTGACCGATATTCACGAAGTTCTCGCACAACCTAAGGTAGTCTGTCTGGAGCTGTTCAGCAGCGGCGGGTCTATGGATCGACTCCGCCAGTACGACGACGGTTTTAGAAACCTGATGGAGGGTACTTACTGTGGCTACGAAGAATGGCGGTACGCTGTATGTCCTGCAGGCACGTCCACCGGCGATCATCGCTCTATCACCGGACGGTTCACACGAGGTCGTTCTCGCGAACCTTACGCGCACGCCCGACGGCATCAAGGTCGATGCTGAAAACCAGGTGGTCTACTGGACCAACATGGGAACCGGCATCCATCTGGTCGACGGCGATCCGGCTTCCGGCGCAATTCCCCCGAACGACGGCACGATCGAAAGCGCGAAGCTCGACGGAAGCGAGCATCGTGTGCTGGTGCCTCCCGGCAGGGCCGGAACACCCAAGGAGCTCGTGCTGGACACGGAGGGCGGTCACCTGTATTGGTGCGATCGCGAAGGCATGCGAGTCATGCGCGCGCGGCTGGACGGCACGGAGGTGACGGAACTCGTCCGCACCGGAAATTTCCCCGAGGATACGGGCGACGCGACCCGCCATTGCGTAGGCATCGCATTGGATAAGGCAAACGGGCATGTCTACTGGACGCAAAAGGGACCGCCGGATGCCGGAGAGGGCCGCATCTTCAGGGCGGGCATCGAGCTGCCGCCTGGTGCGACACCCGAGCGGCGCCCAGACGTCGAATGCTTGCTGGCCGATCTGCCCGAGCCGATCGATCTCGATATCGATCACCAGGACGCCATGCTTTACTGGACGGATCGTGGCGACGATACGCATGACGGAAATACACTGAATCGCGCCAGAATCACGGCGTCCGGACTGGTTGATCGCCAGGTGCTTGCCCGCGAGCTGAAAGAGGGAATTGGCGTGTCGCTGGACTCACAGGGGCGCCGCGCATTTGTGACCGATCTGGGTGGCAACGTGCGCGAACTGGACATCGATACGAAGCAGGAGTCGCACTTCACCACCGTTGCTCATCTGGGTGTGCTGACCGGTATCGACTACGCCGACATCTGAGTTGGATCCCCGAGGACTGCCCGGACCGTATCCGGGCAGTTTTGCCATGTCGATGCCGAATGAACGCTGTCTGCGGGTCGCTCAACGCGGCTTCGGTTCGATGGGTGGATCGGCGCGATAGCTGCTGCCGAGCGCCTTCGTCGATGCAATCGCCTGACTGAGCATCGCGCCGTTGATGGACTTCATTTCTTTCAGGTCACAAGGCAACACGCCTGCACGCCGATTTCCCCCGCCAATTACTTGACATCTAAATTATATAGGCCTAAATTACATTCCACAGCAACGTCCACCCATGGAGTCAACATGCGCATCGTCTGTATCGGCGGCGGACCAGCCGGGTTGTACTTCGGCTTGTTAATGAAGGGCCGGAACCCGGCGTATGACGTCACGGTGGTCGAGCGCAATCGCCCGTATGACACCTTCGGCTGGGGCGTGGTCTTCTCCGACCAGACGCTCGGCAACCTGCGCGCCGCCGACGCGCCGAGCGCGGACGCGATCCTCGACGCCTTCAATCACTGGGACGACATCGAGATCAATTTTCGCGGCAGGCAGATTCGTTCGTCGGGCCACGGCTTCTGCGGCATCGGCAGAAAACGTCTGCTGAATATCCTGCAGGCGCGCTGCGAAGAGTTGGGCGTCAAGCTGGTGTTCGAAACCCAGGTCACGGAAGACACCACCTACGAAGCCGACCTGATCGTCGCCTGTGACGGCGCCAACAGCGCAATCCGTCAGAAGCACGCCGCCACCTACAAGCCCGCGATCGACATGCGCGATTGCCGCTTCGTCTGGCTCGGCACCAAGAAGCTCTTCGACGCCTTCACGTTCGCCTTCGAAGAAACCGAGTTCGGCTGGTTCCAGGCCCACGCTTATCGCTTCGACGATCAGACTTCCACGTTCATTGTGGAAACACCGGAGCGCGTGTGGCGCGCCGCCGGTCTCGACGAAATGAGCAAGGAGGACAGCATCGCGTTCTGCGAGAAGCTGTTCGCCAAGTACCTGGACGGCAACCCGCTGCTATCGAACGCCGCGCATTTGCGCGGGTCCTCGCAGTGGATTCGCTTCCCGCGCGTCATCAACGAGGAATGGGTGCATTGGCGCGGCAACGCCGATGGCACGCAAACACCGATCGTACTGATGGGCGACGCGGCGCACACCGCACACTTTTCGATCGGCTCGGGCACCAAGCTGGCGCTCGAAGATTCGATCGAACTCGCCAACAGCATCGGCGCGCATCCCGGTGACTTACCCGCTGCGTTGAAGCACTACACGGACGTCCGCAGCATCGACGTATTGCGCATCCAGAACGCCGCGCGCAATTCGACGGAGTGGTTCGAGCATGTCGATCGCTATACGTCGTTCGAACCGGAACAGTTCGCGTATTCGCTGCTGACTCGCTCGCAGCGCATTTCGCACGAGAATTTGCGGGAGCGTGACGCAACCTATCTCTCAACATTCGAAGACTGGCTCGCACACCGTTCAGGCATTGACCGCGCGCCTGAAAAGCACTCCGTTCCGCCGATGTTCACGCCCTTCACGTTGCGTGGCGTCACGCTGAAAAACCGCGTGGTGGTCTCGCCGATGGCGCAATACTCCGCTGTCGACGGGATCGCCGGTGACTATCACCTGATGCATCTCGGTGCCCGCGCCATGGGCGGGGCCGCGCTGGTCATGACGGAAATGACCTGCGTATCGCCCGAAGCGCGCATCACGCCCGCCTGTCCCGGCATGTACGCGCCGGAACATCTCACGGCATGGAAGCGTATCGTCGATCTCGTGCACCGTCAGTCGGACGCGAAGATCGGCATTCAGCTGGGGCACTCCGGCGCGAAAGGCTCGACACGTGTCTCGTGGGAAGGCATCGACCAGCCGCTTGACGAAGGCAACTGGCCGCTCGTGTCCGCTTCGCCACAACAATACTTGAGCGGCGTCAGTCAGGTTTCGCACGAAGCCACTCGGGACGAACTGCGCGAAATCGAAGCGCAGTTCGTGCGCGCCACGCAAATGTCCGCAGAGGCGGGCTTCGATTGGCTCGAACTGCACTGCGCACATGGCTATTTTCTCTCCAGCTTCCTCTCTCCGTTGACCAACCAACGCACGGACGAATACGGCGGCTCGCTCGAAAACCGTCTGCGCTACCCATTGCAGATCTTCAAGGCAATCCGCGCAGTCTGGCCGCAAAACAAACCGATTTCCGTGCGTATTTCCGCTAACGATTGGGTGGAAGGCGGCACCACGCCTGACGACGCCGTGCAAATTGCCCGTGCCTTCAAAGCGGCCGGCGCCGACATGATCGACGTCTCGTCGGGCCAGGTCAGCAAGCAGGAAAAGCCCGTGTTTGGCCGCATGTTCCAGACGCCATTCGCCGACCGTGTGCGCAACGAAGCCGGTATCGCAACGATCGCTGTTGGCGCGATCTCGGAAGCGGACCACGTGAACAGCATCATCGCGGCGGGCCGTGCCGATCTCTGCGCGATTGCGCGCCCGCATCTGGCCAATCCGGCGTGGACATTGAATGAAGCCGCAAAAATCGGTTATTTCGACGTGACGTGGCCGAAGCCTTACACGGCAGCGAAGTCGCAACTCGAACGCAATCTGGAACGTGAACGCGCTCAAGCTGCGGCGAACGCCGGCCTATCACCACAAGAACGCGCGCAACGCGCAGAAGGAACCACGTGAACACATCCACTAGAACGCTCGCAGGACAGCACGCTGTCGTCACAGGCGGCGGCAGCGGCATCGGCGCAGCGGTGGCCGAAGCGCTGTTGCGCACCGGTGCCCGAGTCACCTTGATGGGGCGCAACGCACAACGTCTCGATGCGCAGCGGGAAAAATTCAACGGGCTCGGCGAGGTCGCCTGCATCAGCGTCGACGTCACAAGCGAAGAGTCGGTCGAGAAGGCATTCGCACAAGCCGGCGCAATCGACATCCTCGTCAATAACGCCGGCCAGGCGCAAGCCGCGCCCTTCGCTCACACCGACATGGCGCTCTGGCAGCGCATGCTCGACGTGAACCTCACCGGGGTGTTCCTCGGCACGCGCGCCGTGTTACCCGGCATGCTCGAACGCGGCCACGGCCGCATCGTCAATGTCGCGAGCACCGCGGGGCAAATCGGCTACGCCTACGTCGCGGCGTACTGCGCGGCTAAACACGGTGTAATCGGCCTGACACGCTCGCTCGCACTGGAAGTCGCGCCGAAAGGCGTCACCGTCAATGCAGTATGTCCCGGCTACACGGAGACCGAGCTGCTGCACGCGTCGCTCGAACAGATCACCAGCAAGACCTCGCGCACCGAACAGCAGGCGCGCGAAACCTTGCTTCGCTCGAATCCGCAACGTCGCTTCGTCAGCCCGGAGCAAGTCGCCAACGCCGTGCTTTGGCTCTGCCAACCCGGCTCGGACGCGATTACGGGCCAGTCCATTTCCATCTCCGGGGGAGAGGTAATGTGACCAAGTCATCAAGCATCAAAAAGCCCTCGCCGGTGGACGTCAAGCCGCCGCGCAAAGGCGTCGCCAAACCAGCGGAGAACGTCGTGGATCTGGAAATGAGCACCGGCGCCGATAGTCACATGGGCTTGCGTTTGTGGCTGCGCATGCTGACCACCACCAATCTCGTGCAAGCCGAACTGCGCAAACGCCTGCGCAACGAATTCGACACCACGCTGCCGCGCTTCGATTTGATGGCGCAGCTCGAACGGCATCCGGAAGGTCTGAAGATGACCGAACTGTCGCGCCGTTTGATGGTGACGGGCGGCAACGTGACCGGCATTACCGATCAGCTCGAAAAAGACGGCCTGGTTTCGCGCGACACCGATCCGAACGACCGCCGTTCGATCAGCGTGTGCCTTACGCCCACTGGCCGCAAGGCGTTCGACAAGATGGCCGTGGCGCATGAGCAGTGGGTCGTCGAACTGTTCGGCGGCTTGAGCCTCGACGAAAAATCACGTACCCATCAGCACCTCGGCAAACTTAAGAAGCATCTGCTCGACAGTCTGAAAGACTGACCCGCACCGAACCGAGAAACTATTTTGCATGGGGCCGGAGTACGGGCTTTGCGTCAATTCTGGTCGACCGCTTTGCATGGGACCAGAGTAGCGCGCTAAAGCGCGAACTCTGGTCGACCGCTTTTGCATGGGACCAGAGTAACGCGCTAAAGCGCGAACTCTGGTCGACCGCTTTGCATGGGACCAGAGTAACGCGCTAAAGCGCGAACTCTGGTCGACACGGAGACATTCATGACACGATCCAATGCCGACGCGCTACTAGCCGGCAACCGCCTGACGCTCGCCGGCTACGAGGCGCAACATTTCGGCTGGTCGGTCGCCGACAAAGTCGCGACGATCACGCTAAACCGCCCCGAACGCAAGAACCCGCTGACCTTCGAATCGTATGCGGAATTGCGCGATCTGTTCCGGCAACTCGCCTATGCAACCGACGTGAAGGCAGTGGTGATTCACGGTGCAGGCGAGAACTTCTGCTCCGGCGGCGACGTGCACGACATCATCGCGCCGCTAATCGATCTGCCGATGCCGGAACTGCTTCTGTTCACGCGCATGACCGGCGACCTGGTCAAAGCGATGCGCCATTGCCCGCAACCCATCATCGCCGCGGTCGACGGCGTATGCGCCGGCGCCGGCGCGATTCTGGCAATGTCGTCGGATATGCGGCTCGGCACCGCGCGCAGCAAACTCGCGTTTCTGTTCTCACGCGTCGGCCTCGCGGGTTGCGATATGGGCGCCTGCGCGATCCTGCCGCGCATCATCGGTCAGGGACGCGCCGCCGAGTTGTTGTTCACCGGCCGCTCGGCGAGTGGCGACGAAGGCCACGCATGGGGCTTCTATAACCGCCTGTGCGAACCGGCAGCGCTCCTCGCGGACGCGCAAAAGCTCGCCGCCGATCTCGTCGCCGGTCCGACTTTCGCGCACGGCATCACGAAGACGATGCTGCACCAGGAATGGAGCATGAGCATCGACGAAGCGATCGAGTCGGAAGCGCAAGCCCAGGCAATCTGCATGAGCACACGCGATTTCGAACGTGCGTATAGCGCGTTTGCCGTGAAGTCGCGCCCTGTGTTCGAAGGAGATTGAATTGAGCACTCACAGCGATATGGATCTGCACAGCGCACTGGCCTGGCCGTTTTTTGAATCGCGCCATCGCGAACTGGCTAAGGGTATTGAAGCATGGTGCCGCGCGAATCTCTCGCACGTAGAGCACGATGACGTCGATACGACCTGCCGCCGTTTGGTCCGTGAACTCGGCGCGGCAGGCTGGCTGAAATACGGTGTCGGCGGCGTGGCCTATGGCGGGAATGGCGACACCATCGACACACGCGCCGTCTGCCTGTTGCGCGAAACGCTCGCCAGGCATTCCGGTCTCGCGGATTTCGCGCTGGCGATGCAAGGACTCGGCTCGGGCGCGATCTCGCTCGGCGGCACGCATGAGCAAAAGACGCGCTATTTGCCGCGCGTGGCGAACGGGTCGGCCATCGCCGCCTTCGCCTTGTCGGAACCTGAAGCGGGATCGGACGTCGCCGCGATGTCCCTCTCGGCGCGCGAAGACGGCGACTTCTACGTACTCGACGGCGACAAGACGTGGATCTCGAACGGCGGCATCGCCGATTTCTACGTGGTGTTCGCCAGAACCGGCGAAGCGCCGGGCGCACGCGGCATTACCGCCTTTATCGTCGAAGCCGACACACCGGGACTGGAAATCGCCGAACGCATCGACGTGATCGCACCGCATCCGCTAGCGCGTTTGCACTTTGCCGGCGCACGCGTGCCGCGCAGCCAGATGCTCGGCGCACCCGGCGAAGGTTTCAAGCTCGCCATGCGTACGCTGGATATTTTCCGCACGTCGGTGGCGGCTGCGTCGTTGGGTTTCGCGCGTCATGCCATGGCTGAGGGCCTCTCGCGCGCATCGTCGCGCAAGATGTTCGGACAGACGCTCGGCGATTTTCAGCTGACGCAAGCCAAGCTCGCCCAGATGGCGTTGACTATCGACAGCAGCGCGTTGCTGGTCTATCGCGCGGCCTGGCTGCGCGATCAGGGCGAAAACGTCACGCGTGAAGCCGCGATGGCCAAGTGGCACGCCAGCGAAGGCGCGCAACAGGTGATCGACGCCGCCGTGCAACTCTATGGCGGCATGGGTGTGCAAAGCGGCACAGCGGTCGAGATGCTGTACCGCGAAATTCGTGCGCTGCGTATCTATGAAGGTGCGACTGAGGTGCAGCAGTTGATTGTCGGCCGCGACCTCCTGAAGGCCCACGCCGCGGAAGCCATCAAGGACGCAGCGAAATGAACACGACCTTCGAAAGACCAGTCCGCATCCGTTTCTCGCATTGCGATCCGGCGGGCATCGTGTTCTTTCCGCAATATCTGGTGATGACCAACGCGTTGGTCGAAGACTGGTTCAACGAAGGCCTGCAGATCGATTATGCGCAAATGATCGCGCAACGCCGCGTCGGCTTGCCGATCGTCAAACTCGACTGCGAGTTTTCGCGGCCGAGCCAGATGGGCGAAACGATCACGCTGGCACTCAACCTCACAAAGGTCGGGCGCCGCTCGATCAGCATCGAGATCGTCGGCCAGCACGGCGACGAAACCCGCTTCCGCGCGAAACAGGTGCTGGTCACGACATCGCTCGAAAGCGGTACGTCCATCGACATTCCCACCGACATCGCGAGCGCACTCGCGACGTTCGCCCCACAGCCCGAACCCATCGAGGCACATCGCTCATGAAAAAAGCTCTCCTTCCTGCCGGTTGGATCAAACCGCGCGGCTATGCGAACGGCGTTGCAGCAACCGGCACGCAAGTGTTCATCGCCGGCCAGATCGGCTGGGACGAACAGGCGCGCTTTCAGACCACCGACTTCGCACAGCAAGCGATTCAGGCGCTCAAGAACGTCGTGGCCGTCCTGCACGAAGCGGGCGGCGCACCGGAGCATCTGGTCCGCTTGACGTGGTACGTCACGGACAAGCGCGAATACCTCGCTTCGCTGAAAGATATCGGCCGTGCATTTCGCGAACTGATCGGCGACTACGACATCGCAATGAGCGCGGTCCAGGTCGTCGCACTGATCGAAGACGAAGCCAAGGTCGAAATCGAAGCGACGGCAGTGATCCCTCAGTAAGCACGCGAAACACGAAACCCACCAAGCCAACCGAAACGCATTCAGCCGGCTCAACGGCCGGGGAGACAATGATGGAACCGTCAGCACACGTCGACACCTTCGCGCGCGACAATCTTCCGCCGCAAGATCAATGGCCTGTCTTTCTGCTCGACAACCCGGACGTTGCTTACCCGGCGCGCTTCAATTGCGCGACGGAATTGCTCGACAGAACGATCGAAGCGGGACATCGCGACCGTCCGGCGATCTGGTCGGACGTAGATGGAAAACCGCAGGCGACCACTTACGGTGAGCTGCTTGCCTTGGTGAACCGCAGCGCGCATGTGCTGGTCGACGAAATGGGTTTGCAGCCGGGCAATCGCGTGCTGCTGCGCGGACCGAACACGTTGCACATGGCGGTGACGGCGCTCGCCGCGCTGAAGGCCGGCCTCGTCGTGGTGCCCACCATGCCGCTGCTGCGTGCGAAAGAACTCAAGCAGATCATCGAGAAGGCGCAAGTCAGCGCCGCGCTATGCGACGCACGCCTGACCGATGAACTCGCACGCTGCAACGACCCTCAGGATGAGTTCTATTGCGCGGGCCTGAAACAGATACGCTGGTTTCATGACGATTCCGCCGATTCGCTCGACACCCTCGCGATCAACAAACCGGACCACTTCACCGCGTGCGACACCGCGGCCGACGACGTCTGCCTGATCGCCTTCACCAGCGGCACGACGGGCGCACCGAAAGGCTGCATGCATTTTCATCGCGACGTATTGGCGATGTGCGATCTGTTTCCGCGTCATGTTTTGAAGCCTTCATCGAGCGATGTGTTTTGCGGCACGCCGCCGCTCGCCTTCACATTCGGCCTGGGCGGCTTGCTGTGCTTTCCGCTGCGAGTGGGTGCGTCGACGGTGCTGATCGAGCGGCTCACGCCCGAGACCTTGCTGCAAATCGTCGAACGCTTTCACGCGACGATCATGTTCACCGCGCCGACCTTCTATCGGCAAATGGCACCGCTTGTTGCGCATCATGACGTTTCGAGCCTGGCGAAAACGGTCTCCGCGGGAGAGGCGTTGCCGGATTCGACGCGACGTCTATGGCACGACGCTACCGGCATCGACATGATCGATGGGATCGGCGGCACGGAACTGATCCATATTTTCATCTCGGCGCAAGGCGACGCGATCCGCCCGAATGCTATCGGTCGCGCGGTGCCGGGCTACGTCATCCAAGCCGTGGATGACGCCATGCAGCCGGTCCCGGCGGGCACAATCGGCAAACTCGCGGTACGCGGGCCGACCGGCTGCCGCTATCTCGCCGACGACCGCCAAATGAAGTTCGTCCGCGACGGCTGGAACCTTCCCGGCGACTCGGTCTATCTCGACGAAGACGGTTACGTGTTCTATCAGGCCCGCGCCGACGACATGATCGTCTCCGCCGGCTACAACATCTCCGGCCCGGAAGTGGAAAGCGTGCTGCTGCAACACGACGCGGTGGCCGAATGCGGTGTGATCGGCGTGGCCGACGAGACGCGCGGGCAAATCGTCAAGGCCTTCGTGGTGCTGAACCCAGGTTATAAGCCGGATGACAAACTGGTCGCGCAACTGCAGGATTTCGTGAAAAACAGCGTGGCGCCGTATAAATACCCACGCGTCATCAGTTTCATCGACTCGCTGCCGCGCACCGAAACGGGCAAGCTCAAACGCTTTGAATTGCGTACGCTCAAGTAGCCCGTCAACCAGCGCCTCTTTCCACGGCAGCCATCTTGCATGGGACCCACCGCATGGCTGCTGCTTTCGTCGAAGAGGCGAGCAACTAGAGCCCCACCTCGGCACAACATCCTTATGATGTGACACTTCACAGGCCAACGTCACTCGACCCATGCTGATCGTCCATCATCTGAACAACTCCCGCTCGCAACGCGTGTTGTGGCTGCTCGAAGAACTCGGCGTGCCGTACGAGATCAAGCGCTACGAGCGCGACCCGAAAACGATGCTGGCGCCGCCCGAGCTGCGCGCGGTCCATCCGCTAGGCAAGTCGCCCGTGATTACCGACGACGGTCAGACCCTCGCCGAATCCGGCGCAATCATCGAGTATCTGGTCGACAAGTACGGTCAAGGCCGTTTCGCGCCCGCAGCGGGCACGCCTGATCGGCTGCGTTACACCTACTGGATGCACTATGCGGAAGGCTCGGCAATGCCGCCGCTGCTGCTCAAGCTGGTGGCGCTGCGCATCGCCAGCGCACCCATGCCGTTCTTCGCCAAACCGATCGCCCGCAAGATCGCCTCGACGCTGCAATCGAGCTTCATCGATCCGCAGTTGAAGCTCCATCTCGGCTACATCAATAAGGAATTGAGCGCGACGGGCTGGTTCGTCGGCAACGATTTCACGGCGGCCGATGTGCAGATGAGCTTTCCGCTCGAAGCCGCCACCGCACGCGGCGGCATGGAAGGGCAGATTCCCGCCGTAGTCGATTTCCTGAAGCGCATTCACGCGCGGCCGGCTTATCAACGGGCGCTGGAGCGCGGCGGCAAGTACGAACTACTGGGTGGCGATTAACGGCAAACGCCGCCTGGGAATTCGTAGTTGTGGGTCAAAAGTCGCGGGTGCTAGACTAAAATTTCCTATTGCGCTCAACGGGTTGCCGACCGGATTTCCGGCTTCGTGCCGTGCGGCGGCACATTTGGCACCCGGTTGAACCGCTTGTGCCCGCTTGTGCCCGCTTGCATGCGATTGCATCTGCTTGATCAAGGTAAAAGGAGTCCCTGCATGACCCATTCCATCCACGGCAACAAACGCTGGCTGGCGCTGATCGTCCTGTGCCTCGGTGTGCTCATGATCGTGCTCGATACGACGATCGTGAACGTTGCCTTGCCGTCGATCGCCGCGGACCTCGGCTTTACCGAGACCTCGCTGGTGTGGGTGGTCAATGCGTACATGCTTACCTTCGGCGGCTGCCTCCTGCTGGGCGGGCGGCTGGGCGATCTGTACGGCCACCGCAAGCTGTTCCTCGGCGGCATCACGCTGTTCACGCTGGCGTCGCTCGCATGCGGCATGGCGAATTCGCAGATCCTGCTGATATGCGCGCGTGCCGTGCAGGGTTTGGGCGGCGCGGTCGTCTCCGCGGTTTCGCTGTCGCTGATCATGAATCTGTTCACCGAGACCGGCGAACGGGCCAAAGCGATGGGCGTGTACGGCTTTGTCTGCGCGGGGGGCGGCAGCATCGGCGTATTGCTCGGCGGTCTGCTGACCAACCTGCTGAGCTGGCACTGGATCTTTCTCGTCAACCTGCCGATTGGCATCGCCGTCTACGCGCTGTGCGTCGCGCTCTTGCCGTCGGCACGCGGTCATGCTCACGGCGAACGGCTCGACGTGGCCGGCGCGGTGACGGTGACGGCTTCGCTGATGCTCGCCGTGTACGCAGTCGTGAACGGCAATGAGGCCGGCTGGACCTCGGCGCAGACGCTGGGCCTGCTGTTCGCCGCGCTCGCGCTTCTGGCCGTGTTTCTCGTTATTGAAGCGCGCGTGCAGCATCCGTTGATGCCGCTCGGTCTGTTCCGCTTGCGCAATGTCGCGACCGCCAACGTGGTCGGCGTACTGTGGGCGGCGGCGATGTTCGCGTGGTTCTTCATCTCCGCGCTGTATCTGCAGCGCGTGCTAGGTTACCGGCCCTTGCAGGTCGGGCTCGCGTTTTTGCCGGCCAATCTGATCATGGCGTTCTTTTCGTTGGGCCTCTCGGCGCGCGTGGTGATGCGCTTCGGCCTGCGCCTTCCGCTTGCCGTCGGGCTGCTCGTCGCGGCGTGTGGCCTCGCGCTGTTCGCACGGGCACCGGTCAACGGCAGCTTCGTGCTCGACGTGCTGCCTGGCATGATCATGCTCGGTTTCGGCGCGGGCATCGCGTTCAATCCCTTGCTGCTGGCTGCCATGAGTGATGTCGATCCGAGCGATTCGGGCCTCGCGTCCGGTATCGTCAATACGTCGTTCATGATGGGTGGCGCACTCGGCCTCGCCGTGCTCGCGAGTCTCGCTGCCGCGCGCAGCGGCGCGATGCAGGTTTCCGAAAGCGCTACGGCGGCGCTCAATAGCGGCTACCACGTGGCGTTTCTGTTCGGTGCGATCTTCGCGGCGGCGGCGGGTGTGCTGGGCGGTTTGCTGTTGCGTCCTGGGCAGCCAGGCGGCGCCAAAGCGGTAGCCGAAGCCGAAGCGGAAGCACACGGTCACGGCGGGTCCACGCCGGCACAACCGCATGGCGCAGGGAATGCGGCGACAACAGAAAACTACTGACCGGCTCCCACCTGAAACCAGGCCGATCGCGGTCAATCCAGCCCAACGGCAAAACCGCAAGCGCGATCAAATGCGCCGCGTCGCGCCTGGCTATGCTGGCTTCATGCTGACATGAGAGCCGATATGAACCCCGTTGGAAAAGCGCTCTGGTTTATCGAGAGCCATTTTGCCCGCGAGCTGACGCTCGACGACATCGCCAACTGTGGATGCGTGTCGCGCTTTCACCTGACGCGTGCTTTCGAAGCGGCCACTGGGTTTTCGGTGATGCGCTACGTTCGCGCGCGCCGTTTGAGCGAAGCGGCACGGCACCTCGCCGACGGCGCCCCCGACATCCTGACGGTCGCCGTCGACGCCGGTTACGGTTCTCACGAAGCATTCACGCGCGCGTTTCGCGAGCAATTCGGACTCACACCCGAAGCGCTGCGCGCGCGTGGCCACCTCGACAACATTGCCATCGTGGAGCCGATCAAAATGGACGAAACCCTTCTCACGCATCTCGAACCGCCGCGTTTCGAAGACGGCAAACCGTTTCTCGTCGCGGGCTTAAGCGAGCGCTATACCAGCGAAACCTGCGCCGCGATTCCTTCGCAGTGGCAGCGCTTTGGCGACTACTTCGGCAAAGTGCCGGGCCAGGTCGGCAACGTGGCGTATGGCGTCTGCTACAACGCCGACGACGCCGGCAATGTCGATTATCTGTGCGGTGTCGAAGTCAGCGACTTCTCGGCATTGCCCGCCGAGCTGGGCCGCTTGCGCATTTCCCCGCAGCGCTACGCGGTGTTCAGCCACCGCGAGCATATCTCGACCGTGCGGCGCACCTGGAACACGATCTGGAATCAGTGGCTGCCTGCTTCGGGACATACTCCCGCCGATGCGCCGAACTTCGAACGCTATGACGAGAAGTTCGATCCGGTCAGCGGCATGGGTGGGCTCGAGATCTGGCTGCCGTTGAAGGCTTCTTAGGACCCGCAAGGAAGAAAATCACATCGGCGTCAACTGGCAGTTGCGCCAGTACGGTCGCCAAGAGCGGCTGCACCGCCATCTGGAGACATCGGACACACTGGCACGCGGGCTCACTTATCTTTCCGGCCTGCGTGTTTGGATTAGCACCCCGTACTGTCTCGGAGTGGACGAAAGCGGTTCAGGCGGGTTTGTCGAACCGATCGGGCGTGCTCGCGCTCCACAGCACTTCGAACAGACTGCACTCGAACGCAAAGAACTCCGCGCTTTGAATGGACAGCGCGTAGTGCTCGGCCCGCGATGAAATGAAGGCCACGGTGTCGTCGTACAGATAGGTCGTGATGCCCACTTCGAAATCGGCGGGCGCAAAGCGGAGTTCGCGGCGATCGCGCGTCGACGATCGCCACAGATCGCGCGTATCGCTTGGACCCGAGCGGATCACGCGCAGGTTGATGCCCGCACGGACGCGTTGCGCGACGATACCCCTGATGACCTCGACGCCGGGCATCTGAAACAGCTCGCTGTTCGACATCACGGCGCGCAACTCCTTGCTCTGACATTCGAGCGTTTCGTTGAGCACGGTCTTGATCCCTTCGATGCCCGAGAAATAGCGCACCTTCGGTTTTCCACCGGCTGAGTTGTGAATCGAGCGCAGTCGCGGGAGCACTTCCTGAACGAGCTGACGTTGCGCCTCGATACGCCTCAGCAGAGCAATTGGATCCTGCGGAATCACGTAGCTGCGCGCGCCTTTCTGCACGGTCGCGACGAGTCCATCGGCGAGCAGCCGGTCGAGCACTTCGTATGCGTTGGTGCGGCCGATACCCGCCTTCTGGGCGATGGAAGCGACCGTCGCCTCGCCGAGTTCGAGCGAAGCCAGATAGAAGTCGGCCTTGTTTCCGTCGATGCCGGCCGCCTGGAGCATCTCGATAAGGTTCATTTTCTCCAACCGATCCGGGAAGGTGACGGTCGCTGCACGCCGATTCGTTCGGTTGAATAGTACAGTAAAAATATATACAAATCAACGAGATAGGCGAGATTATGAATTCTTTTCACGTTTCCAAATGACGCATGCCGGACGCCCAATTAGCATTCATCTCAGTCAATCCGTTGACGCCCGGAGTCGATGAACCACATTGACCCGAAGCTGGCAAGCGGCAGAGCGGTCGGTTCGCACGCCTACATCCTATGTAATCCTATTGGAGCTATCTCATGGTCGAGTGGAAAGAGACGATTCACGACATCAATTCTCGCCTCAAGGAACTGTCCACACGCACGCCGGACACCCTTCGCGGTTTTGCCCTTGTCGCCGGTGCGGGCGCCAACACCAACCATCTTGGCGCGAAGACGCGTGAACTCATCGCGCTGGCCGTCGCAGTCACCACGCGCTGCGATGGTTGCATCGCCTTTCATGCAGCGGAGGCCGTCAAGCTCGGCGTCCCGGACGCGGAAATCGCAGAAGCGCTCGGCGTTGCCATCAACCTGAACGCCGGCGCTGCCATCACCTACAGCACGCACGTGCTGGATGCCATCGAAACGCTGAAGCAAGCCTGATTACCCAAACACGCTGAAAGGAACCGATCATGAGCAATCCAAAACTTGAAGTACTGACACCGCAAAACTCCCAGCTGCTTTTCATCGACCAACAGCCGCAGATGGCATTTGGCGTCCAATCCATTGACCGGCAGGTGCTGAAGAACAATGTGGTGGGCCTCGCCAAGGCAGCGAAGATATTCAACATTCCGACCACCATCACCTCGGTCGAATCGCAAAGTTTCTCGGGCTTTACCTACCCCGAACTGCTCGACGTATTTCCCGGCCAGCCGGTGCTCGAACGCACGTCGATGAACTCCTGGGATGACCAGAAGGTTCGTGACGCGCTGGCTGCGAATGGACGCAAGAAGATCGTGGTTTCCGGCCTGTGGACGGAGGTTTGCAACAACACCTTCGCACTCAGCGCCATGCTGGAAGGCGGCTACGAGATCTACATGGTTGAAGATGCCTCGGGTGGCACGTCGAAGGACGGGCACGACTATGCCATGCAGCGCATGATCCAGGCAGGCGTCGTGCCTGTGACGTGGCAACAGGTGATGCTCGAATGGCAGCGCGACTGGGCGCGTCGCGAAACGTACGACGCCGTCATGAAGGTCGTCAGGGAACACTCTGGTGCGTACGGGATGGGCGTGGACTACGCGTACACGATGGTGCACAAGGCACCGCAGCGCACCGATGGTCCCCACGAAATCGTGCCTGCGGTTCCCGCCGGATAATCAGCCGCCCGCCATCTCGTTTGATGTCCCGACTCCGGCCGTGCGGCGTGACGCCGCCAGCCGGCAGGGGGAGTTGCTTACTGATGCGCAACTTCGTGGCTTTTTCGCATGGCAAGGTTGTCTCCGATGATCACAACGCGCCTGGCGTCGAAATGGCCGGCCGGGCGATACGTACCGACGCGTGCGGATCGACTCGGGCTTCGGCAAGATGACGGTGCTGGTGACCGACGGCCACTTGCCCTGGCCGTTCGGCCGGGAGATGACGGGCTATGAAGTGACGAATCTCGCCGACACGCTGCAGAAGGCGAAGGCGGCAGGCGTCACGGTACTGGTCCCGCCGTTCACTTCGGATAAGCGCGAAGCCGCGCTCGTGCAGTTCCCTGGTGGCTATATCGCCGAGATTCACGCAGTTGCGCAGTAGACACGGGACGCCGGGGTGATGCGACAGGCGGCTTACACATGCATGGAACGCGTGGCTGTGTCGGCGCGCTTCATGGCTAAAAAGCGGTGAATCTGCGCGACCACGGCTGCCCCTTCGCCCACGGCCCCTGCAACGCGCTTGGTGGAACCCGATCGAACATCGCCGATTGCAAACACGCCGTCGACACTTGTATGCAGCGGGAGCGTGGGCCCGCTGGCTCGTGTTCCCAGGTCGGTATCGGTCAACACAAATCCTCTCGGATCCAGCGACACTCCGCTCGTACGCAGCCACTTCGTGTTTGGGTCGGCACCGATAAAAAGGAACAAGTGATGCGTCTTCAGACTTTCTATACCCCCCTCGCGTCGCCGATAGTGGACGGACTCCAGCCGTTCGTCACCTTCGAGGGCCGTGATTTCGGAACCCATATGGATCGTCACGTTCGGCAACGAGGCAATTCGCTCGATCAGATAGCGCGACATGCTGTGTTCGAGATCCTGCCCCCTGACGAGGACATGAACATGGGCAGCATGCGATGCAAGAAACACAATGGCCTGTCCTGCTGAATTCCCGCCACCGACCAGCAGCACGGTTTCGCTGCGGCAAAGCCGGGCCTCGATCGATGTCGCCCAGTAATAGACGCCGTGACCTTCGAAGCGCCCAAGCCCGTTCACTGCCGGACGCCGATATTCCGCGCCGCTCGCGACGACTACCGTGCGTGCCGCAACGCGCTGCGAACCGGCCAGTCCCACCTCGAGCGGGTATGCGCTGCAATGCAAGCCTTTCACCTCGACGGGAATCGCGATGTGCGCGCCGAATTTCTGCGCCTGGTTAAATGCCCTGCCGGCTAGCGCTTGCCCCGAAATGCCGGTCGGAAAGCCCAGATAATTCTCGATGCGGGCACTCGTGCCTGCCTGGCCGCCGGGCGCGCGGCAATCGAAGACTGCCACTGACAAGCCTTCGGATGCCGCATAGACGGCTGCCGCCAGGCCAGCAGGCCCGGCGCCGACGATCGCGACGTCGTAAACATGCCCAGGATCGAATTCCGGCACGAGTCCCAGGCATGAGGCGAGCTGCCCGTCGTCCGGATTGCGCAGCACGGTGCCATCCGGGCAGACAACGAGCGGCATGTCATCGCGCCGAGGCGTCATGCGCTCGAGCAACGCGACGGCATCGGCACCGCTTTCGTCAAGCGTCATATGCGGGTAAGCATTGCGCTGCAGGAAATGTTGCAGCGCGAGAAGCCGCTCGTTGTCGGGCGGGCCAACGAGCACCGCCCCTTGCCCGCGCTCGATCGCGGCGACGCGCCTCAGGATCAGCGCGCGCATGATCCTTTCACCGAGCTCCGCCTCGCCGATCATCAGGGCACGCAGCTTTTCCGGCGAAATCACGAGCGCCACGACATCTTCGATAACCTCGGCATCGACAAGGCCGGGCTTGCCTGAAAGCATGCCAACGTCGGAGGTGAATTCGCCCCGTTTCGCCTGAGAGCGCAGCAAACGTCGATGGCCCAGTCCGTCGCGTGCCGTGTATCGAATCGTGCCCGACAACAGGACGAACATGCCTGGACTCATGCCACCCGCGCGATATAAGAATTCGCCGGCGGCGTAGCTGTGTATCGCACCAAAGCGATTGATCCGATCAATCTCGGCGTCAGTCAGTACCGGAAATATCTGATGCCAGCGCGGGGTGCTATATGGGGTCTGCGCATCCGCCACGGCAAAACGATCGGCGCCGCTCGTGCCGGCTTCTGTCTGGTTTTCTGGCCCGCCCGGTGGCGAAGCTGCGTCGCTATTCATCGTGAACCTCTGACTACGCGCGTTGGAACCGGCCGGCGGAGAGCCACGCCCCTGCCCTTTTGGATAACCCACGGGGTCAATGCCGTCCACTCATTCAAGATAGGTTAGCCGTCGACATGCCGCAAATAGGTAACATCCATCTTGCTCGTGTCCGAGCCCTCGTGGTTGTCGCGACCGGCACAAGCGGACTTCCTGGCGCGGCCAAAGAGACCCAGCATGAACCATTCAACACAATCGGGCTATCACGCTGCGAAATGGAGCATCGAAGGTTTCGTCGAGTCAGTAGTGAGGGAGGTGGCGCCATCCGGCATCGACTTCGTGTCTCAGGTCACGAGATCGCGCTTCTTAAGTTTTCCTTCAGCACCCTGCGGTAAATTAGTTCCACACTATCGTGGGGCGCTCATTGCAACTCAGCCCGGCTGTACGCTCGGCAGTGGATGTGCGCGCGCAAAAAAAATTGAGAGACCTCATGCCACGAGGAAAAACCGGTGGCGCCGCCATGGCGAATGCTCGCACAGCCTACGTGCTTGAACTGGCACGAGGTTGTTCATACATCAGCAGTACTCTGAGTCCGGACACGCGGAACAGCGCTATCGCTGAGGTTCTCGGCGAATTTCGCAAACTGTACGGCGAACGGGAAGAAACACTCTTTCAGAAACTGCTTGCAGAGGATCTGCAACGTCGAGGCGAAGGGGACGCCGCCTTGGCAGTGCTCGCCTTCAAATTCGTCAGCTCGTAAGCGTGGGCAGCGTGTCTCCGCTGGACGTCTATCACTGCTGCCGTTGGCCTCAGTAGAGCACTCGCGAACATTGCTGGCGACAGAGAGGCAGCGCCATAGCTACCGCTACTTATCATCAACCTTCCACATTTCGCCACCGAGGCTGAAGCCATCGCGTTCTCGAACAAGTGGGCGATCCAGTGGATCCATGAAAATCTTTCAGAAATCAATGCTACGAAGGGCGCATACGCCTAACGATAGGTAGCGCGGATCCCGTTGTCTCAGCAAGCTTGAATGACGAAACCGCGATTTTTAGTTTGGCCGCCTGGTCCTCGAGCGACTGGGCCGCTGCTGCCGCCTGCTCGACCAGCGCCGCATTCTGCTGCGTCACCTGGTCCATCTGATTGACGGCCTGGTTGACCTGTTCTATGCCACGACTTTGCTCGTCCGACGCACCAGCGATTTCACCGACGATTTCGGAAACACGCTTGATAGCACTTTTAATCTCGCCCATCGCAGTGCTAACTTCAATGGCCTGTTGCGAGCCATCCTGAATCGTGGCTACAGATGAGGCAATCAGTTCCTTGATTTCCTTTGCCGCAGACGCAGATCGCTGAGCCAGACTACGAACCTCACTGGCCACGACCGCGAAGCCTCTTCCTTGTTCGCCAGCTCGAGCCGCTTCCACAGCGGCATTGAGCGCAAGAATATTTGTCTGGAACGCAATCCCTTCAATCACGCTCGTGATTTCGGATATCTTGTTCGAGCTGCCGTTGATTCTCTCAATGGTGGCAACCATGGTTTGAACGACATCGCTGCCTGTACCGGCGATGTCCGTGGCATTCGTGGCCAGTGCATTCGCACGACGCGCATTGTCTGCGTTCTGCTTCACCGTCTCGGTCAGTTGCGTCATGCTGGATGCAGTCTGCTCCAGCGACGCAGCTTGTTCTTCTGTGCGTGCGGAAAGGTCAAGGTTTCCGGCGGCGATTTCGCGCGTAGAGGTGGTAACAGAATCAGTCGACAAATTCACAGCAGACATGGTCTCTTCCACACGACGCATCAGCTTGTCGAACGCGACTGCTGAACGGCCGAACTCGTCCATGCGCGGACTCGAAGACCGCTTTGACAAGTCAAGGGTTGTCGCAATGTCCTCAAATTTTCTGCCCATGCGGTTCAGTCCACCGCAGACGACACCGTTCAGATGGAGGCCACAATAGAGCGCGACGGCACATCCTATTGACGCCACCGCAATCAGGCTCGTCAGCAACGAACGGTATGACGAAGCCGCGTTCGAGTCGAGGCCACATAGTGCGACGATCGCCATCAGTCCGACGACGAACATCAGTGTTGCCCAGGTGCCGAACGCAAGCATCAACTTGAGTCTGATCGTGAAAACAAATTTCTGCACTTCGTTTCCTTCGTGAGTGACGACGCGACTGCGCCATGAAGATTAACGCCAGGTATGGGACTACGACACAGCCAGACTCGTTTCGAAGTGCTGTCGCGGGAGCCCGTTTTACCGAAATGCGGGCATTGAACTAACCAGCCTTCAAATCGGCATGCGCAGAGCCTGGCATTTCGAGACCCACTGTAGGCGTTTGCCCGGCGCCTCTTGTTTACGACCGATGTTTAGGATCTTGCATGCGCGTTTACCCCGAACCGCGAGGGCGTTTCCGGTTTGCGAGGCTTGACCATCGAACTAGTTTGCACAGGCAAGTTGCGCCTACTCGCGACGCCCGGCCCCGGCCCCGGCCCCATTGAGGTGTCCCGAAAGGAAAAGGGCAACTAACTAACAGCAGAGATCTCTGCCGAGATATGCAGCGACCGCCTTTGTCAGCGCGATGCCGTGCAATTCTTCCGGCGATGCCAGGCGCGCGGCGACAATCTCGCGATTATCAAGCCGCAACTCGGGTATGCGGTCGAGGTGCAGCTCAAAGAAATGCACCCGGTCTCTTCGCCCGTCCCAAATGCCGCAGGCGCTGCCCGCGGGGAGTAATGGGTACGACGAGAGACCAATCTCCTCCTCCATTTCGCGCTGCGCCGCTGCATCAGGCGTCTCACCGGGCCGGACACTGCCGCCCGGAAAATTCCACTCGGCCCGGTACGACGACTTCACAAGCAACAGCGCCCGCCCGACGTAGATTGCTACTAGCGCCCCCTCATGGCGAGGCCGTCGAAGGTACCACCAGGCGCGAGCAAGCCGGAATCCGAGGCGAAGCGCCATGCGCCAGACAGAGTCGATAAGCGTAGCCGGTCGCACTCGTTCAAGGCTCGGCATGAGGTCTATCCTTTCCTTTCATGGTCATAGGATCTTCCGGGTCGCCGCGTTCGTGCGGCTTGGGTCATTCAGCGTCTGTCACGCCACTGCGTGGAAACCGTAGTTTAGCCAGCAGTTGCTCTCGCTCGGAATAGCGATTGTCAACAATTCAACGGTGTGTGTCGCTCGTTCCAAGGGGCTGGCTTTTCGGCAGGATACGTCGATTGCAGTTCGACAGTTGCCGACAGCACGGGACTTCCACACTACTCATCGCTGGATAGCCTGCGAGATTCACGCACGAGCCAGTCGTGGAACTGTTGTATCTTTCGGGACGAACGGTCAGCAGCGCGATAACAGAAGAAATGAGTCTCTCGTTCGATGGGCCTGTATAGCCCCTCCCCTACGATAACGAGTTCGCCGTTCGAAGCTCGATCCAATCTCGCAGGATGCAGCCGTCTTTTTCGAAGACCACGTCGTGATCGACGACGAGGCGGGACAAGTCGCCGTCGAAGAGGAGGCGGGCTGTTCGGTAGCGGGGTGGTTCAAGGATGTGCGCGCGGCGATACACAAGAATCACGGGTTGCTGACGGCCAGCAGGCATAGCATCGACGAAGCGGCGTTCTGGTTTATTGCCCTCGAACGCGCGTGCCAGCAACAGTTGCTGGTTGAAGCGACAGGCATCACCCCGACGATGGTGACGCCGGAGCGCGCGCTACAGTCGCGAGCACGTGGGTAGCCCGTTCATCGGCTGGCTGCGTTTCCAAACGATTTACGATCAGCTAGTGGTGCAGCAGCCGGACATGTTCGAGTAAATCCGAGGTGCGGCATACAGTGTTCGTCAATTCAAAAAACTTAGCGACACGTTCAGGGCAGCTTGTCGAAGAAGAGATAAACGGCGGCTATGCGGCCTTCCCGGGCAACGATGAAATCAGTTCCAGCGTAAGCTGGAGCCTCACCTGGACGGCCGGATACCCATTGGATCCGTCCGCCATCGCCCGCCCCATCGTTGCAGGATTGTCGATGTCGAAGCTCCCGGATTTCGAAGGGCTCGCGATGTTCGCGAAGGTCGCCGAAGAGGGTTCGTTCGCTGCGGCGTCCACGGCCATGGGTGTTTCGGTCGCCACGATCTCTCGGGCCGTTACCCGCCTTGAAGAGCGGCTGGGAGGCTGACTGTTCAACCGGACTTCCCGACGACTTGCACTCACGGACTATGGCCGCACACTCGCCGAACGAGCGGCGAAAATCTATGCCGACGCCGAGGAGGCCGAGGATTTCGCCCGTGAGACCTCAAGCCGACCACGTGGTCTCGTCAAGCTCGCTGCGCCGCTCACGTTTGGCGCTCGGTGGGTTGCACCACTGCTACCCGAATTTTTCCGGACCTACCCGGATATTTCCGTGGATCTTCATCTCACGGATGTCCATGCCGATCTGATTGGGGAAGGCTTCGATGCCGCCCTGCGCATCGCCATCATGGAAGACTCATCTCTCGTCGCGCGTCACATTGCACACGTGCGTCGGTTTGTCGTGGCATCCCCCGCACGAGGGTTGTCGAATCATTGCCCGGCGACTGGCTTGAGCCGAAGGATCAGCCCTCCCCCCCGTGTGCCATCGCAAGCGGATTTCCGTTGCAACCGAGTCCTGCAGTGAGATGTAGTCTAGGTCTTCCGCAGCCTGCCCCCCATTCCTGAACGCCCAGTCGAAGAACTTCTGCGTTGCCTCGCCGTGGTCTGGCTAGTCCTGCGTTGCATGCAACAACACGTAGGTGGCACCAATAATTGGCCACGCATCCTTGCCCGCTTGATTGGTCAGGAATTGATTGAGCGATCCGAACCCATCATGGTGCCCTCACCAACCTTGCGCTTCCACTCGGGACTAACTTGCGCAAGATAGTGCGTCCAGATGAGGGTTGTACCAGAGCCATCCTGGCGAAGCACTGCGGCAATGGGGGTGTCAGGCAGTTTGATCTGCGAATTCAACTGGGGGAGGCGCAAACGTGCTGCCGGCGCCACAGTAATGTCGGTGGCTTGGGCCGTGGCGACGAAAGACCCGCCAGCCAGAGCGCCAATCAATAGAAGAAAAGGTCTCACGAATATCTCACTTTGAACTGGTGTGCGATATCGCTGAGCGGGGCTAGCCAGGCGACGAGATACGTCGTGGGAGGAGATTGCGTCTGAGGACATTTTTTGCGCTGTCCCGCACGCGTATAGGACTCAGCAGTAATTGAGAATAGCTCCAGTTACAGGACTGGTGAAAGTATCAATTTGTATTGGTACGTGGTCCAGCGAACAGAATGATCTGGCATGGTCTGTTACCCGAGTGCAGACGACGTTCGAATGTGCCGCTGAGAGCGCGGTTGGTCGGCTGGTCTCGGTCGCGTACTGCCTCGTGCAAACGGCATACGCAACCTGAACCGCGCACATATCTGATCGGCGGCGCACGACCCACTCTTGCCCTTCGCCCAGCGTCGACGAGTGTCCGCTGTTGTACGGCAAACCGGACGCTCGCTGACGCCGGCGGCTTGCCGCTTGGCCCGATCGGGCCTGCGCGCTGTAGCAAGGGCGATCAATCGCGAATGGCTGATGCGATCGTCGCGACTATCGTCTCAGGAGTGTGGTGAGAGCGACGGTGAGCGAACAGCACCTCCGTTTTCTCGACAAGATTTGCAATAGACCCACCCCGAACATGAGTAATTCTGCATCTTTGACCGAATAGTTGCGTGTCACCGTACTATCGCAAAACATCCTCAACACAGCTCTGGTTCGGCTTGTCGACGCTCGTCGCATCGAGCATTGATCGGAGCCTTGCCCCGATCAGTGTCTTGGCCTCGTCGATAATATCGTCAATAAGTGCCTTCACAGACGGAACGTCATGAATCAAGCCGGCAACCATGCCGCAACTCCAGGCGCCGGAATCCAGCAAGCCGTCGCGCATGACTTTAGGATAAACACCGGCCACCTGGTCAATGATGTCTTCGATACGAAGATTATTTCCCTTCTCGCGCTCGATCTCCAGAAGACGCTCCACACCTGCATTGTTGAGCACGCGCTCAGTATTTCTCAAGCCGCGCATGATCAGTCGCGTGTCCAACTCGGTTGAGTTAACAATCGCCCTTTTTACATTCTCATGAACCGGTGCTTCTTGCGTAGCAACGAACCGAGTGCCCATGCTGATGCCTTCAGAGCCCAGCGCGAGTGCCGCCACCAGACTGCGCCCGTTAGCCATGCCACCCGAAGCGATAGTCGGAATAGCTAGCTCGTCGGCCGCACGTGGCAGCAAGATCATATTCGGAATGTCGTCCTCTCCCGGATGGCCACCGCATTCAAAGCCATCCACAGTGACAGCATCGCATCCTATCTGCTGTGCTTTAAGGGCATGCCGTATTGACGTGCACTTGTGAAAAACCTTGATGCCCGCGTCTTTGAGAGGACCCATGTAGGGCTCTGGATTGCGACCCGCCGTCTCGACGATGCGCACGCCACCCTGTTTGATAGCATCAATGTACTCAGGATAGGGAGGGGCCGAGAACGTTGGAAGGAACGTGAGATTCACGCCAAACGGTTGATCGGTCATTTCCCTGCACCGTGCAATTTCCTTTGCAAGTTGTTCAGGCGTCTTTTGAGTCAGGGCAGTGATAATGCCCAAGCCGCCCGCGTTGGAAACCGCAGAGGCAAGCTCTGCGAGGCCGACGTAATGCATCCCTCCCTGTATGATGGGATATTTAATTTGGAAAAGTTCGGTTATACGTGTCTTCATGCTGGCTCCTCATATCCTTTTGAGTTTCTCTACCGTTAATCTGGGGGTGAGAGGGGTGACCGTGGCCGGCACATATCGCGCCCCAGCGGCAAGATACTGATCGAGTAGCCAAATGCGGTCTCCGCCCCAAAAAAGTTCGTTTCCTGCTGCGAATGTTGGGGAGCCAAACACCCCTCGGGAGACTGCAGCTTGAGTCGCCTCGTTGACAGCGCTACGTGATTCTTTCGATTCAATGGTTTCTCGAAAGCATTGCTTGTCGATACCCACAGCCTTCTGAGCAACATCGAACAAGATATCCCTGTCCCCGAGGTTCCGCCCCTCACCCCAACGTGCACTCAACAACGCCTTCGCCAGCGCCGGTCGCTTTTCAAGCGGTTGCGTGTACATCAACTGATGAGCGGGTACAGGGTCAAACATGGAGAAATCATCGGTAAGCGCCAGTCCTAATACTTTTGCCATTCGTGACGCGTCGTGACGAGCATAGGGGCCTTTGAGCGGCGTATCAAGCAGCGGCTTCAGCCCCATTACCTTCACCACCGCAACGCCAAGCCGGAAAGGTAGCCAATGAAGTTTTATACCGTGACGCTCTGCCAAGGCCTCAATCTCATTCGATGCGAGGTACGCGTAGGGCGAGACGAAATCAAAATAGAAGGCGATCGAATCCATAGTTTCATTGGGAAAATTCAGCGTCCTGCCCGTATCCTGTGACCCCGGCGGAGTTTGAAATAGTCCGCCCCAAGAGGTTGCCCTCACCGGGGCGTGACTTACGAATTACGGGGCGCCGTTCAGTGACTTGTCCGCACGAACTTCTTTAAGAAGCTGCTCACGTAGAACATATTTCTGGACCTTTCCCGACGCAGTCTGAGGGAACTCATCCACGAAACGCCAGACCCGTGGCGTCTTGTATGTTGCGAGACGCGTTCGACAAAAGCTCGTGAGTTCGCTCTCTCCTTCGGCATGTCCGGCTCTGAGCTGGACGAAGGCAGCGATGATTTCACCCCATTCGGTGTCGGGCAACCCGACCACGCAAGCGCCTGAAACGGCAGGATGGCTGAGCAAAACCTCCTCGATTTCGCGCGGATATACGTTTTCGCCACCGCGAATGATCATCTCCTTCATTCTTCCCTGAATGGTGAGATAGCCGTCGTTTGCCATCGAACCCAAATCGCCCGTCCGAAGCCATCCGTCGTCGGTCAGCGCCTGTCGCGTTGCTTCCGCATTATCGAAGTAGCCCTTAGTTACGCAACTTCCCCGAGTCCAAATTTCACCCAATGTGCCGATCGGCACAGTTTCGCCGCTTTGCGGATTGGCCACTTTGACTTCGATTTGTGGCATGGGCCGCCCGACAGTCAACGCCCAACCCGATCGAGACTCGTTCTCGCGCGTATGAGTGATATATGGGGAGGCTTCCGTTTGCCCGAATCCAATGCCCACCCTAATGCGAAGGGTATTCTCGATCCTCCGTACAAGCTCCGGCGGGACCGGCGCGCCGCCGAGCGTTGCGAGTCTCCAGGAACTCAAGTCGAAGACGGTCAACTCTGGGTACTCGAGAATACGAACTAGCATAGTTGGAACTGCGGACATCAATGTACCGCGCTCCGTTTCAATCAGATTCAATATCAACGCCGGATCGAACGTCGACGGAAGCACATGAGCTCCTCCCGTCTGCAATGCTCCCAAAGTCACGAGACCGCACCCGGCAGTATGAAACAGGGGCATGGGATTGACCCATACGTCGCCTTTACGCGCACCGATAACTTGCGCATAGATTCGCCCATTGTTTGCCAACCCCCGATGGGTTAGAAGCGCGCCTTTGGGAAATCCTGTGGTGCCAGATGTGTATTGAATTTGGGCTATATCGCCAGGTTCAACACGTGGCAACGTGGCGACCTCTGACGAACCCTCAACAAAATCTCCCCAACTCTTCAGCGAAATGATTTCCCGCAAGAGTGGCAGTTCAGGTTTGACTTCCTCCACGACCGCTGCGAGTTTCCTTCCGCGATACTCGGGTTCCACGATGATTCCGCAGGCCTGTGACTGCTTGAGGACATACTTGAGCTCCGCAGCGAGATACGCCGGGTTCACAGTGACAAGCGTAATACCCGCGAGCGCTGCACCCAGTTCGATTTGCACCCACTCCGGGCGGTTCGATGCCCACACCGCGACGTGCTCGCCCGGGCGAAAGCAACTCAGAAGTGCGCCCGCCACTTTACGTGATTGCGCCAGCAGCTCGCCATAGGTCCAGCGACGCCTGCCGGTTCCGCTTACACCCTCAATCAGCGCGACTTCGTTTTTCCAACGCTCAGCTGCATTCGTGAGCGCGTCCCCAATGCTGATCTCCAGGAACGGCTCGGTTTGGTCTGCGGGCCAGTACGCCAGATTCTGTGAAGCGCCATGTTCCATGTGACTTATGTCTCCGTCTATCTTCGCACCGGGCGTAAGATAAGTGTAATATTCCTCGGTGCAGCATATCGCCCGCGAGGCCGCAACTTGGTTACGGCCCTATCATAAGCGGCGCACTTTCGTGCTTCTATTCGGATTTCGGCGCCCCGATTTCGGTCCGCCACGACGCCTTTCTTCTAGGGTGCCCGCGTGACTTGCTGGGCGCCTACTCGGATATCGCATGTTCCGAAGTTTCAGGGCACGCGCATAAGGCTAAAATCGATAGGGCGTAGGTCGCGCCTTGTGGTGGCCGTCGAGAACGTTGTTGCCGAGGAGGAAGAGGTGCCTGTCAAAGGTCGGAAATTTGGCACGAACGCACAGATTGCCGTGCGCCGCAGGCCGAGGCAAGGACGGTCCCTGATGACTGTTGACGCCATTCTCGAGGCGGCTCAACAGCTTTTGATAAGAGATGGATTTGAAGCCACGAGCACGACTCGCATTGCCGAAGCAGCGGGTGTCAGTGTTGGTTCTCTTTATGAATACTTCACCAGCAAGGAAGCCCTTGTCGCAAAGCTGATCAAACGCCATTGTGACAACCTGCTTGACACGTACGCCGGAGCTTTCAAGGAGGTGGAGGGCAAGGGGATAGCGTCATTGGTCGACGCGTGGATCGATACAAGTGTGGACGCGTACGCAAAAGATCTTGCACTGCATCGCGTTCTTCTCGATCAGATGGGCAAGGTGAGCAAGACGCAGCACCTGAGACGCATTTCTCTCGCTATTGCTGACCTTCTCGAAAGCGCACTTCGCAAATGCGGGGAGCCAGTACCCAGGCCGGACCTGCGCCTCGCGGCTTTTGTCATTGAATCATCCGGAGAAGCCCTTTTACATAGGGCCATTCTTTACGGAGACGATCTCCTAAACGATGAGTTGCTGCGCGAGTGGAAACTCATGACCCGCCTCTATCTCGCGAGCACGGACGGTTCGCCCTCGCAGGCGTGACACTTCCGGGTCCACCTCGGACGGAATACGCGAATCGAGGACGATGCCGTCGGTCCTGAACATGCACCCTCGTCGGGCAGCCAGGACTGGTTGCATTAGGACCTCGCATATCTGGCCGGGTGGCTTTGCGGAATTAATCGGGGGATGCAACACTTCTTCTGCTCGCGCAGTCATGCACCGAGCCAAAGCGGTAGTTCGCGATGAGCCGATCAAATGACGGCTTTCGTGTGAGAAGCGGACACATTCACCAGAGACGACCTTGATCGGACGCTCGCTACGCACGATTTCAACGTCCGTTCGGCCCCGAAGTTGTTATGGATTCTGGATTCAGTGCGCCGTTACCTGCCGACCAGATGCACGTCGAAGCCGCGCCGCTGCCTACCAGCGGGCCGCAAACCGCCAGCCTGTTCCAAGGCTGGCGTTACTCTTCCCGCGGATCAGGGTTGACGTTTGCCACGGCCACCAGCGGGTTTGCCAGCCGGCTTACGTGAACCCGCAGCTGGCTTGCTGGCGGGTTTGCTGCGTGGCTTTTGCACGCTGAATGGGTTACCGCTGGACAAACTTGTGCCTTTACCTGCGGCTACAGCGCGCTGCGTCGTAGGCTTGCGTTTGCTTTCGCCACTTTGCGGACGCGGTTTTTTGCTGAGCACCTGCATGGCGCCCGGCGCAGCTTGCGGCACTTTGGGCTTCTTGGGCTTTTTGGGTTTCTTGATGATCTCGCCCGTCGCGCTAGTTTGCGGCACGCGATGTTCGGCTTCAAAACCCGGCTCTTCTTCACGGCGCAGCGTTTGCCGGATCAGCGCTTCAATCGCGGCCAGTTGCGGCGCTTCATCGGCACACACAAGGGACACCGCCACGCCGCTGGCGCCCGCGCGGCCAGTACGGCCAATACGGTGCACATAGTCTTGTGCCACGATCGGCAGATCAACGTTGATCACCAGCGGCAGGTCGTCGATATCCAGCCCGCGCGCAGCCACATCGGTGGCTACCAGCATACTTACTTCGCCCGTCTTGAAGCGCTCCAGCGCACGCAGGCGCGCGGGTTGCGGTTTGTCGCCGTGGATGGTGTCGACCGCATAGCCCGCTTCATCCAGCATGGCCGCCAGGTAATCCACGCCAATGCGGGTTTTGACAAACACCAGCGCGTGCTCCCAGTTGTTCTCAGCCACAAGGTGCATGAAGAGATCAGGCTTGTTCTTTTTATCCACCGTCACCACCCACTGCTTGATCTTGCTGGCCGTGGCATTGGGCGGGCTGACGCTGATATTGACCGGGCCGCGCAGAATGCCCGCCGCCATGGCGCGGATATCATCGGTAAACGTGGCAGAGAACAGCAGAGTCTGGCGCTGAACGGGCAAGGCAGCAAAGACGGCGTTGAGTTCGCGCGCAAAGCCCAGATCCAGCATGCGGTCGGCTTCATCCAGCACCAGCGTTTGTACTTGATCAAACTGCACTGCGTTCTGGCGATGGAGATCCAGCAAACGACCCGGCGTGGCAACGAGCACATCCACGCCTTTGCGCAACTTCATCATCTGCGGGTTGATACTCACACCGCCGTAGGCGGCCAGAAATCGTAAATCGAGGCCTTTGCCGTAATCGATAAAGCTTTGCAGCACTTGTTCAGCCAGTTCACGCGTGGGCACCAGCACCAGAACACGCGCGCGGTTGCTGGACACCGCCGGGCCGTGTTGCACCAGCCGTTGCAACAGCGGAAGCGCAAACCCCGCCGTTTTGCCAGTGCCGGTCTGTGCCGCAGCCATGACGTCCTTGCCACTGAGCACAGCAGGAATCGCCTTGGCCTGCACCGGCGTAGGTGTCTGGTAATTGAGGTCCTGCACATTACGCAACAAGGGATCGATCAGGCCAAGCGAGGCAAAAGACACGGGCGTATTCCGAGCTAAAACCGCAATTCTAGCGGTTACCACGCTGATTGCACCGCGCACATCAATGGTCAAACAGATCGACGTTGATCTGCCGCCGTTCAAGGCGAGCGCGATCCCGTTCGCTCCGGTCGTAAGTTGTCGGCGCATCCTGTTCGATTCGGTCGCTCGCGCAACGCGCTCGTACGTCCGTTTCGCGTTCGAAAGCGGTCGTGCAACGCGGGGCGGTTGTCTTCGCGCGAAGCCCAGCAGCGACTCGTAGTGGGTTCTTACTCCGCGCGGCGCAAAGTTCGGATGAGTTGGTCAAACATCGCTCCTGCCGCAGCCGATTGTTTGGCCTGCTTTGAACGGATGACGACCACCTCCATTTCAGGCAAATCCGGGAGTCCGTGGCGGCTGTCGAGCACTTTCAGGCCGGCAGGGAGACTGCATTGCGTTAGCACCGCCACCGCCATGCCGCTCTCTGCGGCGGCCAGTTGTCCAGCGACGTTTGGGCTGTGATAGACGATCCGATACTGACGCCGCTGGGATGAAATAGCTTTGAGCACGGCATCGCGCGGTCGACTTCCTGATTCGTGGACGGCAATGGGCAATGGATTACGACGCCAGGCCTCATATTGTTCTTTTCCGACCCAGACAAGCTTTTCTCGAAACAGCAACGTCCCTCTGTCAGCGCGATCCCGCGTGACGACCGCCAGGTCCAGTTCGCCCCGTTCTACTTTGGGAATGAGTGCAGTTGACTGCTCGCAGACCAAAGTGATTTCCACCGCTGAGTAGCGACTCAAGAAGGTGCGAAGGACTGGTGTGAGATAAGCCGTCGCATAGTCCTCCGGCACGCCCAAACTAATACGGCCTGTGACCTCTGGCCCCCGAAGCGCAGTGATGGCCTCGGCGTGTATATCCAGCATTCTCCGCGCATAGCTCAAAAGCTCAGTGCCGGCTGGAGTTAAAAGCATATGACGTGGCCCGCGCAACATCAGCGATTGCCCCACGGCATCCTCTAGCTTCTTCAACTGCATGCTCACAGCGGACTGCGAGCGATAGACCTGCTTCGCCGCTGCCGTGAGCGACCCCGTGTCGGCGACGGCGACAAACGCGCGCAGCCAGTCAAGCTGTAGATCGGGAGATTGGGACATGGTGGTCGGTCATTTGAAAATCGAATAATAACGAAACGATAAATTCGCTTTTCGTGACGGTCAATCCATTCCACAATTCAGGACATGAAAAGCGCAACTTCTTCCCCGCCTGAATCTGCCGTGCTAGCCCCATCAAGCACCTCGGAACGGCAAGGCACTGCGTTGATGGTCGCGGGCGGGCTAATTCTCGGGACCATCGGCATTTTCGTCGAAGAAGCCCGCCAGGACCCGATGACCACGGTGTTCTTTCGCTGCTTTTTTGGGATGCTGGCCCTTTCGCTGTGGGGCGCGGCAACGGGACGGTTGCATGAACTCAAACTGCGATGGCACGAGCTGACGGTGGCGCTGGGCGCAGGCGTGCTAATCGTGCTCAATTGGGTTTTGTTCTTTGCCGCCATTCCACGGGTGTCTATTGCAATAGCGACAGTTTTGTTTCACATCCAGCCCTTTTTCGTCATCGGTCTGGGTGCCTGGTGGCTGGGTGAACGCGTATCCAAAGCGCAGGTCATTGCTTGCGTTGTAGCGCTGGCCGGACTTGTACTCGCCACCGGACTCATTGGAAGCAAGACGAGCTTGATCGCAACATCGTCTTATCAGACCGGCGTCGCCCTATGCCTCGTGGGTGCCGTCGCCTATGCTGGCTTACCGTTAATCGCGCGCAAGGCGAAACGAGTTAGTTCGTTTGTGTTGTCCTGGTGGCAGAGTGCTGTCGGCGTGTTGCTTACAGCTTGGTGGCCGCTCTGGCATGGACTGCCGCAAACTACGACTGCATGGCTTTGGTTAGCCGGGCTAGGAAGCATCCATAGCGGCGTCGCGTACGTCATTCTCTATGCCGGGATGAGCCAGCTTCGCACCAGTCGTGTGGCGCTGTTGCAATTCGTCTATCCGCTGACAGCCATTGTCGTGGACCGGGTTGTATACGGACACCAACTAACCGCACTACAGACCGTTGGGGTCCTTATCATGGCGGGCGCATTGTGGACCGTTCGCCGCGATAGCTAACGCGTCTGCAAAATGCCGTCTGGCGCAGAGGCAACCACGTCGGCTTGACGTATTGAACTCGACTCCATTTGGAGGCGATCATGAAAGCCACGCGTATTGAGCAGAGAATCTGGAGACCTTGGCTAATTCGGCTTCCTGATTTTCTTGTGTCGATCAGAGAGAAAGCAGACATTCATTCTGAACATGAAAATCCTAAAAGGAAAATCCAATGCCCTTTGCCGTCGTGATGCACGCCCCCGGCGACCCAGACGTTCTGAAATTTGAAGAAGTCACTGTGCCACAGCCGCAGTCGCACGAAGTTGTCGTTCGTCACACCGCGATCGGTGTCAACTTTCATGACGCGTATGTTCGATCCGGTCTCTACAACACCCTGTCATTGCCTGGCGTTCCTGGCATCGAAGCGGCAGGCGTTGTTGAAGCGATTGGCGCGAATGTCACAGATTTCCGCCCCGGTGACCGTGTTGCTTATGTCTCACAATCCTACGGAGCATACGCGGAGAAGCGTGTCATCGGCCAGGAGAGCTTGGTGCTGCTGCCTCCAAACGTGTCTGACGAGGTAGCTGCCGCAACCTTGCTGAAAGGCCTTACCGCCCAGGTGTTGGTCCAGCAGGTCTACCGCGTGCAAAAAGATGACTGGGTGTTGGTCCATGCCGCCGCAGGCGGCGTCGGCCTGCTTCTTTGCCAGTGGGCGCGGCATCTCGGTGCTCGCGTGATTGGAACAGTAAGTACACCGCGGAAAGGCGAGGCGGCATCCAGGGCCGGCTGTGAATCTGTCATCTTCTATCGTGACGAAGACTTCGTGCCGCGGGTGCTTGACATTACTGCCGGCGAAGGCGTTCAGGTTGCCTATGACTCTGTAGGGAAGGACACCTTCTTCGGCTCACTACAGTGCCTCGCGCCGTGTGGCCATCTGGCCAACTTCGGCCAGGCCTCTGGCGCCGTGGAGCAGTTCGAGGTCTCGCAACTCTTTCCGAAATCAAACTCGCTATCTCGCCCCAACATAATGCAGCATCTCCGCACCGCTCAAAAGTTCCGCGAGGCTGCAGCGAGCCTGTTTGATGCGTTGTCGATGGGCATCATCAGGACCGGTCAAATTCAGTCGATTTCTCTACGGGACGCCGCCCAGGCGCATACTGAGCTCGAGTCTCGGGAGCGGACAACTTCACTGGTACTCAAGCCCTGAGGAGCCGCGCGGCGTACCCTTTGTACCCATTCAACGCTCAGGCGCCGTTCTACTGCAGCAGCGCTGTTCACTTTAAGGAGCCAACACATGGCAGCATTTGTCGTCGTACAGGAATCGATAGAAAACGAAGCTGTTTTCAATCAATATCGCGCAAAGGCGCCAGCGACGATCGAGGCATATGGCGGCAAGTTCCTCGCGCGTGGCGGCAACCTCGAAGTGATGGAGGGCGAATTGCCGCACAAGCGGCTCGTCATCATCGAGTTCCCTACGCGCCAGGACGCGATTGCATGGTACAACTCTTCCGAATACCAGGAAATCCTGCCCATGCGACTCTCGAGCAGTAAAGGCATTTTCGCGGTGGTGGATGGCGTGTGATTGGAGCACCGACCACCTGGGACGATAACCGACCCTCTGCGGACCTACGGCTGCTCATCATTCAAAAGACAGCTTCCGAAGGTTGAACTGCCAATTGCGCGAAGATCGCCACGGTCGGGCCGCCGGTCTTTGCCGACAGTCGGCGATCGTTGACGGGGGCTAAAGCCACGAGCACACCAGCAGCGACACCGCATAGATGCCGACGACGATGCCAGCTCCCAGCACGTGATTGCCCATCGATTTCTGCACGGCCGGCTGCAGCCACCAGCTCAAGCGCTTGCAGGCCCACGGTACCAGCCAGTTCAGCAACACCACGCTAACAACGTTTCCCACAAATAGCGCCAGCCAGAACGGCATGCCGATACGCTTGATCAACAACGGCGTCTGCACCAGCAATCCGAACAGGAACACTACTGGATACAGCAGGCTCAGCACGATCATGTTTTGCTTCCAGACCGGTACTGGCGCCGCATCCCGCTTGCCCACCGAAAACCATTGATCGAAGCCGCTGCGAACGATGCGTGTATCCAGGTGCTCAGTAAAGCAATCCGAGTCACTCAACAGCTCGAGCCGCTCGGGTGAGTTCAGCCAGATCTGCAGATTGGCTTCCGAGTCGAAGCGAACGATTGCCAGCCAGTCGTCCTGCACGCCCGGGACGGGCGGCTCCAACCGGTAGCCCTGAAAGCCGGCAGCGCGAGACTGGACTGCGGCGATGCGCTGTTCCCAGCGCCGATAAGCGATTTCCTCGCCGGGCTTGACCCGGGTCGAGATCACCACGGAAACCGGCGCGGGCAACACGCCCGACGCGCCGTCCCTGACCAGATGAATATCGTCGTTGCCGGCGAGGATCGGCTGAATGCTGTCGACCAGGCTGAGCCGTTGCGCCGAGCGCAGCCAACTGGCGGCCGCGTCCGACGATACAAAGCGCTGGAGGATCACCCAGTCGATCTGGGCAGGCGGTCTCGGCAGTATGACCTCCTGTTCTATAAAGCCCTCCCACGTGGCGATCACCGCTCCCATCGCATCCTGCCAACGCTTAAAGGCCTCTTCGTGCCCGGCCAGCGGACGGGTTTGCGTGACGATAGTCGCGCCACCCTCGGTGGTCATGCTGTCGTTGCTGCGGTTGCCGGTCTTGCGATCTTCATTCACCTCTCAGCCTCGCTCGAACAAGGGTGTAAGGACGGGTACGAGACGGTCGAAGATATGGTCGGGTGTCATGGGTAGCGCAGTGAACCGCACTCCGGTTGCATTCTTGACGGCGTTCGAGAGCGCTGGTGCCACCGGGTTGATCGCGCACTCGCCTTGCGATTTGGCGCCCAATGGTCCGATTCTGTCGTAAGTGTCGGCGAAGAATATCTCGGTGCGGGGGATGTCGGCAAAAGCCGGTATCCGATAATTGCGCAGCGCCGCATTCACGATATGGCCGCTTGAGTCGTGCACCATGTTCTCTGTTAAGGCCCAGCCGATCCCCATCGCGAGGGCGCCGTCGATCTGGCCACGGCACTGCATCGGATTGATCGGCCGCCCGATATCCGCCGCATGCACGCTGCGCAGAATCCGGATCTCTCCGGTAATCAGGTGTACCGCAACGCGAAAACCCTGCACGTTAAAGGCGGTGGTCCGCGGCGAAAGATAAGCCTTGCGTTTGGCCTCGAAACGATGCCCGTCACGTGTTCCGGCGGCATGCAGATCAGTCAGCGCGAGGCGTTGTCCGCCTGCTACCAGGTGAGTGCCCTCCAGCCGCCAGTCCGAGGCGGGCACACCGGTATGTTGGGCCGCGTAATCTGTGATGTTATCGCGTAGTGCGGCCGCGGCGAGCGTCACCGCCTTACCCGCCACTACGGTGCCGGTACTGGCAAACGTGCCACTGTCGTACGGTGTCCGATCCGTATCGGCATTGATGATCGCGATCGCATCAGCTCGCGTGCCAACCACCGCGGCTGCAAGCTGCCGGTGAGAGGTCACGGAACCGTTACCCATCTCCGTCGAGCCCACGGCGAGGTGATAGGTACCGTCGGCCAGGAGCGACATGACGGCGCCAGACCGATGTTCGGTGGGCGGCCCGCAATCGAGCATGGCAAGGGCGACGCCGACGCCCTCGACCCACTCGTCACCGGCCGGCTTGGGCAAACCGCCTTCGGCGGCTAGCGCGCATTCGACCAGATCCATGCACTGATCGAGCCCATAGCTGCCGAACTCGACATCGGCCACGTCCTTCCAGACCGACTCGATCCAGTCCGTGGGGCCAACCATGTTGCGCCGGCGAATCTCGAACGGGCTCAAACCAAGCTGCTCGGCCAGTTCGTCGATCGCACATTCGATTGCAAAGGTCGTCTGTGAGGCGCCGTAACCACGAAAGCCGCCGCCCGGCACCATGTTGGTGTAGACCGCATAGCCGTCGGCTTTCTTGTTGGCGCAACGGTACGCGGCCAGCGGGCTACCCAGCGCGGCGGCCAGCGTCTCGCCGCCGTGTCCGCCATACGCGCCGGTGTTGGAGATCACCTTGACCTGCAACGCGGTGAGAAGGCCATCGCGAGTCGCGCCGAGCTTGACGTGGGACGTCATCTGATGGCGCGTGGACGCGGCGATGAACTGTTCCTCGCGGGTGAATTCCCACTTGACCGGCCGCCCGGTCTTGAGCGTCGCGAGCACGCACAGATCTTCCGACAGCATTTCCTGCTTGCCGCCGAAGCCGCCGCCGACCCGCTCCGTGAAGACATGCACCTGAGCCGGCCTGAGCCCGAAGATGTGGCAGAGCTTCTGGTGCGCGATGAAAGGCGCCTGTGAGCTGGTACGCACATGCAACCGGCCATCCTCGCCACGCCAGGCGATCGAACCATGCGTTTCCAGATGGACGTGCTGGACCCGCGACGTCGAATAGGTCTTCTCGTGGATTGCATCGGCCGCGGCAAAGCCCTCTTCGACGCTGCCCACCTCGCCGTGAATATCGACATAGATATTGCCTTGCGCGGCCTGCCCCTTGTCATGAAGGAGCGGCGCGTCTGGCGCCATGGCGAGGACCGGATCGAACACCGCCGTCAGCGTTTCGTACTCGATCTCGATCAGGCGGCAGGCATTGTCCGCGGCAGCTTCGGTCTCGGCAACCACGGCTGCCACCCGCTGGCCGACAAAACGCACGACATTGTCCAGCACGTAGGTGTCGTCCGGGTCGACCAGGTGATCTTCATGAGTTGCAGTACTGAACAACCGGCGTGGTACGTCTTCCCAGGTAAAGACCTCGACCACGCCGGGCACGGCCAGCGCCTTCGTGCGGTCTATCTTGAGGACGCGGGCATGGGCATGCGGCGAGCGCACCACTTTCAGATGCAGCAGGCCTTCGATTACCACGTCCATCGTATAGCGTGCCTGGCCTGTCACGATGTCGTGGCCGAACGGGTTTTGCAGGCTCGCGCCGCACGCCTCTCCCGCCACATCTTCCACCGCGGATTTTCGGCCATGCAGTGCGTCGTCGATGCTGCGATAGCCCGTACATCGGCACAGATTGCCTTTGAGTGCGTTCGGTAGATCCTGGCGGCGGTCCGCGTCGAGCGACGCGCTTGTCATTATCATGCCCGCCGTGCAGAAGCCGCACTGGAATGCCTGTGCATCGAGAAACGCCTGCTGCAACGGGTGCAGCTCGCCGTGCCTCGCCAGCCCTTCGATCGTCGTGATCTGACGGCCTGCGCCGCGAAATGCGGGCATCAGGCAGCTATGCACAGGCTCACCGTCCAGCCACACGGTGCAAGCACCGCAATCGCCAGCGTCGCACCCCTTCTTCACCCCCAGCATGCCGAAATCACGCAGCAAGGTGCGCAGGCATTGGCCGGGATCCGGCTCGGCTACGAAAAGCTCGCCATTGACCGTATATTTCATGCTTGGCTCCCTGACTGTGCCAGCTCGACACGGATCTGTTCCGCGAAGTTGTAGGTAAGGTGCCGCCGGTATTCCGGTAGGCCGTTCACGTCGTCGAAGTATTCATCGTCGGGAATGGCCGCGGCGATCGCACGCCGCAGTTCTTCCGCCGTGGGGATAGCCGCAAAAGCCAACTGAACAGGCCGCTGCGTGGACGCGGTGATGGTGATCAGAAGATCGCCGTCGTCCCCGCCTGTGCCGATCAACAGCGCGGCCGAGCGTCCGAGCTTGACGAGAGAGGCGCGTCGCAACGCGTAACGCCTGGCGAGCGCGGTGGCCGGCAGGTGGATGCTGCGCAGCAATTCACCGGCTTGCAGGATGTTCTGGTGATTGCCGGTGACGAAATCCAGCGCAGGAACCACGCGGGGTTGGCCATTGCGCGGCCACAAGCTGAGCGTGCCATCGAGCGCCGTGACCAGCGAGATCATCGCGCCTGCCGGAAGCGACATGCAGATATTGCCGCCGACCGTCGCCGCGTTCCATATTTTGAACGAAGCCAGCAACGCGTTGCAGCATTCGCGCAGCAAGGGTGCGGCCGTCCACTCAGCCGGACACGCCAAGCGATAGATCTCGATGATGCGGCATGTCGCGGCAATTTCGATCCCGTCGGGGCTCACCTGCAGCGCAGGCCAGTCGAGTTGCTCGAGATCGATCAAGGTATGCGTGGCGGCCTGGGGCTCTGAAAACAGCCAGGTGCCCCCAGCTAGCCAGGCGTCGCCCGCCTCCCACCCGCCGATCTCGTCGGCGTTCGCAGGGCGCTTGACAGTCGTGATCGTATTCAGATTCATGATGCAGGCCCTCGGGCAATGGTGGTCAATGCAGCGTCGACAGCGAGCTCGGGCCGGGGCCCGGCGTAATCAGCGTGGGCCACTGGTGGGAACCGAATGGCACCGGCGGCGGCAAGAACGCTGTCATGTTGCGCCTGGCGGTTTCGGTGACAATCGCATCGCGCGCATCGCCGCCCATTAGTTCGTAATCCATCAGATGGTAGTTGCCGAAGAAGAGCTGGCCCACCGAGCGATCGGCGATGATCCGGGTCAACGCGGCCAGCATGTCTTCCCGGGTCGTCGTGAAAGACATGGTTTCAATCAGCAGCAAGCGGTCGTTAATCGCGTCCGGGCCGAAGTATTGCGCCAGCACGCTAAACAGGACGTTGTTCTGGCGGGCGACGTAAATCGTATTGCTGGCCGCAATGGTCTTGTCCCAGTCCGGGCCCAGCATCGCCTTCCAGTCGTCCATCACGTTCATCCAATGCGCGACCTGGGTCTGAGCCGCCCATGCGACTTCTTTGGCTAGCGCCGGTGCCTGCCGATGGCCGAACCCCTCCAGCATGGCCGGCGTAATCGCTCCGTTAGCAACGCATTGATCGATGAAATCGAGGTTGCCCTGCAGGATCTTGCGGCTGTTTTCACGCCAGCCGGGCTGCATCGTCACGCCATCGAGACTGTCGATTGCCGACTTCATCCGGCTGCGAAATGCGAGGATCGGGCCGCGCCACGACTGGTTCTGCGGGCTGGTCAGATAAGGGCTTACGACTTCGGCCAGCGCCATCGTGCTATGGCCAACAGACTTCAAAACCTGATAGACGATCGGCACTGCTGGCGCTTGCAGCGGCGGCTGGCCGGGACGATAGAGGGTGAAATTGCCACCCTCCCCGGAGAACAGCGCGAGTATGACGGGGTGGGTCCCCAGAATGTTTTTGGTGAAGGTCTGGCCAGCCGCGTCATACAACTCGAACATGCTCGTGTTGAGCGCCAGCACATTCGCGGTCGCGGAGGCTTCCGGCGGGGTGGACTGGGTAGTGATCAGGCCGTTCCAGTAATCTGGAAGAGCGTTGCCATCAGACGATCCGGCAAAAGCCAGCAATGGCAAGCAAGCAAAAATATAGCCGAACAAACGTGCACGCCGGATCATACTGTCCCTTTCTTTTTGTTCTTAATGACTTGGGCGACTCACCCGCCGTTGTTGCATGAATGGCGGACGCTGCAGTGGTGAGTCGCGACGTTAACAGTGCACTGCGTACTTCTCTGACTCCTTGTGAAGCCGGTACGTCTTATTCCCAAGAAAAGTATAGGCACGACTGGAGCGCAAGCAAACATTCGCGATTGGTCGCTATCGGCCAAGACTGAAGGTTCCGCGCGGACGTGCTCGTCAATTTCGGCCGTCCCGAAGAAACGATGTATCTGCCGCTCGTCAAGCGCGAAGTCTGGACCTACCGGTACCTGGAAGACAATACGCGGTACCAGCTCTTTCACTTCTAATTCGACGACGCAGGCGTGTTGCGCTCGACGCAAAAGAGCCCGGACCCGCTTCACGATCACGCCGACGATCATCCGTCGAATTGAGCGGCATGGGCGCCAGGCGCGTTGCCATGCGATCGCGAAGCGGTGGCGGGCGAAAAGCGTTCAATCGCTAATGGTTATCCGGCGGATGATTGCGGTCTTCATTGCCGCCGCGCGCCTCGCCGCCGTGCTCACCGGACGGACCGCCCGGGTGCACGGCAGCCTGTCCCTGAGGACCACCCTTCATTTGCCCGGGCGGCTGCGCTGGCCCGTGCGCATATCCCGACTGCGGCTGCATCGGCCCATGCACGTACCCCGGCTGGGGTTGCGGCTGCGGGCCGCCGTGCATGACTGGCCTCGGGTTCATAGCCGGACCGCCCGCCGCCGGCGGACCACCATGCGGCGGCGGACCGCCCCGCATCGGCGGCGGATGATTCGCCCACCGGTCCCGGTCGTGATACCAAGGCTGGCCGCGATAGTAGTGATCCCAGTAAGTTCCGAACGAGAACGCTACGATCGGCAGCCCGATCTGCAAGCCGTAAGTCATGATCGGCACCTCGGTACCCTGGTACGGATAGTCGAGATATTCGCCATAGACCCAGCCGCGCAGTCCGGGCGCTCCGACGTCGCACCAGCTGTAATCGGTAACGCAGCCGTACACCGTAAGCTGCGCGCTCGGCGGCACTTGCGCGACCACCGGATACTCCCCGGACGGACCCGCATAAACTTCCACGGGCTGATTTGTATACGCCAGCGATTGAGCGAACGCCGCGCCGGACAGCGCCATCAGGCAAACGCCTCCCGCGATGGCTCGAATGACGATTTTCTTTTGCACGATTCCTCCCTCGGAAAGAGCGGCCCATGCATGAGGTGCGCTATTCGTTTCGTCAAGGCCATAACGGCGCCTCGATAGCAGGGCCACACTGCTTGGACAAGCCGGGTGGCGTTCGAATTGCACCCGGCTGCCTGCGCAATTACGGTTTGTCAGCGTTCTTACCGTTCAGCAATTTTCATGCTTTGCCGCTCATGCGTCGAGCTGAGCAAAGAACCAGCCCTGGAAGCTGCGCAGCGTGGGCAGATCCGCACGCGATTTGGGGTGCCCTTCTGCCCGACGGTTAGCGGCGAACGCGTGCCATCGACCGAGGATTGGGCTGGCAGCAACTCGGGAAGGGTAAAGCGACACCCGAAAACCGAGTATTTTTGCGTTTTCACACAGGCTCGACCCCTTGCCGTCATTCGGATAGCGGTGACACGAAGGGCCGTTCTCAAAGTCCAACGGCCATTCGCTGACGCATGTTGTCTTGCTGCTTATCGGTCTTGTTTCGATAACGCCGTTAATGGGGCGACTACAGGCGGGTCTTTCTTTCGCGAAAGCTCGTTGCGGTTTTCCGGGGACGGCCGGTTGACTGCGTGGCACATGTCAAAGGGAAAACCAAGGGTTCGCGATGCGCTTCGTCCTGTCGAGGCAACGGGGGAACATTGCGGAGCGTTCAATCCATTGCCGCGCTGGCTTCATCCATGCTCTATGCCAAGGAGCCGCGCGTCCAGCCGCCGCGCTAGCGCCGCGCCGCCTTCGCGCATCACCGCATCGTGGTTCCATTGGAAAACCGGCCGCAACAACGGTGCCAATGCATTCATCCATGCGCGGTTCGTACGCACGCACCAGTCATAGCGGACCACGGTAAGGTTGCGTCCGTCCGTCGAGAAGCTCCACCGGCCGGCGCCTTCGACGTCGCCGCTGGCTTCCCCCTCTAGCGCGACCAACGGGTCGACGCGTGTCACCCGCATATCGAACACCAGGCGATAGGGCAACCAGCCTTTCCATGTATAGCGCTGTACGACGCCCACGCCTTGATCAGAACCGGCCTCTAGCTGGTCCACGCGCTCGACGCTATTCCACCACTCGGGCCAGCGCGCCGAATCCTGGATTGCCGCCCAAACTTTCTGCACCGGCGCATCAATGCGCCAAATGGTGGAAAAGCGGTATTCGACTGTCCGCAAGCTGCCTCCATTCTTCGTATTCTTCTAGAGATTTTGTCAGATGCTCACTGCACTTGCCATCGCCGGCGAAACAGCACTGCGTTTCCATCCCTCGTCATGTCGATCTACAACGGTTCCCCAACGTGGCAGGGCGACGGTCCGCTTTCAGTTGCCTACGCGAACTCGCCCGCTCCGCCTCCAAGATCGCATGCCAGGAACTCAACGAACGCACGGATGCGATTAGACATCTGATGTCGCTGCGAATAGACCGCGAAGATATCGGCGTTCGGCGTGTCGTGATCGGGCAGCACCGGCACAAGGGAACCGTCGGCCACGTACTGTTTGATATCCCACTCGGCCCGCATCAAAATCCCGTGCCCCTCGAGCGCCCACTTCACGGCGATCTCGCCGTCGTTCGTCGTCAGACTGCCGTTAATTCGCACGGCCTCCGTTTTGCGGGAAGCGCCCCGCCCTGACGTCAAACGCCAGACACCGTACGCCTCGTCACCTTGTCTGATGCCGATACAGTTGTGCCGGGTCAAGTCGTGCGCGGTCAGCGGCATCCCGCGTGACGCAATATAGGAAGGCGCAGCACACAGCAGTCGACGATTCGCGGCAAGACGACGTGCGACCACGCGCGTGTCAGGCGGCTCACCGAATCTGATGCAGACATCGAACGCGTCGTCTGTCAGAGGCGGCGGGGTCACGGATAACTGGAGCTGCACAGACACTTGCGGGTATTTCGCTACGAAACGCGAAATCGCCGGAGCGACATGCCCGCGACCGAAGCCTAGCGTTGCGTTGACCCGCAGCAACCCTGTGGGGCTTTTCTTCGCGCTGCCAAGCAACTCGGCCAGTTCGTCAATCTCATCAAGAATCCGGCGAGCGTGTTCCAGATACAACTCGCCCTCTGGGGTGAGCATCATCCGCCGCGTGGTCCGGTTGACGAGCGGAACACCCGCGCGACTCTCCATCTGCGTCAGATGCTTGCTGACGGCCGCCGCCGTCAGCCCCAGCTCACGCGCCGCCGCGCTCAGGCTGCCGGACGCTGCGAGCGTCGAAAAGAAGCTTAAATCAGACGGTTGGACGGTTTCGCGCACGGCCTTCACTTGTGAATATAAGTTAAGGATGCTTTGAGTTTAGCACCGGTTTTTGCGTCCGGAGATAGGTAGAGTTCGCTCACACCCACAACACCTGAAGGACGGAGACATGAAAACCTATCGCATCGCAACCATCCCTGGCGACGGCATCGGCAAGGAAGTCGTACCGGCTGGCGCACAGGTCCTCGAAGCGCTCGCAAAGACCACGAAGTCGTTCGCGTTCGAGTTTGAAAACTTCGATTGGGGCGGCGACTATTACCGCAAACATGGCGTCATGATGCCCGAAGACGGCCTCGACTCCATCCGCGACAAGGACGCGATCCTGTTCGGCTCGGCAGGCGACCCGGACATTCCGGATCACATCACGCTCTGGGGCCTGCGCCTGAAGATCTGCCAGGGCTTTGACCAATATGCCAACGTCCGGCCGACCCGCATTCTGCCGGGCATCGACGGGCCGCTGAAGCGCTGCAAACCGGAAGATCTGAACTGGGTCATCGTCCGTGAAAATTCAGAAGGCGAATATTCGGGCGTGGGCGGTCGGGTCCACCAGGGACATCCGATCGAGGCGGCAACGGACGTGTCGATCCTGACCCGCGCCGGCGTCGAGCGGATCATGCGTTTCGCGTTCCGTCTCGCTCAATCCCGCCCCCGCAAGTTGCTGACGGTGATCACCAAGAGCAACGCTCAACGTCACGCGATGGTGATGTGGGATGAGATCGCGCTGGAAATTTCAAAGGAATTCCCGGACGTCAAATGGGACAAGGAACTGGTGGACGCGTCGACCGCCCGCATGATCAATCGTCCCGCGACGCTCGACACGATCGTCGCCACCAACCTGCACGCGGATATTCTCAGCGATCTGGCCGCCGCACTCGCGGGCAGCCTCGGCATCGCGCCGACGGGCAACATCGATCCCGAGCGGCGCTTCCCTTCCATGTTCGAGCCGATCCACGGCTCCGCGTTCGACATCATGGGCAAGGGCCTCGCCAACCCGGTCGGCACCTTCTGGTCAGTCGTCATGCTGCTCGAGCACCTCGGCGAAGTGGACGCCGCCAAGCGAGTCATGCAGGCAGTCGAAGCGGTCACCGCCGATACGTCACTGCACACACGTGATCTCGGCGGCACGGCAACGACCGCACAGGTGACGGCCGCTGTTTGTGCGCTGATCGAAGCGGGCCGACGCTGACCAGCATCAACGATTTTCGTGCCATTTTCATTGCCGCTCAGCACGGCTGATCTTTCAGAGGGTAGATAAGATGCGCCGCAATCGAAATGCAAAAATTGTCGCTACGCTGGGTCCGGCTAGCACCAGCCGCGAAACCATTGAAGCGCTGTTCAAGGCGGGCGCCGATGTCTTCCGGCTGAACTTCAGCCACGGAACTCACGAGGATCATCAACGCCGCCTCGACGTCATCCGGTCCATCGAGCAGGACGCAGGCCGGCCCATCGGCGTGCTTCTTGACCTTCAGGGTCCGAAGCTGCGGATCGGCACGTTCGTCGATGGCCCCATCAGGCTCGAGAAAGGCGCGAGGTTTCGCCTCGATCTCGACGCAGAGACACCCGGCGACATCAATCGTGTCGCGCGGTCGCGACCGTTGCCTACACGAGCTCCGGCTATTCGGCGCTCAGGATGGCACGCGAACGGCCGTGTGCGCCGATTATCGGCATGACCCCGCGACAAGCCACTGCCCGTCGCCTGGCACTGGCGTGGGGAGTGCATCCCGTTCTCTGTGCCGAAGTGATCGACGTGCTCGAAGTCAGCGAGCTCGCGTGCCACACCGTGCGCGAGGAAGGGTTTGGAGAAACAGGACAGACCGTCGTGATTTCCGCGGGTGTGCCTTTTGGCACACCCGGCACGACCAATCTGCTGCGCATCGCGCAAATCCAGTGAGGTGTGAAGGACAACCGGCTTCTACGCATCGAGGCCGAACTCGGTGACATGGCCTCGTAGCGGGGCGCATCTGCCCTCCCGTCGGCCATCAGCAAACCATAAAAGCCGAACCAACGGCTGCCGGACTACGCCCAGGCGTATCCCATTTCCAATAGAGCACGGCTCAAGCCTCCAAGGAGGAGACAATGATTTCCGATCTCGAAGCCCGGGTTTCCCGGAAGCTCATGCTGCGGATAATTCCGTTTGTCATGCTGCTGTATTTCGTCAGCTTTCTGGACCGCGTCAACGTAGGATTTGCCGCGATGACAATGAACAAGGCCATCGGACTCTCGCCGACGGCGTTTGGTCTGGGTGGCGGACTGTTCTTTATCGGCTACTTCCTGTTCGAGGTGCCGTCGAACCTGATTCTTCACCGCGTCGGCGCGCGCTTGTGGATCGCACGAGTCATGGTGACATGGGGCATCGTCTCGGCAGCCTCGGCTTTCGTGGTCGGGCCGAACAGCTTCTATGCGCTTCGCTTTGTGCTTGGCGTCGCGGAAGCCGGCTTCTTCCCTGGCATCATCCTGTACCTGAGCTTGTGGTTCCCGGGCCGCCAGCGAGCGGTGGCGGCGGCATGGTTCATGGCAGCGGCCCCCATCTCCACGGCGATCGGCTCACCGATCTCGGGCGCGATCATGAAGCTCCCGCCAATCGCCGGACTGGCTGACTGGCAGATGCTGTACATCCTCGAAGCCGTGCCCGCAATCATTCTTGGTTTTGTGGTCCTGAAGTACATGACGGACACGCCGTCGAAAGCACACTGGATGAAACCCGAAGAACGCGAGTGGCTGATTGCGAAGCTGAAGGGCGAAGCTAACGCACGGGAATCGCACGCTGGACATACTGCCGGGGCGCTGAGTGCTTTGCGCGATCCCCGTGTTCTGGCGCTCTCCCTGATTTACTTCGGCACTTCGGCGGGCCTCTACACACTCGGCCTGTGGGCTCCGCTGATCATCCGTCAGTATGGATTCGGCTCGTTCGAGACCGGCCTCATCGCAGGCATTCCCAGCGTGCTGGCCGTTATCGCGATGATCCTGTGGGCCAAACACTCCGATCTCACCGAAGAACGCACGTGGCACGTGGTGATTCCGTGTGTCGTCGCGTGCCTGGGTTTTGTCCTTGTCGGCCAAGCCACCACGGCATTAACGGTCATTCTGGCACTTGTCATTGTCAACATCGGCATCAGCGCCGCAAAAGCGCCGCTGTGGGCCATGCCGAGCATGTTTCTTTCCGGCGCGGGAGCGGCTGCGGGCATCGCCATGATCAACTCGGTGGGCAACCTGGGCGGCTTCGTCGGCCCGTTTGTGATAGGTTGGCTGAAGAATGTGACGGGGAGTTATTCGGCCGGGCTGTATGTCGTCGCCGGAACATTGGCGGTGTCTGCCGTCGTGACGTTGATGCTGAGTCGGCGAGCCCAGCAAACACACGCACCGGCTGGCGAGCGGCACGGGCACTGAACGTGCTGAACGCAATGGGTCCGGACCAGACGTGCTGGGTCCGATATTCGCTTGTTGAAAAAGGGAGACGATCGTGGCAGACGAGAAGATGCTTGCGCAAGTTCTTGAAAAACAGGGATTTTTCGCGGCCCTGGACCAGAGCGGCGGATCGACCCCCGGCGCCTTGAAGCTTTACGGCATTCCGGAGAGTGCCTACAGCGGTGACGCGGAGATGTTCAAACTGATCCACGAGATGCGGGTGCGCATCATCACCGCGCCTGCCTTTACAGGGGACAAGGTCATTGGGGCCATTCTGTTCGAAGCAACCATGGACGGACAGGCACTGGGGAAACCCGTTCCGGCGTTCCTGTGGGAGGAGCGCGGCGTCGTACCCTTCCTGAAGGTCGATAAGGGCCTGGAAGCCGAAGCCGACGGTGTGCAACTGATGAAGCCGATACCCGGCTTGGACGCGCTGCTCGATCGGGCCACGAAGCTCGGCATCTGCGGCACCAAGATGCGGTCGGTCATCAACCTGAATTCGGCAAACGGTATCGCTGCGATTGTGAAGCAACAGTTCGCGCTGGCAGCGCAGATCGACGCGCACGGTCTCATGCCGATACTGGAACCCGAAATTTCGATCAAGAGTCCGGACAAGCCAGGGGCGGAAGCCACCCTCCTCGCGGAACTGAGCAAAGGTCTCGACGCGTTGCCGAATAGCCGTCGCGTGATGCTCAAGCTGACCATACCTGACGTAGCGGACTTCTATCGTCCACTGATCGAGCACCCACGCGTCGCGCGGGTAGTCGCGCTTTCAGGAGGCTACACGCGAGCCGACGCCTGCGAGCGGCTCGCCTCCAATCACGGCATGATCGCCAGCTTCTCAAGGGCATTGATCAACGAGCTCAAGGAATCGATGAGCGACAGTGAGTTCGACGCGGCGCTCGCGAAGAGCATCGACGAGATCTATCGGGCCTCCGTCGTAAAGGTTTGACGCGACTTTCAGGAGGGCGGCCGTGCCTACACCCAGCGAATCGCCCGGCCGACGCCGACGCGCGATCACGTGTGGTTTTTTCGCGACTTCCGCTCGGCTCAGGCATGACAACAAGCACGTCCTGCAAGCCTCCGCAGGACGATCGGACACTTCATACGAAATACCCGATTTGCATCCGCAGCAAGCTTGGATAGCATGAGGAAACACGTCAGCGTTCCCAACGTTCGGCGTGTGTGTTTGTTCGCCGCAGCATCGTCTGCGGCTTTTTTTTATCTAGACAGAGCGCGACAGGATTATCAGCACGGTCGTCACGGTGACCGCACCGCCGATCCGGGTCGCGATCTGGGCGAACGGCATTAGCGTCATGCGATTGGCCGCCGTCAGGATGGCGACGTCGCCGGTGCCGCCCTGGCCGCTGTGGCAAGCGTTCACGATGGCCGTGTCAATCGGATACATCTTTATCCAATACCCCACCAAGGCGCCGGTCGCCATCAGTGTCGCAACGGTCGACACGATAGTGATGATGGTCGGCAGGTTGAAGGAAGCCATCAGCTTGTCCCATGGCGTCAACGCCACGCCGATCGCAAACAGCAACGGGTAGGTGACCGCCGTGGAGAAGAACTTGTACACAACATAAGCGCCCTCCTGTAGTTGCGGCGGTACCGCCTGCGTCAGCTTGAGGAGGACCGCGATGAAAAGCATCGCAACCGGCGCCGGCAGGCCAAACAGTCGCTGGCACATGATCCCGACAACGTAGAGCGTCAAGGCGGTGATGCCCGCCGCGGCGATATGGGTCACGTCCATGTTTCCCGATATCTCTTCGTGTGCAGGGTCCATCTCGTCGTTCTCGCCGGGCTGCAAGCGCCCTTCACCCGTGAAGCGCGGATATCGCTTGCCGACGAAGTTCAACGTCCCCGCGAAGATGATCGCCGACAGGCTGCCAAGCATGACCGGCGGCAGCACGGTGGCGAACAGCACGCCAGGGTCCTGGTGCAGAATTCCGGCGTAACCGACTGTAAGCGGAATGGCCCCTTCGCCGACGCCGCCAGCCATGATCGGCACGACGACGAAGAAAAATGTGTGATACGCGCCTAGACCCAATACCGTACCGACGGCTGTGCCCACCGCGCCGGCCACGATCGTTCCGCTCGCCAGCGGCACGAAGATTTTGAGGAAGCCCTTGATGAGAACCTGCCGGTCCATCCCCAGGATGCTGCCCACGATAATGGACGCAATAAACAGGTAGAGAAAGTTGGTGGACTTGGTGAAATCAATCGTCACCTTCACGATTTGTGGCGGCAGCAACTTGTAGTAAACCAGCGCGGACGGGACGAAGGTGGCAAATATGGCGGCGGCGCCGATTGCGCGGATGATCGGAATGCGCTTGCCGATCTCGGCGAGGGTGAAGCCGAAGAAGGCGAACATCACGATGACCACTGAGATCTCGTTCGGCAGCTTACCCATGTAGACAAGACCCGCGATCAGCGCTGCGGCAGTCACGTAGATCGGTAGCGGAATGATGCCGATACGGGTTTCCATCAGCCTCCACCATCCGTGGGGCCAGAAGGCCTGCTTCTTCGCCTGGTTCGGCGGTAGAGGCGTGGAAGCCGCTGTCTTCATCGGTGTCTCCTGCGCGGATATTCGTCTGCTTACAGCAACCACCCGTGCCAACGGCGCGTGTATGGCAATAGCATCGTGCGCGTAGCAATCTGAGCGTAGCACCGTGTGCGCAGCGCGGATAGCGTGTCTACCCCTACCGCACCGCTGCCTGTGTCGTCCTTCCCGGCGATGCACGCACCCGGTGCGCCGCCGGTCATCGCATCTTCTGGCTGCACCATGACATGCATCACTAAACGTTTGCGGGGTGCATGACAGCGCGCACGATGCCCGCGGGATCGACCCGGCCCGATGCTTGCTTTTATGCAAGCACAACATCTCCAGGCTACCGGGACCAGACCATGTCGAATCCGCTCGAAATCGTCGAACTGACGCATTACGTCAAGAAGCTCGCGACGGGGAAAATCTCCGATATCAACGACATCAATCGCGAGACCACTTTCCTCGCACTCAACGCCCTGATCGAAGCGGCGCGCGCCGGCAATGCGGGGCGCGGCTTCGCGGTCGTGGCGAATCAGGTCAAGCATGTGTCCGCGCGGATCGGCGAAATCACCACGGTGCTCAATCGCGAACTTGCCGGCTCGCTGACCAAGCTGACCGATCTCGGCGACAGCATGATCGAACGGCTGCGTTCGCACGAGGGTCAGCGCTGCGCCGATCTCGCACTGAACATGATCGACGTGATCGACCGCAATCTGTACGAGCGTTCATGCGATGTGCGCTGGTGGGCCACCGACTCCGCGGTGGTCGACTGCCTCGCCAACAAGAGCGCCGAAACGCGGGCGTATGCGTCGCGCCGTCTGTCGGTCATTCTCGACAGCTATACCGTGTACCGTGATTTATGGATCATCGACGCAGCAGGCAATGTGGTCGCGAATGGCCGCCCGGATATGTATGCGGTGCACGACCGTAATGTCGGTGAAGCCAGCTGGTTTCGCGAAGCGATGAAAACGCCTTCGGGCGCGGACTTCGTGGCCGGCGATATCGAGGCGCTGCCGCTTTTGAAACACGCGCACGTCGCGACCTATGCGACGGCGATCCGCGAAAACGGCGCGGTCGACGGCAAGCCGCTCGGTGCGCTGGTGATCTTTTTCGATTGGGCGCCACAAGCGTCGGCCGTCGTTGAAGGCGTGCGGCTCACGGACGAAGAATGGCGGCGCACGCGCTGCATGATCGTCAACGCGTCGCACCGCGTGATTGCGAGTTCGGACGACAAAGGTGTGCTCGACGAACAGTTCCGTCTGAACACCGACGGCCGTTCAGCAGGCTTTTATCAACTGTCTGATGGCCGCACCGTATCGTTCGCCGCCACCCCAGGCTACGAGAGCTATCGCGGCTTGGGGTGGTATGGCGTGATCGTGCAGTCACCTCCGGCTTAAGCCTTGGCTCACGTGCGCGTGATCGATGCGCCGCCGTCGACTAGCGAAGCGGTGCCGGTCACGAAGGACGAGTCGTCCGACGCAAGATAAAGCACCGAGCGGGCGAGTTCTTCCGGCCGTGCGACCCGCTTGAGCGCATGCAAGCCGGTCACGAAGGCCTGGGACTCGGCGGTGTCGTTCATGCCGCGATACATCTCTGTGTCCACGGCGCCGGGCAGAATGGCGTTGACGCGCACACCTTGCGGTCCATATTCGGCAGCGAGCGCCTGCGTCAGCCCAATCAACCCGGCCTTGCTCGCAGCGTATGCCGCGGTGCCCGGGAAAGCGAACGAATAACCGACGAACGTCGACGTGAAGATGATCGATCCACCGCCTTGCTTCAGCATTTCGGGGATCTGGTGCTTCGCACCCAGAAAGGCGCTCGTCAGATTGGTCGCCAGGGCGGCCGACCAGCCGGCCTCCGACACACCCGTGGTCGGGCCCATTTCGCCCAGCGTGCCGGCGTTGTTATAGGCGATGTCAAGACGGCCGAAGCGGCTGACAGCGAGCGCGACCAGCGCTTTCGCGAAGTCCTCCGACTGCACGTCGCCCGCCAGAAACGCCGCCTCGCCGCCTGCGCTGACGATCTCGGCAGCGAGCGTTTCAAGTTCAGCTTCGCGGCGCGCGGCGATCACGACTTTTGCGCCTTCCGCGGCGAACAGTTTTGCCGTGGCACGGCCAATTCCCGCGCTCGCGCCAGTCACGATGGCGACTTTTCCTGTCAAGCGTTGCATGTTCAATCTCCTGCTGCAGTTTGTTGGCCAGTGCCCAATGCCTTGGTCCGTGAGAAGCAATATAGGCTTCAGCCACATATACAGAAAGGCACAAAATATGGGGATATCATTCAGCATTTATGAATGATCGGAGAAGCACATGGATCGGCTGCGCGCTTTTGAAGTCTTCGTGACGGTGGTGAGCCGCGGCAGCTTCACGCGCGCGGCCGATGCGCTCGAGACGTCGCCCGCCAACGTGACCCGCTATGTGAATGAGCTGGAAGCGCATCTCGGCACACGCCTCTTGAATCGCACCTCACGCAGGCTTTCTCTCACCGAGGGCGGCGAGACCTTTTACGCCCGCTGCAAATCCATCCTCGACGACGTCGCCGAGACCGAGGGGCTCGTGTCGTCTGCGTCGGTCGAACCGCGCGGACGACTGCGCATCAACGCGCCTGTGAGCTTTGGGATTCTGCACCTGGCGCCGCTATGGCCCGAGTTCATGCGGAAGTATCCGGAAGTGGAACTCGACGTTGCGCTGATTGACCGCGTGGTCGATATCGTCGATGAAGGCTATGACCTCGCCATTCGCATCTCACGCGCCGGTTCGACTAACCAGGCGGCCCGCAAGCTGGCGACATCGAGAAACATCCTGTGTGCGTCGCCAGACTACCTGGCGCGTTGCGGCTACCCCGCAGCGCCAGCGGACCTGATGGAGCATCAATGCATCGGCTACTCGTATGCAGCCACCGGCGACGAGTGGCAACTGATCGACAGTGAGCGCAAGGCTCACACCGTGAAGGTCAACTGTCACATGCATACCAACAATGGCGATACGGCGCGCGCCGCCGCGATCGCCGGGCAAGGCGTGATCTGGCAACCCACGTTTCTGGTCGGCAACGATCTGCGCACCGGCAAGCTCGTTCGGGTATTGCCCGAGTACCGCTTGCCTGACATCGACGTACTCGCGCTGTACCCGAGCCGTCGGCACCTGAGTGCCAAGACACGCGCAATGGTCGATTTCCTGGTCGATGCGTTCGGCGGTGTGCCGCCATGGGATCGGGATGACGGAGGTTGAGCGGGTGTCGCGCCGGCATCGCGGGCGCAGCAAAGCCCGCGGTGACGGGTCAGCTCAGTCTTTGCCCCACCGCCAGCGCGGCGGTTCTCCCTTGAGCCAGCATACGGCCACAAGGGCGACACTCAATAGCGCGACAAACAAGGCAAAAGTGACAGGCTCCAGGTCCGGACGGAGAAAGCGCATACCGAAACCAATCAGCGCAACGTACATGAACAACACGGCCCATCCTTGCCACCGCGACGGGAAGCCCCAACCCCAGCCGTAGCGTTTCGCCGGAAACCAGTATTTATGCTCAGGTGACATTGCGCGATCCTGTCACCCGGACGTAGGGCAGCACAAACAGGTGGAGCCCCGTGAACAGCAAGAGGGCCAGGAGCAGCAGCGGCGCGTGGCTGTGTCGCGGAGGAATGGTCATCATGGAATCAGCCAAAGCGCCGCCGCATAGATGACGAGGGATACGGCAAACGTAATCGCCGTATAGCCCATGACACGCTGAATGCGAATGCCGGCAATAGCAACGACGGGCACGGCCCAGAAAGGTTGCAGCATGTTCGAGACGTTTTCGGCCATGGCGACACCCATGGCGGTGCGCGGAACCGAAGCATGCAGGCTGAGCGCCGCGGGGAGAACGAAAGGCCCCTGAACAGCCCAATGTCCGCCTGCGCTTGGAATAAGCAGCGTGATGATAAGCGAGCTGAAGTAACTCAAGACAGGAAGCGTGAGTGGAGTCGCAATGGCGACGAACGTCTTGGCGATCGCCGACGCCAACCCGGTCCCCGTCATGATGCCCATGATGCCGCCGTACATCGGATACTGAAGCAGCATCGAACCGGTTTGCCGCGCGGCGCGGCGAATCGCATCGGCATAGGCGATCGGTGTGCGCTGCAGCGCGAGCCCCACCAGCAGAAAGATCAGGATCGTGGTGTTGATGTCCAACTCGAAGCCCTTGCTGGTCCACGTCATCGCAAGAAAGCCGCCGCCCAACGCCAGCAAGAACAGGGTGCCGAGCATTGACCGTTCTGCACGGGCAGCGAAGGACGATACCTTCGCGTCCCGCGCATGCGGATCTGCCTCTGCAACCACGGCGGGCTCGGGCTGCGTTTCATTGAAAGCGACAACATCTTCTTGCTTCGGGTGCATCCAGATGAAGATCGCCGTCATGACAACAACAACCAGTACGGTCGGGATGAAGACGAACGGTGCGAACACGGTCTCACTGAGCGGAATCACCTGTCCGGTGGCTTTCTCAACGAGATTTAACGCGTTGCCATGCGATGCCTGCGACAACGCGATGGAGCTAGACAGGCCACTATTGCAGACAGACCACGCCGAGTAGCTGCCTGCGACGAGCCATGCGAAATCGACCTTCACGCGCCTCGCGATTTCGCGCGACAGGAGTGCACCGACAACCAGGCCAAGTCCCCAGTTGAGCCACGCGGCCACCGCGACGATCGGGAAAACCAGCAGCGCGGCGCGGGTCGGCGTGCGCACGCCGGCAGCCATCGCACGCAGGCCGCGCTGGACGAGGGGTGCGTCGGCGATCGCGTAGCCAGTCGCCAGGATCAGGATCATCTGCAGCGCAAAGCCGAGAATGTTGAATGTGCCACCGTACCAGGAGGTCAGGATGACCGGCACCGAAGCATGGGGCGCGAAGGCCAACGCCAGCAGGGCCACCACCAGGGTCAAGCCGATCGCAAGGATAAATGGGTCCGGCATGACCTGTTCAAACACGTAGACGAGGCCCGAAACAACGCTCCTACGGCGCTCGCTGTGACCTGTGTCGGTTGACTTGATGTCTCTCTTGTTCATGGTTTCCAGTACTTTGGGCGCACGCTTTTGTGGTAACACTCCCCAGCACCCGCGCGTGACGCTAACAGGTGCGTTCGGCTGACAAATGCCCTACGCCGCAGCATCGTATCGCCGCGGCGGACCATACATGATTTCTGAGTCTACTGCAGTGCGGGTCACACTAGCCAGGATGACCATCGCCACGTCGAGCAAACTGTGGTGCCGGGGTCGGCAGATACCCCTAAGTAAAAATGCCCATCGTATTTTTCTGCCAGGCCTATCCCGAGGTCGAAGTAGAGATCGCCGCAAGCAGAGCTGATCGATCTTGCTGCGGAAGTATCGTTCACGCCTATCTATTGCGTACTGCGCGGAATACATCGAAATGCAAACGGAGTGTGTATCAGATAGAGATCAGGATAGTCGAGCCCGAGCCTCTCAAGACCTGCCTCGAACGCCGGTTCGACACGCTCGGGCCGACGATTGGAGTTCCACAATTTTGTGGTCACGAAGATGTCTTCGCGCGCAATCCCTCCGGCAGCAAGCCCTATCCGCAGAGCCTCGCCCACCTCGCGCTCGTTCCGATATCGTTCGGCACAATCGAAGTGACGATAGCCGGCTCTTGGACTTGCAATCGCCACGCCAGGTCCCAGACAGGTCTGCTCATTGATCAAGTGTAGCAAATGAAAGACTGGGCAACTGCGGAGGGTTCCGGGAGAGTGCAACACGCCGTTGGTAACGTTCTTCGCTTTCAGACCCCTCGGGCAAGATGCCATTACAATCCAGCACTTCGATCCAACAACGGTGATTTTCGCCATGAGATACCTCCTTGCACCGACACTCGCGGCAATCATCGCGGCCGCAAGCACGGCTGCGGCAGCCCAGACATCCGGGGCCAGCGACACACCCAAACTGCAGTGCGCCATTGGGTACGTCACCGGCATCGGTGGATCGGCACAGAGCTTTCGTGAATACCTTGCGACCCCCGACAGAGACAGATATCGCTACCTTGCTGACAACCCGATCCAATGCAAGATCTCCGATGAGGGTCGCGCGTCAGCCTGTACCGGCGTCACAAGCCTTCGGCATGAAGAGGTCAGCGTGTACGACGACATCGACAACGAGACGATGGCCGTAGTCGCGCGCGTGGAACTCGAGCGCGGGACCTACCCGGTGATTATCGTCGTGCGAAAGCAGGACGTGAAATGCGAAGAGTGAATGGCCGTGATGCGGCTTTGCGGAACACCTTTCGCATCAAGCGCAATCACCTGGTACAGCTCACGGTCGCATAAATTGAACGCCGACAAGGCAAGCTTTTCGTACTGAAGCGCGTCGACGGATGACTCAATGGCCACATCGCATGAAGGTTCGCTCCCAAGATGACGCCCGACCGGCCCCCTAACCGACACAAATACCCGGTACTGCGATCTTCTGGAACAGGTGTGGCGAAGCGATCGCCGACGAAGGATACGCGGTGAGTTTCGCCTTGAATTCCGGATGGGTGAACGCCGCTCGAAAGTGGGCGATGGACTCCCACACGGCATTCAACGCGACGCGGTGGGGGGGAAACGGGGACAGTGAGCGCATCCGGAACGTGTCCAGCGGCTGCAAATCGGTTTCGCCCGAATAAAACGACACGCGGAAATGCGCTTAGCAGGCCGTGCGCGCAGCGGGAACGATTACTTTGATGTGACGCGAGAAGCCTGCTCGACCGCCTGTCTGGTGGTTCTCGACACGGCGCGCTCACTGCTTCGGCGTTGCTTTCAGCAACATGGATCGCCTGTTGAGCGGCCTTGCGCGCCGTTTCGTACCAGGTGCCCGTGGCGTCGATCGCAGACTTCAAGGCTGTGATGGCCGGTTCTGCAGCAGCCGGCGCATGCTGCGCGGCCCCGTCGATCAGCTCTCGCAATTTGCGCTGCTGCGCAGTGAAATGCTCATTTGCGACGTTTGCAACTTCCAGTTGTGCATTTAAAGCAATAGCGAACAGTTGGCCGTAGTACGACTGGATTCGCGGAGCGTTCCGTTCCACCGCGCCCCTGCGCAGCGTGGCCCACTCTTGCGGACTTTTTGCCGATAGTGCATTGCGCATCACTTCGTCAGCTTCGGCGATACCCGACCTGGTGGCTTGCAGGTTCAGATCGACCACTTTCTGAAAGCTCTCGAAGGCTTTGTTTAGCAAAGCAAACGATGTTTGCGCGTTGGCTCGTTGCAGCGCAGCGTTTTGTTCTGGATTCCACAGATTCATTGCTTGCTCCGAGAAGTGCCTGGCCAGGGGTATGCTGAGGACAACCTTTCATTCCCTGGATTAGGGTTGCGTCATGCGATCTTCGTTGACGGTGCGAATGGTGCCATCGAATCGCTCCATTTCCAGCTGCTGCCTTATACCGTCCTGCCATGCCTCAAAAGCTGAAATCTGCGCCAACGTCATCGCTCGAACTCCGAGCAATACATTTCCGGCGCCCGCAGCGTTCAATGTGGCGGCCAGGCCGTCCGCGAATAATTCATGCACGGCCGCCGCGAGCAAAATCGAAGCATTCCGCCCGTCCCCTTCGCCGGCCGACGCATGCTCGTTCGCGGCGTGTCCATCGGGCATCGAAGCAGACCCGTCAATGTTAGCTCTGGTAGCGGACTGCCCGGGCCGGATCTCGTCAGCCGCAGGACAAGCAGCCTCTACCGGGATCCTCGATCTTCGCGTTATCGCACGCGGACCTCTGACGACCTTGCGGCAGTGAGCCTTGACGTCATCACACATCGCCGGATCAGGGGGCACCACAAACAAAGCTGCAACTGAATTGCGACGACCGCCCTTTCCCTCTGTATCGCGTCTGTTGTCCTCAAGGCCGGGAAGCGTGGTCTTCGGCCGGCGGATGGATGCAGTGCGTTGTAGTCTATTCCGTTTCGCGGATCGTTCTGCGTCGAACTGGTCTAGCTGCAGGAGCAGGCTATCGATCGAACACAACTGGCCTTTCGACAGGTGACACGAGTCGAGTAGCTCATGGAGTCGTTTGCGCCAGTATTCGGCCGGCAAAATTGGACCGCCGAGAAACCCGCACAACGACGGCCGCATCACGCGCGCAATGTGCGCGATGTCGTCATCAATCAATATGCCCACGCCCGCCCCCGGTACGTCCTCGCATGTTGGTCATTGACCGGTGTACATTTATATATAAGCAGAAACTATAGGCTATTTTCCGAAAAAGCCAATTGCAAGCGACATAATTGCGAAAAGGTATTTCACTCTACCATGCACAAAAAATGAGCTCCGCTGGAAATGGCAAAACCCGAGTCCATTGCAACTGGAAGCGCAATTTAAGTCCGACCTGCAGGCCCGCGAGCATGCGACATGCATTTGTCGTTGGTGCAACAAAAGTGAATGCAGTCGCATAAAAGGCGATATGTGGAATTTCTGCCACTTTTGAGGCACCACGTTAGTGCGCGAAACATCATGAATGTCTCTTGACCCTAGCGTCGCGCGACTTCAGGCGACCGCACGAGCCCTCTTATCGGACACCTGTCCTTTCGGTCTGCTCGCATTGCGTGGCTCGTTGCCCGGTGATCCAAACCATCGATTTAAACAGAATGCCTATCCGGAAATCGCCCAATCTATTACGCATTCTCTTGAATACGGCGGAGCGATCCAAACGCTTTCCCGCTCCTGTATCGAGCAATATGACGAAACAGGGAATCACCATGCTGAATTTATCAAAAAAATTTCTATCGCACATATTGCTCGCTGAGCAAAGACCGCATTAGGATGGGGCACCCTGGTGCGCGGTGAAATAGCGGCAAGTGCCCCGGTTCCCGGATAGGTGCACGGGCTTTCTTCCTCTTCGCGATGGAGCAAGGTCCGAGTGAAAGTGAACAGCCATTGCAGCGGCTGGTCATTCTGCACTGCTTGATTTTGTCTGTAAGCAATGTATGCACCCAGAAGGCCGACGGAATTCGCCTCGACCAGATGATTGAAGTGCTAGCTCAAAAAAAGCTCCGAATACGGCTAGTTGCTCAGTTTCGGATGCACAAGGCTGGTGGCCGATGCTGCGAGGACGCGTGGGGAGAAACTACATATTCCCGAGATTCAGATCAGGCGTCCCTGTCTTTCTTCTGATGCTCGTCGCCTTGGGCAGTACGGTATCCGAATCAATGGCACAAACCGCCCGGCAACTGGTCGCCCAGGTCATTGACGAGCGCCAAACCGTCGAACTGGCCGGCAATACCCGACCCGAAGTGAACGCAGGGGGTGATCGCGGACGCGTCGAAGACACGCTCGTTCTTGAGCACATGCAGCTCCTCCTGAAGCGTCCAGCCGAGAGGGAAGCCGCACTCGTTCGCTTCATCGACCAGCTCCACGATTCGAAGTCACCCTATTTCCACCAGTGGCTCACGGCTGAGCAGTTCCGTGCGAATTTCGGCCCGGCTGACGCCGATGTGGGCGTGGTCATTGACCGGCTTTCAAGGCATGGTCTAACAGTGAATGGCGTGCAGGCAGGTGCTGAGCTGGACGCGGAATGGGCCAGTGCAGCGGCGCCAGGCGCCGCCGTTGTACTCGCGTCCTGCGGAGACATCAGGACCACGCTCGGCGACATGGACGTAAACTGCTCGGGCACGAATGGTTGCTATCGCCCGAGCGGCAATTACGGTGTCCTCTCAACGAGCAATAGCAGCTATTCGAAAGCGTACGGCACCGGTGCGGGTTGGAACTTTGCCACCGGTATCGGCACGGTCAACGTCACCAATCTGGTGAACGCCTGGCCGCGTTGATGATGATCCCGCAAAGCCGCAAACGGGGCCTGACATCGCGCGCGATGTGTTGATTGGGGCATGCTCGACAGCGACCATCACCTGGCCCGCGCCCGGACTGGCGGGTTCGGGCAACTCATGGAATTCAAGTCCCGTTGCGGGGTCGCCATAGGCGGTGAGCACCATACCTTTCGTGATGAAACGCCTCTTCGATGGATGCCTAAGTAGACACGACGCCCGGGCATGCCCTATAGGGCATTGGGTTGCGGAACGTCAGCCAATCCGCTGGGGAAAAGCGTGCGCGTCAGATCTGCGCTCTGCCCCCGTCCACGAATAGTTCGATGCCCGTGACGAAACTCGAGTCATCCGAAGCGAGAAACAGGGCAGCCTTGGCAACTTCGTCGGCTTCCCCCATGCGTCCCATCGGGATGGTAGATAAAATTCTCGCCATGGCGTCCGGAGGCTGCTCGCCAATGACCGGGGTATTAATTGGGCCCGGGCTCAAGACGTTTGAACGGATGCGACGGTCCTTCAGTTCCACAGTCCATCCTCGTACGAAATTGCGGATGGCGGCCTTGGTCGCGCCGTATACCCAGAAGGCAGGCGTCCCTTTGGCGCTCGCGACGGAGCCCGTGAGAATGATCGATCCGCCGTCATTCAAGAGCGGCAGAGCCTTTTGGACGGTGAAGAGCACTCCCTTCACGTTGGTATTGAACAGTTTGTCGAAATGCGCTTCAGTAATATCGCCCAAGGCGGCGAACTCAGCCGTGCCAGCGTTGGCGAAGACGATGTCGATTCTTCGCCCTGTCGCGTTGATGTTCTCATAGAGACGATCAAGGTCATCCAGATTGGCGACGTCTCCATGGATGCCGGTCACATTGCTCCCGATGGCCCGCACGGCTTCGTCGAGTTCCTTCTGGCGACGACCGGTGATGAAGACGTAAGCGCCTTCCGCGACGAAGAGCTTCGCGGCGGCGAGGCCTATCCCCGACGAGCCGCCGGTGATGACGGCCACCTTTCCCTGCAACTTAGCCATAGCGACTACTCCGTCGATTGTTAATTCCGGTTGGCAGCGCTTCTGGGCTGCCGGTCAGCTGCCAAAAAATGGCCGGGCGCCCTTGTGCAGCATAGTGGGCAGAGGTCACATCGTCAAAATGACTTTGCCAAACGGCCGATCCTCTATCAGGTGGCGCAAGGCTTCGCCCGCTTCGGCGAGGGGGTAGATCCGCTCGACGATCGGCTTGACCTTTCCGCTTAGCACTAACGGGACGATGTCCTGCCACGCATTGGCGATTGTGGCCGGTGACTGGGCAAACAAAGAGAAGCCAGCCATCCGCGCACGCTTCCAGATCAGGTCAGTGACATCGATCGTGGTTTTGCGTCCTGCGGAATAGCCCAGCGTGATCAGGACACCGCCGAGACCCAGGCTGCTCAATGCCTCACTCGTCACCGTGCCGCCGATGCTCTCGATGACGATATCGACGCCCTTGCCGGCCGTTATCCGACGAACGCCGTCGGCGAGACCTTCCGCGGTGAGGTCGATCACGTCCTCGAAGCCAAGTTCGCGCGCTCTAGCGGCCTTCGCCGCGCTGCCGGCCGTGGAGATCACCTTGCCGGCGCCCTGCGCCCGCGCAAGCTGATAGGTCGCGTTGCCGACCGACCCGCCGATTCCCGGAGCCAGCACCGTCATGCCCGGCTTGAACCCGGCCTGCGTCAGCGTGATCTGTGCCGTCAGATAGGCCACCGGAAGGCTGGCCGCGACGACGTCCCCGATCGCGTCAGGCGACGCCAGATGTTCCGGCCTCACCAGCAGCCATTCCTGCCATGTGCCATTCTCACCAACGCCGTAGGGCCCGGTAAACATCACGCGGCTTCCCACCTCTAGCCCTGAGTCGCCTGCGTCCTCGATAACACCGACACCCTCATTGCCAAGCACCAGCGGCGCCTTGGCTCGAGGATGTCCACCCGACAGGACCGTGTATTCGAGCGGCGTGACGCCGGCGGCTGTCACGCGAACCAGCACCCGGTCCTTCGCCGGTTGCGGCTTTGGTAATTCAATCTGCCGTAACCTGTCATAGCCCGAAAAGGTTTCCGCTTCGATCACGCGCATTGGTATATCCTTTAAAGTAACAGACCTGTACGTAACTTTCATACTAGGTACCGATCTGTTACTTTGTCAACCTGAAAAATCCGAATCAAAGGAGTTTGCGGCTATGAAGGCAGGAGCCCGGCCCCGGCGGGGAGCCCCGCCAAAGGGCGAAGTGAGCGCACGCGAGCGTATCCTCGCGACGGCAAGCGAGTTGTTCTACCGCGAGGGCATACGTGCCATCGGTGTGGACACGGTCGTCGAACGATCCGGGGTATCGAAGACGAGCCTCTATCGCGTATTCGACTCCAAGGACGCTTTGATCGCCGCTTTCGCCGCCGAGAAAGATCGGTTGTTCTGGGCGTGGTGGGATAACGTTGAAGAGAAGCACGCTGAGGACCCGCGCGCTTTGCTGGACGCGCTGCTATCCGGAATCGCGAAGCGGATTGCTCACCCCGCCTTTCGTGGCTGCCCGTTTCTTAACCTGGTGGCGGAGTTTCCCGACGGCAACTATCCAGGCAGGCTTATCGCCCGAAACAACAAGGAGGAAATGCGGGCAAGGCTTGCAACCATTGTTGCCAGGCTGGGCGTCAGTGATCCCAACCGTACCGCGTCTCAGCTAGCACTGCTCATCAACGGTGCGTACGTCACCGGTTTGATAGCGGAGTCGGATGATCTGAGGGGCGACCTCATCGACGCTGCCATGAAATTGTTGGCCTAGTCGAACGCGGTCATTTGCCGGAATCGGTTCTTGCCTCGAGTGTGTGGATGGCGGGGACGTCGATACCACGTCCTTGGACGATAGGCGGCACCGGTTACGACACCGGTCCTCGACGCCCGAGGACGCGACGGGCGCGCTTGATCAAGCCCCGGCTGTCGAAGCAAAAAGCTTGTCGTAAGCCGCGAGCAGGTTGCTGTGCATGGCGCTTCCCTCAAAATCCACGCCGAGCGTAGCGAGACCAAAGAAACGCTCCTTGCGATCCACCAGCGCTCGCGCTTGCCTTAGCGTTTCCGCGCCATAAAGCAAGGTCAGCGAATGGGTGAAATTAGCCGGCTCGTCGAGATTAAGCAGCGCCTCGACGCAACGGTAAACCAGCCAGCGCCCCTGATTCATCTGGCGGTAATGGTGAATCCAGTCGCAGCCTTCGCGCGCCACCTCCACGTCGCCGATCGCGAGCGCCAACAAGGTCTTGAGTTCGCCGATGCGCAGTTCTTTCCACGCTGTTCCGAGCGGTACGGCGAGACCGAGAATTTCCCAGAGAGGGCGTTCATCGCCGAGATTCATGGTCTGCAGATCGTCAAGCAGCGTGCGGCACTCCTCGTCGCTAAGATCGTTCAGGCGGACCAACGCCGGGCGGATGTCGTTGCCCACGCTGTTGTTTTCCCATTGCAGATCTTCGACCGGGTAGATCTCCGACATACCCGGTACGAGAATCCGGCAGGCGTAGGCGTCGAGTTCTTCGAAGTCGGCGACGTAGACATCTTTGCCTTCCTCGGCGATGCACGCACACAGCCAGTCATAATCTTCCTGCGTCGTCGAGCTGAAATTCCAGTCCGCGAAGTCATAGTCGGGTTTGTCGCTCAGGAAATTCCAGCTCACCACACCGCTCGAATCGACGAAGTGAATCTCCAGATTCGCCACAGCCGAAATCTCGTCCATGTCGAAGCCGGGCTCCGGAAAATCTTCCAGCGATTCGAGCGAGCGGCCTTGCAGCAACTCAGTCAACGCGCGTTCCAGTGCGATTTCGAAACGCGGATGCGCGCCGAAGCTCGGAAACACGCCTTGATCCTTCGGATGCAGCAAGGTCACGTTCATCACCGGATAGCGGCCGCCCAGCGACGCGTCCTTCACGAGGATGCCGAAGCCCGCGTCACGCAGCGATTTCACACCAGCGGCAATCCCCGGGTAACGCGCAATCACTTCTTCCGGCACGTCGGGAAGGCACAGGCCTTCGCTGATGATGCGGTACTTGACCTGGCGCTCGAAAATCTCGGACAACGCCTGGGTCCGCGCTTCGAGTTTAGTATTGCCCGCCGACATGCCGTTGCTGACATACAGGTTGCCGATGATATTCACCGGGATCCATGTCGTCGTACCGTCTCGCAGACGGGTGTAGGGCAAAGCGCAAATGCCACGATCCACGTTGCCGGAGTTCAAATCGACAATCACCGATCCGTCGATATCGCTGTCCGGGTTGTAGAACGCGTGCAACTCGGGGTTCAGCAATTCCGCCGGCCAAGCACCATCTTCGGTGGGAGCGAACCAGCGTTCCTGCGGATAGTGAACAAAGGGACGGTTGGCCCGGGTCTCGCCAAGATAAAAGTGCGTCCAGAAATAGTGGCAACCCAAACGCTCGATGAATTCGCCGATCGCGCTGGCACGGGCAGCCAGTTCCGAGGCGCCCTTGCCGTTGGTGAACAGCATCGGACATGCCTTGTCGCGCATGTGGCATGACCAGATGTTCTCGGCCGGATTGAGCCACGAGCTTTCTTCGAGGAAAAAGCCGCGCGCCGCCAGCTTCTGCTGCATGGTGGCAATGGAAAATTCCAGCGATGCATCCTTGCCAGGAATGAAGCTTTCGGTTTGCATGAGGTAATGCCTTTATCTAGTGGGACTTACGTAAATTTCATCCGAACGCTCGGATTTTTGAACCGCTGCCGAAGGCAGTCATCGGGTATCTGGGATTTGACCTGATTGAGGAGACGGCAAGTCTCAGGTCTGTCTGGCAGTCTCAGTGCGACGGATCCACGCCAATTCGGCGCAGGCAGTGTGATAGGGCTGGATGCGGGCTTTGCAGTCCTGACCGCGCGCGATCCCGGTCAGTTAATTCGCCGCGCGATAAAACGGCTCGATCTTACAGTGCGGACCGCACGCATCGTGTGTGGTCCGCTTTCGCGTACGGGATTGTCGACGATTCGCGGCCCGATGTCGAACGGCCGGTGCGCGATAAGTTGCTTGCCAACAGTTGCACTCCGTCGTCCGTTGTCGAGACGTGAACTGACGCTCCGTCCGCCGCGAGCAATGGTCACTCGGTTCCGATTGCTCGTAGAGCGGCATGCCACGGGCGGCCGGACGTTACTCCGGCTGCTATGTTCGCACCACTGTGTCGGGCGATTTTTCCGACCATACGCTGGCGAGTGATGCGCACCTTCACACTTGCGGTGCAGGCACCCGTGGGTTTGATCATTGTGCCGTATTCGCGCCAGCATGGCACGGACGGGGACCGCATCGACAGAGACGCAGATTCAACGATTCACCCGCAGCTGTTGAATAATGCAATCGGCCAAGGGCGGCCGTCCGCTGCCCCCTTATTCAGCCAATTCACGATGCAAGGCTCGATATTCTTGCGAAAGTTTGTGCCCCGGATCGAGATGAATGAGGGGGGTTGCCTGCTGATGCGATTCGCGGATCCTCACGGACGAAGACAGCTTTGAAGCCAGCACCGGCAAGCCCTCACTGACAAGTTCATCGACCAGCTTTTGGGGCAGGCTCGCGCGAGGCTGAAACTGGTTGATGACAATGCCTTCCACTTCAAGCGCGACGTTATGATCCTGCTGGATCTCCTTCACGTTCTCCATCAACGTGTAAAGCGCGCGACGGGAAAAGTCATCGCAGTCGAACGGAATCAGGCAACGCTCGGCCGCGATCAGCGCGGAGCGTGTGTAGAAGTTCAACGCAGGCGGCGTGTCGATATAAATCGCGTCATACATGTCGAGTTCGTTCAGCGCGTCACGCAACTTGTAGATCTTGTAACGGGATTCCAGCTTGCCATGCAACGTGTCCAGATCAGGATGAGCGGGCATGACGTCGAGGTTCTCAAATGGCGTCGGATGAATGAACGACGTGACTTCTACAGGCCTGAAGCTGAACGTTAGCGCGGTTTCAAAGAAGCCGGCGACGGTGGGGCTGGCCTCGCCGGCCTGCGAGCCGAGCAGGTACTGACTTGAATTCGCCTGAGCATCCAGGTCGATGACCAGTGTGCGGATGCCTTCGCTGGCGCTGATTGCCGCCAGGTTACAAACAATGGTCGATTTGCCTACACCACCTTTCTGATTGAATACGACGCGCCGCATGTTCTCCCCTTGAGCGGAACCTACCCAAAAGCGCTCAGCATACCTGAGCCAGCGGACCTGGTTGGATTCGATCGGTTGTTTTCTGGCTTGGCGGTCAGTTGGTCGGGCGTGCGCGTCGCCGGGTATGCCCGCGTTAGGCCGCCTGCGAGACGAGGCCTCGCAGAACGGCTTCCAGGTCCACTTCGCCCTTGACGACGTCGGCTGGATCGCCTTCGAAGGCGATCCAGCCTTCATTGAACCCGTCGAGCATGCGTATGCGCGGCAATGGTTCCTTCATACCTTGTGACCGGAACAGCGCGTCCCATGTTTCGCGCGGCACCACCTCCGCACGAACCGGACGACCGAGCACCTGGGCAAATGCCTCGGCCAGATCGTTCGGGCTCACACGTTGCGGCCCCTCGAGTTCGACGACACGCACGCCGCGCCAGGTTTGTCGAAGCAGTTGTGCGGCAATGCGACCAACGTCCGCGGTCGCGACCATCGGCACAGCCTTGTCGAGTGGTTGCAGAAAGCTGGGGATCACTCCCATGTCCCGGGCCGGCGCAACGTCCCATGCGGCGTTTTCCATGAACCAGCCGGGACGCAGGAATGTCACGGGCATCGGTAAATCGCGAAGCGCCTGCTCCATCAGCGTACGTTGCGTGAGCAGATTGGTCTCGGTGGCCTGCGCGCCGATCGTCGACAGGCAGACAACCTTGCCAGATGCTGCCGACTGAAGCGCCCCGCGCACGGCGTCAATGACAGCCCTTGCCTCGGGAAAACCCGGCGACGGATCGAACTCGGACGGCGGCAGAATGAAGACGCCGTGCGCGCCCTCGAAAGCGGCGGTCAGGGACGTCGCATCGTCCATGTCGGCTGTCACGACTTCACACCCGCGCTCAGCCCATGAACGTGCCCGAGCGGCATCGCGCACCACCGCGCGTACTGACTGACCTGCCGCGAGCAGCGTGCGCGCCACAGCGCCACCGACCTTCCCTGTTATTCCTGTTATCGCGTACATGTTTGCTTCTCCTTGCATAAATAAGCGTCTTTCAATATTTCATCGGTACATCACAGCTCGCTATTCGCTCAGGCTCGCTGCAAGCCCTGATACAAACTCCGTTCAAACTCCCCGGCCGCCACACCAGCTACGGTGCCGTTGGCGACGGCCAGGAAGCCGGATGCTCGCGTCAACAGGTCACGGCGAGTGAGTTGAACGGTCATCTCCTACTCCTTGGAAATTGGAATGAACTGAGGTTGAAACGTCCTGTTGGGATGCATTGTGGGTAAACGCGACAAGAAACTAAATGACACGAATGACACTTGTGAAATGACGGATAGTTACCAATGAGTCATAGTGCGGTTTTTGACGCACTGTGCAGGCCCTATGAGATCGCCCAGCGAGAATCTCTCCAGCGGTATCGGCGTATTTGCTGCCGTCGTCGATGCGGGGACGTTCGCAGCCGCCTCCGAATTGATGGGTATGTCGCCACCGGGGGTTAGCCGGGCAATCGCTCGACTCGAAAAGCGGCTGAAAATACGGCTCTTCAATCGGACGACCCGCGCCGTTTCCCTCACTGAAGAGGGCCGACGGTTCTACGAGCAGGTCATGCCGCACTTAAGGGGAATGGAGGAAGCGGCCGTCGCCGCGGCAGGAGGCGTCGCGACGGTGCGCGGGAAGCTGCGAATCAATCTTGATCCGGTTGTTTCGCGAATTATTCTGGGCCCGAAGCTCGACGAATTCATGGATGTGCATCCTGAACTTGAACTCGAGTTCATTGCGAGAGATCAGCTCGGCGACCTCATCATGGACGGCTTCGATCTGGCCCTGCGATTTGGCGAACCTCGCTCATCCAGTCTGGTTGCGCGAAAGCTCCTTGACACCACGGTTGTCACCGTCGCATCGCCCTCGTACCTCGCTCGCCGGGGGCGGCCAGCGGAGCCTCAAGAGCTGGGGTGCGGTGCGCATAGGTGTCTCGAGTTCCGGAACCCGGAAACCGGAAAGCCGTATCCGTGGGCGTTTCATCGCAAGCGCAAAAAGCTTGTTGTCGAAACGAATGGACGGCTTACGGTGAATGATCCGAGCGCACTCCTCAACGCGTGCCTGGCCGGGTCCGGCGTCGCGCAGATGCTTCTGCTCGGCGCCGAGCACCTGATCCGGGAAGGACAGCTCGTCAACCTGTTCCCAGACTGGCCGGATGAGCGCTTCCCGCTCTATGCGTACCATCCATCGCGGCATCACGTGCCGGCCAGGACAAGGGTATTTCTTGACTTTATCGTCTCTTTGACGAGTACGAGTTAGCAAGCCGAAATAGGCCTGTTGTCGAGATTCCTTGCGCATCCAGGACCATGCTGACGTCGATCGGCGCGAGCATGCAACGTCTCCTGCCGTCAATTGCCGGATTGATGAGCGACGGCGGCGCGCGTCACATGTGCCAGCAGGTTGTCGACATCCTCAACCGTGGTAGAGAAGGAAGTCACGAACCGGACAACGTTTGGTCCCCAACGATCGTGATAAAACTCGAATCCCGCCTGATGTAGTGATTCGATCATCGCGGAAGGCAATCGACAAAAGACGATGTTGGCCTCAGTCGCGCCGAGCACTTCGACGCCGCTCAACCCCGCAAGTCCTCGGGTCAGGCGCCGCGCAGCGTCGTTGGCCTGGCGTGCGTTGCGCAACCACAGATCGTCGGTCAAGTACGCGTCGATCTGCGCCGAAAGAAAGCGCATCTTCGAGAACAGATGGCCCGCGCGCTTGCGACGGTAGCCCATTTCGGGCGCAAGGGATGCATCGAACAGCACGATCGCTTCCGCTGCGAACACACCGTTCTTGGTCGCGCCGAACGACAGTGCATCGACCCCGGCCTTCCATGTCATCTCTGCGGGCGAACAGCCCAGCGACACCAGCGCATTGGCGAATCGTGAGCCATCCATATGAAGCTTGATGGAGGATGCCTTGCAGACCTCCCCCAGCGCTTCGATCTCGGCCAGTGTGTACACGCCGCCCTCTTCCGTCGCCTGCGTGATGCTCGCGCACGACGGTTGCGTCGAATGTACGTCGCCCACCTTCACGCGAGCCGCGCTATGAAGACTTGCGGGGTCTATCTTCGCCGATTGCCCTTCTACGCCGACCAGCTTCGCGCCATTCGTGTACCACACGGGCGCGCCGCATTCGTCGTTGTTGATATGGCTCGCCGGATGGCAATAGATGTTGCCCCAGGGCGGCGTCATCGCGCTCAGGCACAAGGAGTTGGCGGCGGTGCCGGTCGGCACGAGAAACACGTCGACTTCGCGCTCGAAGATTTCGCTCAGTTTGCGTTCGACGCGGGCAGTAAGATCATCTCCTCCGTATGGGCTCGCTTGCCCGGCGCTGCTCGCCGCGATGGCTTCAATTACCTCTGGCGACGCGCCTGCGATGTTATCGCTCGTGAAACCCAAAGCCGGCGCCCTAGCACCGTGTGATCGATTACTGCTGTCCATTGTCATATCCTCAACTCGGCGGGAGGAGAACTTCCCCCCGGATTGGCGCATCCTATGTCGAGTGAGGCCGCCGGACTTGTAAAAAATTGATCAGTCGCCCAGCCACGGGGCGAGATAGCGCTGAACCTCGTACTCTGCCGACGACCGCGCGGCTTACGCCCTGTAGCACGACGGCGCGACGCCGTATGCCTGCCGGAAAGCGCGGTTGAAGTGGCTTTGATCGTAGAACCCGACTTCCTGAGCGACTGCTGCGATCGCTTGCGAGCTTCGCGACAGGAGCGCACAAGCCCGCTCGAGACGAAGACGGAGCAGCCACGCGTGGGGCGTCATCCCGATGGTCTGCTTGAATTGCTTGAGGAACTGGAATCTGCCGAGTGAGCACAACCCGGCCAGTTCGTCGAGCGTGATCTTGTCGCTGAGATGACTGAAGCAGTAGTCTCTGACGCGTTGCCATTGAATGCGCGAAAGCGAGCCCGGGACCGTTTCCGGCACGATCGTGCGCGATTGGCTCAACAAGCGCTCCAGCAACGTGAGCCACTCAGCCTGCATTGCAAGACTGCTCGCGGCGTTGCACCACCGCATCTCATTGTGCAGGCGCAGAAGATGGCCGGCGAGCAGCGGGTCTTCAAGCAAGGCTCCTGCGAATTCCGGCTCGCGGTGCAAGCCGCTGATCTCCTCCGCCACGCTTGCGACGAGTTCCTGCGAAAGGCGGAATGTCTTGAGCGTGGATTGGCTGCCGTCCACCGTGATTCCGTCGTGAATCTCGCCTGGCGGCATCAGAACGATGGACCCGGGTCCGTGCAGGACAGTCTTTCCGTTGACCCTCTGGCGCTGAACCCCATCCGTCACCAGCCCGACGTGCAAATCAAGGTGGAAGTGGCGGTCGAAACTGAAAGCCGCGAAGCGTGCGGTACTCAGCACCAGGCCGGGTATCTCGGACACTTGCTGGAATTGGACAGACTCAGTCATTGAACAGGAAGCGATGACACGTGTTGGCGGGCGCTCGCAAAGTATAACGCCGCTAATCTCGGCCTGTTTGCCTGCCCGGCACCACTCATCCGATGCTTCCCGCAAACCTTTCAGCCAACCTCTCCCGCTCGAACGCCTCGACAACGAAATCGACAAACACCCGTGTTTTCGCCGGCAGCAGCGCTCGCGTCGCGTAATAGATCGAAATTGCCCCGGCGTCCGCGTACCAGCGCGGCAACAATCGCACGAGTTCCCCACGTTCGATCGACGACAGCACGTCCGACACAGTCAGCGGCGCAACACCCAGCCCGAGAATCGCAGCCTCGCGCATCGCTGCCGGGTCGTTGACCATGATGGTCTCGCCAAGCTGCGCAGGCATTTTGCCGCCCGCCGCGTTGCGCATCGTCCGGTGGTGCACGCGGCCGGTGCGGCTCGAGCGCATCACGATGCCGTCGAGGTCCGCAAGATCGCCGCGATCGGTCGAGACGGACGCGATCGCTGCCTGCAGCGCGTCCAGATTGTCGCCAATTTCCACGAGAAAGCGCTCGCCCGCCTCGGTCAGCGTGAGCTTGCGCGTCGAGCGCTGGAACAGTCGCACGCCCAGGTTGCGTTCGAGCAGCGCGACGTTCCTGCTGACCGCGGCGGGCGTCAGCGCAAGACGACGCGCATGCGAAAGCGGCAGTGAGCGGACTGATCGAGCGGCTCGGCTTCTTCGGCATCGACCTGGGTTCGCTCGAAGGCGGGGGCCGGCTGGTTCAAATCCCGGGCGGGCCGCTGCCGGTGCTTAATCTCGTCAAGTTGGGATAACCAGCGAAAGGCGCGGCATACCGTGCCTTTCGCACACAAGTCACTTTTGCCCCTCCGAACGCCCCCCACCTAGCGCCTCGAGCAGTGGCCGCAAGGCATCCAGTTCCGCACCGAAACCACTCCAGTCTCCCGCCTTCAATCGCTCCATTGCACGGTCATAATGTGCAAGCGCCTCGCGGGCGCGCGCGTCCGCCGTGCCCTGAGGCGGCGATGCGATTGGGGCGCGTTCCTTGAAGAGCGCCGCCAGCGCTTCGCCCAGGGTTTCTTGCATCACCACCCGGTCCCCATACGCGGCGATTACCCGCTTCAACTCGGGTAGCTGACCCGACTCGGCACGCAAGTAGAGCGGAGAGACGTAGAGGATGGAGTTTTCAATCGGTACGACGAGAAGATGGCCGCGAATGACACGCGACCCCATCTGGTTCCACAGCGAAATCTGCTGTGATATCTCGGTGTTCTGCTGGATGCGCGCCTCGATCTGGAAGGGTCCATAGACGAGCTTATCCTTCGGGAACGCGTAGACGATAAGCTTGCCGTAGTTGGGTGGATCGCAACGCGCCGCGAGCCACGCGATCATATTGTCGCGCTGGCTTGGCACCATCGGCAGCATCAGGACGAACTCCTCGCGCGGTTCCTCGGGCAACCGCATGATCATGTAGTAAGGCGTCATCGGTGTGCCGGGACTATTCCCACCATCAATGCCGATCAATTCCCGGGGGAACTGCCAGAGATCCTCGCGATTGTAGAAGACCTCCGGCGCATCCATGTGGTAGGCCCGATAAAGTTGCGCCTGGATCAGGAACAGATCCTCGGGGTAGCGAATATGTTGCTGCAGGTCTTGCGGCATCGTCGCGAGAGATTTGAACAGACCCGGGAAGATGCGCTGATAAGTTCGCAGGATCGGATCGTTAGGATCGCTGACATAGAAATCGACCGTGCCGTTATACGCGTCGACCACAACTTTAACTGCGTTACGGATGTAATTCACGCCATCGCCGAAACCCGGCTGGGCGTAGGGGAACCAGCGGCTTGTCGTATAGGCGTCCTGCATCCAGAAAAGGCGCCCGTTGCTTGTGACGAGATAGGGATCATGGTCGAGCCTGAGGAACGGCGCGATCGTACGCACCCGGTCCTGTACGTTACGGTGCAGCAGGATGCGGCTGGCGTTCGTGATGTAGTCGGTGAGCAGAATGTTCGGATCGTCGAACTGCCAGGCGAACAGGCTGCGGCGCGCGGTGCTGCCGATAGCAATACCGTCTCTCCCGCCGTAGGTGGTGTAAGCGTTGTCCTTGCCCTTGGGGTAGTCGAATTCGGGGACGCTGCCTTTTACGATGACGTAACCTTCACCTCCTTCCCCGAAATACAGACGCGGCTCGTGAATGGCCGGCCCGCCGTGGGCGACCGGCGGAATATCCTGCAGATAAAACGAGGGTAAGCCTTCCGTCGATTTCTCCGTGACGGGCGACATCACGACGCCGTTGCCGTGCGTGAACAGCAGGTGCAGGTTCACCCAGGTCTGGGCGTTCGCGGGAAGCATCGACGGCTCCAGTTCGCGGGCCGACAGCATCACCTGCCGGTAACCGGCGTCGAGCCGGTAGCGGTCGATGTCGACAGAGAGAAATTTGTAGTAAGTCCTGATCTCCTGCAGCTGCGCGTAGGTGTCCATCAGCGGCTGCACGTCCCACAGGCGAATGTTGCCGATGGTTGCGCGATTGGCCTCGAGCGAGGCGAGATTCAATTCCTGCTCGGCAGGAAACGGCTTTACCGCGATCTGGGTGAGGCCATAGGCCATCCGCGTTAGCGCGATATTGTGCTTGATATAGGGCATCTCCAGTTGCAGTTCGCTCGGCTTGACATAGAGGCGCTGGAACAGCGCCGGGTAGATCAGGGCGAATACGAACGAGGTGCCGAACACCAGCAACACCGAGGCAGCAGAAATTCGATAGTCCAGCCGGCGCATATTGACCCACGACGCGACGGCTGCTGCGGCGGCGAGGCCAATGAGCACCCATAAGACCGGGAGCTCGACGTGGATGTCGGTATAGCCGGCGCCGACCACGACGCCGTTGTCGCCGTAGAGCAGCAGAAAGCGGTCGAGTGCGTAAGACCAGGCCTTCAGGACGAAGAACACACCGAGCAGCGCCGAACCATGAGCAGCGGCAGCGGCGGAGAGTCGGCACGGCGGCCGCTCGAACGTGATGTCGCCCCGTACCCCATAGACCGCGGCTGCAATGATCGCACTGCAAAAGAGCAACTGCAGCAACCAGTTCTTGAACGCAATATTGGCGGGCAGTGAGAACAGATAGAAGCTGATGTCCTGGCCGAAGATCGGATCGCGCTCGCCATAGGGCACCTGGCGCAGGAAGCGCAGCACCAGATCCCAGTTGGAGATGTCGCCGGCGGCGATGATCAGCCCCAGGACAATAGCGCTACCGGCAATGCAGGCGCGCCAGGGAATGCGCGGGGCGAGCTGGTCTGCCAGTTCGCTGATGAACTCAGGCGTACCGGACAGACGGGCCGCTTCTACTTGCCAGCTGCCGGGACGCCTCGCATAACGATGCGCAAGGAACCCCGATCCGGCTATGACGGCCGCCGACGCTGCGAACACGGCGGCAAACAGGAGCGCCTTGGCGGAGATAACCGTCCAGAAAACGTCGACATAACCGATTGAAGAAAACCACAGCCAGTCGACCGCGACGCCGGTGATGCGCCCGGCGACGATCAGGCAGCCCACGACGACCGCCACCGTGATTGCGGTGCGTCTGAAGTGCACGCGGGAGCTTGGTTGCCAATGCATCGCCCTTCCTTTGCCGGAACGCCACTCGTGGCTGGCTGCGATCAGCTCTGCTTAAACCGTTGATCTGCCGTGAAGTTGGCTGACCGCCTTGCCAATGCGCCGTCGAAGCCGGTGCATGGTCAACGCATGATTAGGGTCATATAAGTGATTGTAGTCCGGTGATGCAGGCGGCGTACGCTCACCCGTTCAAGCCTTCGCCGTCGCTGACCTTGCCGTGAACACCCGCCTGCGCCCCCATCTTCTCCAAATCAAAAGGCGTATCCCGCAACCTCCGTCCCGTCAGCTTAAACACCGCACTAGCCACCGCGTGCGCCACCGAGGGACTCGACCGCTCCCCAACGCCACCCGGTTTGGCTGGATCCTCTTGCACGATCTGAATATCAACGTCCGGCCTGGCGTGCCTGGTATCGGTCGTGCAGAACGCGGTGCCGAATGGCTCGCACGCATCGCGGGCCGCGTGGCAAGCAGAAAAACCGATACGATGGATGCTTGATCCGAAGCTGACGCAGCTTCGCTAAACTTCAATCCCCGATCCAACCGACCGAGCACCTTACCTTGACGATCCACATCCGCCCCGCTCACGCGTCCGACGCCGCCTTGATTCTCCGCTTCATCACCGAACTCGCGGTGTATGAGAAAGCGGAGCACGAAGTCGTCGCGACCGTTAAAGACATCGAAGCGAGTCTGTTCTCCGCCACGTCTACCGCGAAGGCTTTGATCTGCGAAATGAACGGCGAGCCGATCGGCTTCTGCGTTTACTTCTTTTCCTATTCGACGTGGCTCGGCAAGCAAGGGCTTTATCTTGAAGACCTATACATATCGCCGACATCGCGCGGCAGCGGCGCGGGTAAACAGATGCTGCGCCACCTCGCACAAATTGCGTGCGAAGCCGGCTGTGGGCGCTTCGAATGGAGCGTGCTCGACTGGAACGAGCCGGCGATCGGCTTCTATGAATCGATCGGCGCGAGCGCGCAAAGCGAATGGGTGCGCTACCGGCTGGCGGGCGATGCACTCACGGCCTTCGCCGATGGCAATACGTGAGATACGCTTGCCCCTGAACAGAAACGTAGCCAGGTAATCAGCGATGCCAGGTAATCAGCGATGCGCGCCTTGTCTATCTGCAGCAAGAACCGCCTGCGCAACCCTCAGCGGTGGAAATAGCGCGCGGCATGGCCGAACCGCCGCAATCCACGCAGCCGCACTCGCCCCCTGAAGCGCGATGTTCACCGAGTACATGATCAAGTGGGACTTGCTGCCGGACGGTGAGCCGATTCGCACGCACAGCAGCCGTCTGCTGCCCGTGCGCCGGCATGGCGTCCCCGCGATGCTAAAAGTTGCACAGGATCCCGAAGAGAGATTCGGCGCGCAGCTGATGGCGTGGTAGGGTTTGTCCGCGGCGTGGATTCTCGAAACGGGTGAGACGCCGGACATCGACATAGACATCGGCAGAATGGCGGCCGAAGCGCTGAGGCAGAAGTAAACGCTGGGAACTGAAGAGGACAACCATCCGGGACAGCCGCTACCCCCAGGCCTCGCCGCTATCACCCCGAGCCTGCCAATCCCGGGGCGAGCAGACATCGTCAGGCGGCAGCCGGCAAGCCGCCGCCCAGACATTCCGTCAATCAATGCGGAGCTTTGCCGTTGGGCAGGGCATCCAGCGGTTTGTGCTGTTCTTCGCCCAGCCCTGGGAAGAACGCGTTCCATGCGGCGCGCACGCCCTGAGCCACGGTGGCTTCGGCGCCAATCGTTTCTGCCTCGCCGTCGGCAGCGTTCGACGGGTCGGCGGAGAGGCCGCGCCAGTGCGTAAACACCAGCAACGGCTTCTCGGTCCATACGCCGTCGCCATATTTCGCAAATGCCGTGTCTCCGCTCGTCAACTGCACCTCGTACCAGCCTTCACGGACGGGTGTATGGGCAGCAAGCTCAAACCATGCGGTCGGTTCGATTTCCTTCATGTCGTCTCCGGTCAGATAGATCGTCATAGGTAACCACAACAAAGGCATTCTTCATGCCCGCGCCCGTTGGCGGCCCGGCAGGTGGGCGCCGCATGTCACCCGATGCTGCGGAGCGGTGCGCTGGGCATGACCTGCGGGCGATTCGTCGACGTCGCGCACTTCGAAATCGCCGCGCATAAACGACACGATAGCGCGACATGGGTCACGCGGACAAACGTAAAAACTTACACGGCACGCCGCGTGGCCGCCCCGCTTGTCGCCCCGCTTGTCGACCCGCTCACCGCCCCCCTTATCGACCCGCGGTTCGACCCGCTGCCCGACCCGCTGCCCGACTCGCGCGCCATCTCGCGCACCAGTTCGGCCAACACGCGCACAGCGGGCGCCAGTTGCCCGTCTGGCGTGCTGCCATAGCCGATCACCAGGCCATTTGCCTCCTCGCGCTGCTGCAACGCAAAACCCGACAGCGCACGCGGATTGAGCCGCTCGGCGAGCGCGCGTTCGGCAAGGGTTTGATCGGAAATATGCAGCGGCAAGCGAAGCGTCAGATGCATGCCACAATTGCCGCCCAGAATCTGCGACGGCGCGAAATGCGCAGTGAGCGCATCGCGCAGCGCCTGCTGGCGCTCCCGATACAAACGCCGCATGCGGCCCAGATGCCGCCCGAATTCCCCGCTGTCAATGAAGTGCGCCAGCGCCAGTTGCTCCAGACGATGCCCGCCGCGCAGCATCTCCTGCAACGCGACAGCCGTGTGCGCGGCGATGGCGCTCGGCAGTACCACGAAGCCGATACGCAGCGCCGGAAACATCGTTTTGCTGAACGAGCCGACGTACAAAACCGGCGCGTCCTCGACCAGCCCTTGCATGCTGGCGATCGGCTCGCCGGTATGGCGGAATTCGCCGTCGTAGTCGTCTTCGATCAGCCAGGCGCCGCAGCGGCGCGCCTGCGCGATCAGCTCCAGCCGGCGCGCCACCGACAACACCGCACCGGTCGGATATTGATGCGCGGGGGACGTATAGATCAGCTTGGGAGGATGCGTCCGCCACGCGTCGGGCGGCACCGCGATGCCCTCGGGATCGACCGGCATCGGCAGCATGGCCAGATCGCCGAGATTGAACGCAGCCTTGGCGCCGCGATAGCCCGGATCTTCAACCCATGCGATGTCGCGCGGATTGGTGAACAGCCGCACGCACAGGTTCAGCGCTTCCTGCGCGCCTTCGGTGATGACCACCTGCGAACCCTCGCAGCGTACGCCCCGCGCCATCCGCAAATGCGCCGCGATCGCGTCGCGCAGCGCCGGTTCGCCCGCCGGGTCGCCGTAGCCGAGCGCGAGCGGCACCGCGCGCTCCATCGAACGTTCGAGCGCGCGCCGCCAGGCGGCTAGCGGAAAGCGGTCCAGCGCAGGCGTGCCGGGTGTCAGCGGCAAGGTGTTGTCGGCATGGGTGCGCGTCGCCGCGAATTGCTCGACACGCGCCGCGTACGCGATCTCCGGTGCGGCCGGCAGTGTTTGCGGTTCACCGCGCGCCGCCGGACTGGAGAGCGGGCTCACACGCGTGCCCTTTTTGTCGGCAACCACGTAGCCGACCGCGGCCAAATGCTCGTACGCGATCATCACGGTATTACGCGACACGCCCATCTCCGCTGCCAGCAAGCGCGACGACGGCAGCAGCGACCCCGCCGGCAAACGCCCCGCGAGGATGGCCTGCTGCAAACGCTCGATGAGTTGTTTTTGCAGCGGCGCGGACTTTTCGCCACTACCAGCGGGGGGCGCGGCGGCCCGGTTGGCGAGCGGGCCAATGATCTCGATCATCTCGGCTGGACCTATCAAATGCTGTTCTCGTGGATCTTTTTAACATACCACGTTTGCCGTATCGTTCTCCATAAGCAGGGGTCACCCACTATCGACAGGAGAGCAGACATGGAACCCAGACGTAACGCTTTCGAGCAGCCGATCGGCACCCCTGTGCCGGGCTGGAAAGGCGCCCAGTCACCCGGCCGCGAGCCGCTGGTGGGCCAATACTGCCGGATCGAACCGGTGGACGTAGAACGCCACGCGACGGACCTGTACGAGGCCTACAACTCGGCGCCCGATGGCCGCGACTGGACCTATCTGGCGGTCGGCCCATTCGAGAGCCTGGCCGCGTATCGCGAGCATCTGACGCGCATGGCCGCATCGCCTGATCCGCTGCACTACACGGTCATCGATCTGGCGACCGGCAACGCAGTCGGCACGCTCGCGCTGATGCGCATCGACCGTGCGAACGGCGTGATCGAAGTCGGGCACGTCACCTATTCGCCGCGTCTGAAGCGCACACGCATTGCCACCGAAGCGATGTTCCTGCTGATGAATCATGTATTCGACGACCTCGGCTATCGCCGCTTCGAATGGAAGTGCGATTCGCTGAATGGACCGTCGCGCACGGCGGCGTTGCGCTATGGCTTTACGTTCGAAGGGATCTTCCGGCAGGCGATCGTGTATCGCGAACGCAATCGCGATACCGCGTGGTTTTCGATCATCGACAGCGAATGGCCCGCGCTGCGGCCGAGCTATGCACACTGGCTGGATGCCGGCAACTTCGATGCGCAGGGCAAGCAGGTTGAACGGCTGGCCGACCTGATCGCACAGCAGCGGGCGGTGGCGAGCCAAGGCGACCAATAAGGCAGCCGGGTTGCGGGCCGGTTGCTAGCTGGCCAGGTGGTCGGCATGCGCCGGCTCGATGATTCCGAGCCTTCATTCATGGAGTGAAGAGACTGACGAAACTTCAGGCGGCGTGCCGCGCGACGAGTCAGGCAACGCCTGCCGTTCGCCGCAGCACGATGGTCGGCTTGCCTTTGTACGTCGTGCGAAGTTGCTCACGGTAACCGCACTTGTGAGCGACACGCAGCGACGGCTGGTTTTCCGGCGCGACAATGCAGGCGGTCTCGCCGTCAGGCCAATGCGCATCGGCCCAGGCGAGTGCGGCGCGCACGGCTTCGGTCGCGTAGCCGCGGTTGTGCACGGCGGGGTCGAGCGCCCAGCCGATTTCAGGTGTGCCCATCAAAGAAGGCTCGATCTCGCGGTGGTAGTCGGCAAAGCCGACTTCACCCAGGAAGCGGCCGCTATCCCTTTCCCGCACCACCCAGTAACCGTATCCCAGCATCGCCCAATGCCCGGCGTAGCGCAGCAGGCGCGCCCAGACTTCTTCGCGCGTGAACGGCTTGCCGCCGATATAGCGAATCACTTCGGGATCGGACCACATCGCATAACTTTCGAGGAAATCGTCGCGCGTGTGCGGGCGCATGATCAGGCGGTCGGTGGTGAGGAGCGTGGGGCGGCTGGACATAGGCGGGCTGGTGGTTGGCGTGGACGCTTTGGGGTTAAGAAGCGTTGAAGAGTGCCTGGGATGATCGCAGATTTTTTGTGCGCCAGGTTCGCTGCCGAAATCCCCGCGGCGCGTGAAGATCATCACAGCGTCCGTCGCAGGTTGCGGTCGTTGCCGGCATGCGCCACACGTCCAGCTCAATGATAAGCAATACTTATTTTGAAAAAGATACAGCGGCCTTGTTATGGTGCCGGTCAGCAGCCGGCCCCGCTGCATAACCGGTGATCGCGCTCGAGGCGGGTACGACATCGGATTCGCCCCCGCCTGAACCCAATCAGGTTCATTTCACGGGATACCCGTCACACGCGTTCCATGCTGCGCCGGTAGCTGGCCGGCGAGAACGCGGCGGTCAGCGCGCCCATCGCCAAGACCACCGCAAGGTGCATCGTCCATGCAGTGGTAAAGCTGCCGCCGACGTCGCGCAGCCAGCCGATCAGCCAGGGGCCGGCTGCGACGATCAGGAAACCCACCCCCTGCACGAACGCGGCCAACGCACCGGCGCGCTGGGCGTCGGGCAGATGGTCGAGGGTCACGATCAGGCTCAACGAGAAGAAGCCGCCCAGCCCCACGCCTGCGCAGGCCACCAGCAACCACGGCGCAAGCGCCGGCACCAGTGCAAAGCCGGCGAAGCCTGCGGCCTGAAGCGCGAGGGTCAGCCACAAGGCCCCGCGCTTGTCCACGGCGCGGCGGACTAGCATCGGCATCACCAGCGCTCCCGCCGCCTGGAACACCGCCATCCAGGCGAGCAGGTTGCCGCTCGCCTGAGAACTCATGCCGATTTGCCGGTAAAACGATGGCAGCCATGCGACCACGCTTGAATAGCCGCTGTTGGCGAGACCGAAATACACCGCGAGTTGCCAGGCGCGCAGATTGCCGAAAAAGCCCGCGATCGGGACCCGCGCGGCGCCGGACGGGGCTGCACCGGGCGGCGCACTCGTGAACCACAGCGCGAGCGTGCCGAGTGCCGGCAGGGCCCACACGGCGAGGGCAAGATGCCACCCGCCATGCGCGGCGAGCCAAGGGCTTGCCACCGCGCCGAATGCTCCGCCGCCGACCAGCGCCGCCGAGTAGAGTCCCATCGCGAGCGGCACCCGATCGGGAAACCAGCGCTTGGCGAGGCCCGGCATCAGCGCCTGGATGACCGCCACCCCCGCGCCGGCGATGCCGGCGCCGGTAATCAGGCTTGCGCTGCTGCTTGCCCATAAGCGCGACGTGCAGCCGGCGGCGAGCAACAGCAGCGCGGCGGTCAGGGCGGGCTTCTCGCCGAAACGCCGTGCCAGCCCAACGCCCGCGCCGGCGACCACGCCCATCAGGACGAAGGGCAATGTGGTCAGCATCGCGGCGGCCCGGAAGCCGAGGCCGGTGTCGTTGCGCACGATCTCCAGCACGGGACCGACGGAAGTCAGAAAGGGCCGCAGGTTGAGACCCACCAGCATCACCAGCGCCAGCAGGACCAGTGCGCCGGGCGACCCCGCGACCGTGCGCGACAAGCGGGTGGCGCTTGCTGTGTTGGAATCAGTCATTCGGATGCTCCCTGAGGGTCTGAAAACCGGCTGGATCATCAGCCCTGTCGAAAGGGTAAGGGGCGGCGCCATCATGTGGAAATTAAATATTCGACTGACCTCCAGTGCGGAACGCAATGGCACGTCTTGTCAGAAATTCGAAAGCCCTTGCCGCACGGCCTTTGCATCCGTCCCTTAGACTACGCTCATCGGCCGCACGACGCGGCGCAAGAACCGACAGGAGCGACATGCAATGAGAGCGATTCAGTTCAAGACTTTTGGCAACCCCGAGGTGCTCGAATACGTCGATCTGCCGACGCCCCAAGCCGACGCGGACAGCGCCGTCGTACAGGTCAAGGCGGCCTCGGTGAATCCGAGCGACGTCAAGAACGTCTCTGGACATTTCGAACACACTACCCTGCCGCGCACGCCCGGCCGCGACTTCAGCGGTGTCGTGGTGGACGGTCCGCAGGCATGGCTCGGCACCGAGGTCTGGGGCACCGGCGGCGATATCGGCTTCACGCGCGACGGCACGCATGCCGATCTCATCAAGATTCCGCTCGCGGCTCTGTCGCGCAAGCCGACCACGCTCAGCCATGCGGAGGCCTCCGCGATCGGCGTGAACTTCGTGGTCGCGTGGCTCGGCACGGTCGAGTATGCCAACCTGCAAGCGGGCGAGACGGTTGCCGTGATCGGGGCAGGCGGCGGCGTCGGCGGCGCGGTGGTGCAGATCGCGAAAGCGCGGGGCGCGCGCGTGATCGCCGTCAACCGTCATCCGCTTTCCGCCGATACGCCCGCGGGCCGGCTGATCGACGACTACGTTCCGCTCGACGAACACACGGCCGGGCGCCTGAGGGCGCTAACCGGCGGCGCCGGCGCGGATGTGGTGTACGACACGGTCGGTGGCGTGGTGTTCGAGACCGCACTGAGTCTCGTCAAGCGCCGCGGCCGGGTGCTGGAAATCAGCGGCACCGGCAAGCGCCGCGTGGAATTCGACCTGATCGACTTCTATCACAACGAAACGCAATTGCTTGGCGTGGACAGCGCCAAGCTCGGCGTCGCCGAATCGGCGCCGTTGATGGCCGCGCTGGTCGAAGGGTTCGAAAGCGGCAAGCTGCAAGGGCCGGCCATCGCGCAGGCATTTCCGCTCGAGCGGGCGCGCGAGGCCTATGAGGCAGTAGCCACCGGCACGCACGGCCGGGTCGTCATCACGATGTAATTGCCGAAGCGACCGGCGGGCGTGGCTGGCCGCCGGCATTCATTGACGCCGCTTCGTGCGGATACCTTTTCCATCACCAGGCGCCTCACGCTAAGATTGAGCCCGCCGGACCGGCGCGCAGCGCACGCAGCATCTTCCGCGCATGGGCCGCCGCCATGCGCGCCGCCCGGTGATCACAAGAAAAGCTTCGCTCGGAGAATCAGATGTCTGAAGAATATGAAGTGCATGGTCCGCACGACCATGCGGTTGAACACGCCGGCCACCACGACGAGGACCCCTTTGCGAGCCGCATGGCCGTGATGACCGCGATCCTCGCGACGATCGGCGCACTGTGCGCCTACCAGAGCGGCAACAGCGAAAATCTGGCGCTGTACTACAAGAACGAAGCCGCGATTAAAAAGACCGAGGCGTCGAACCAATGGAACTACTACCAGGCCAAGGGCGAGAAAGAGAATCTCGCTGAACTCGGCGCGGCGCTGTCGCTCGGCAATGCCGATGCGCACGCGAAGTTCGTCGCCGACGTCGACAAGTACAAGCAGCAGAAAGAGCCGATTCGCGCGAAGGCTGAAGCGATCGAAAAGGAAGTCGTGGACAACGACGCTAAAAGTGAAGCGCTGCTGCACGGCCATCATCGCTGGGCGCAGGCCACGACCTTGATACAGGTGGCGATTGCCCTGTGCGCGATCACGTTGCTGACCCGCAAGAACTGGCTGCGCAATCTGTCGTTCGGTATTGCGGCTGCGGGTGTGATCACTGCGGTCGTAGCGTTCTTTTCGGCTTGATTGCGTGAACGACGTACCTCAATGGAAACGCATCAGCGGGTTAGCCTGAGCAAAGCGGGCAGGCGTCGGCATGCGGCTCGACGTCAGCCCTAAAACCCGCCGCGCGCGTCTTTGTCATAAATCAAAGATGCGCGGATTGAATGCTCAGTAGTCCGACTTTCATGACATAAATTCAGGGCGCCACGATCTTGCATCGCGTGTCCGCGTTGCCGGATTCGGCGCACCTGTCATGGAGGACTCACCGTGAACGCATCCCCTAACGCTGCAGGCGACCTGGTCGCGAACCTCGACGAAAGCGTTCTGCTTCCGCAACTCGGCTGCCCGGCAGACGAGATCGGCCTGGCAGTCGGCGACATGCTGGAGCGCACCAATCTGGCTGTCATCGACGCGGCCTTTGATCTACTCGACCTGCGCGCGAATGAGCGGATTCTCGAGATCGGTCTGGGCAACGGCGGTCATATCGCATCTGTGCTGGATCAAGCCGCAGAACTCTTCTTCACCGGCATCGATCTATCGCCGACCATGATCGCCGAGGGCCGCCGCCGCAACGCAAGCTTTATCCGCGATGGCCGGGTCTGGCTCGAAACTGCCGACGTCATGTCCTTGCCATTCCCGTCCGGTTCGTTCGACAAAGCCATCGCGATCAACACCACGTATTTCTGGCCTGACTTGACCGCCGGTCTGAAGGAAACACACCGCGTGCTGCGCTCGGATGGCGTGTTGGTGATTGCGGCGATCACGCCCGAGGCAGCCGTAGAGATGCCGTTCGCGCAATACGGCTTCACCGTCGACAATGCGGCCGCGCTGGAAGCCGCCTGCATGGCCGCGGGTTTCGACCGCATAGGCATCACGCGTTACGTCGAGCCGCTGCTCGATCCACCGCAAGAATTCGGCCCACGCGAGTTCTATCTGTTGTGGGCCTGCGCCGGCTGATACGGCGCTAAACGGCGCAGATTCGATGCGCGGCACCACTCAATGCGCGATGCCGCGCGCGGCACGCTCGAGTAACAGCTCGCGCTCGCGCGCATTGCGCGTCATGGCGGCAGCGCGTTCGAATTCGGCGCGCGCCTCTTCCATGCGGCCAAGTTTCTCCAGCAGATCGCCGCGCACGCTCGGCAACCAGTGATAGTTCGCGAGCGCTGCATCGGCTGCGAGCGCATCGACGATTTCCAGACCGGCAGCCGGTCCGAACGCCATGCCGACTGCCACCGCCCGGTTCAACTCGACCACGGGCGAAGGCGCCGCCTGCGCCAGCGCATCGTACAGCGCGACGATCTGCGCCCAGTCGGTCTCTTCGGCGCGGCGGGCGCGCGCATGACACGCGGCCAGCGCGGCCTGCAACGCATACGGACCGCTCGCGCCGCCCAGCGCGTGCGAGGTGGCGAGCGCGGCCAGCCCGCGGCGGATCAGCAGCGGGTCCCAGCGGCTGCGGTCCTGGTCGAGCAACAGCACCGGCCTGCCCTCGGCATCGATACGCGCGTGTGTGCGCGACGCCTGGATTTCCATCAACGCAACAAGGCCATGCACTTCGCTTTCGTCCGGCACGAGCCCGCTCAGCACGCGCCCCAGCCGCAGCGCTTCCTCGCACAGCGCCGGACGCATCCAGTCGTCGCCGGCTGTGGCCGAATAGCCTTCGTTGAAAATCAGATAGATCACCTGCAGCACCGAGGCGAGCCGTGGCGCGCGCGCATCCGCTTGCGGCACTTCGAACGGCACCTTGGCCGCCGACAGCGTGCGCTTCGCCCGCACGATGCGCTGCGCGATGGTCGGCTCGGGCACGAGGAACGCACGTGCGATTTCGTCCGTGGTGAGGCCGCCGAGCAGGCGCAGCGTCAGCGCGACGCGTGCGTCGGTGGACAACACCGGGTGGCACGCCGTGAACACCAGCCGCAGCAGGTCGTCGCCGATATCGTCGGCGCGTGCGGCATCGAGGCTATCGACGAAATCCGGCACGAGGTGCGCCTCCAATGCGTCGAGATCGTGGCCCAACTCTTCGCGCTTGCGGGCATGCAGCGCTTCCTGGCGCAAGCGGTCGAGGGCGCGGTTCTTCGCGGTCGCCATCAGCCACGCCCCCGGATTGGCGGGCACGCCCGCATCAGGCCAATGTTCGAGCGCCGCCACCAGCGCGTCCTGCGCCAGCTCTTCGGCAAGCCCCACGTCGCGCACGATCCGCGCGACGTGGGCGATGACCTTGGCGGATTCGATCCGCCAGACTGCCTCGATGGCACGATGGGTGGCCGGCGTTGTCACGGAATCAGCCCGCTGCCTTGGCGTTCGGGTCCATGTAGATCAGCTCCCAGATGTGTCCGTCGATATCTTCGAAGCCATGCCCGTACATGAAGCCGTAGCGGCGAGATCGACGTAGATCTGCTTATGCATGACGAATCCTTTCGACGTGGCCGGATCGGCGTGGCGATCAATGTTTGGTCGCGTCAAGTTTTCGGAAGCGCTCCAGTTCCGGGCTCGGCTCGAAGTCTTCGCGCTCATACAGTTGCCGCACTTCGATTTCGCCTTCGGCCTGTTCGCCGAACGGTGCCGGGAACCGCCGCGCCCATTCCATAGCTTCTTCGCGGGAGCGAACCTGAATCAGCGTATAGCCGGCGATCAGTTCTTTGGTTTCCGCGAACGGACCATCGATGACCGTGCGCTTGCCCGCGCTGTAGTGGATGCGCCAGCCTTTCGAACTCGGTTGCAGGCCGGTTGCGTCGAGCAGCACGCCGGCCTTGGCCAGTTCTTCATGGTAGGCGCCCATCGCGGCCATCAAGGCGTCGTCTGGTGGGCCGCCGGCTTCGCTGACGGCAGTCGCCTTCACTATGATCATGAATCGCATCGCAATCGCTCCTTGGCTAGCGTGTGGTAAGTGGCGAGCCGCTGTCTGTTTGCTGGCTCCCTACTCACACGACGAGCGATGCGCGACCGGATCGACATATTTGCCGCAGGCCTAGGGAAAACCCCCAGAAAAATAGCCGCGAGTGACGCGGACCCGCTTAGATGAAGCAAGGTCCGACTTTGCGGACTTCGACGGTGCACCACGAGGCCGCCGGGCAGGCTTGTGCGATCGCCACCGCTTCTTCACGGGTTTCACAATCGAGCAGGAAGAAACCGCCGATCATTTCCTTGGCTTCGGCGAATGGGCCGTCGAGCAGTTTTGGCCGACCGTCGCGCACCTGCACGCGCACGGCGTCACTGGAGGCGGTCAGCGATTCGACTGCGCGCAGCTTGCCGCGCTCTTTGAGGCCGGCGGCAAACCGCACCATCTGGTCATAGACTTCCCGCCCCGCCTGCTCGCCGCGTTCAATGCGTTGATCCGGGGGTTCGACAATAAGCAGCATGTAAGACATGGCGTCTCCGATTGATCGCGCCGTGGACGTGAACGCCAGGCAGGCGTACGACGGCAAAACCGCGCTTACAGTTGGGTTGCGAAAGGCAGTCTAGCAAGCGCGGATGACGCCAGCAAACCCGCTTCGCCGCACGACACAAGACCGGTACTTTGAAGTATTCTCCGAACGCGCTAAAGCCCGTCATGAATTTGCCGTTTATCGATTAATCGCAGTAGATAATCCGCATTCGATCCGGCAGCACCGCGCAAAAAACACAGTCAAACTCATCGGCATAGTCCGCCGGCATAACAAACGAATCATATAAACAGAGCATCGGGGAAATTCATGCATCGATCGTTAGTGCGTAGCGGCGTCGCGGCTGCCGTGGCCTTTGCCTTGATCCAGCTGAGCGGTTGCGGCGGCGGCGGGTCCGGCTCGACGTCAGCGAGCACGCCGACGGTCACCGCCACCTCGGTGAGCGGCACGGTCGCCACCGGCACCGCCGTGGTGGGCGCGACGGTCACGCTCACCGATGCGACCGGCGCTCAGGCCACGGCAACCACCAACACCCAGGGCGCGTACACGATCTCGGTGAAGGGCATGACCGCGCCGTTCCTGATCGTCGCCACAGACACCACGGGCGTCTCCGCCCCGCTCGTCTCCGTGCTCGCCAAACTGCCCAACGGTACGGCGCCGGCTGTTGCCAACGTCACCACGCTGACCACCGCGATTGCCGCCATGCTGACGGCCTCGGGCAACCCGATCGACCTCGCATCCGCCACGGCGCTGGCCAAGGTGACGCTGCCGTCCGTGCAGATCGCCACCATCACACTCGATACGATGCTGGCGAAAATCCTCGCGCAGAACAGCATCCAGACGGCGGGCTTCGATCCCATCGGCACGGCCTTTACGCCGAATCACACCGGCGCCGATGCGGTGATCGACACGGTGTCGGTGGTGCCGGCGGCTAATGGCGGCTTGTTGCTGCTGTCGAATGCGGCGCCCGGCACGACCGTCGTGCTGAACAACCAGACTGCCCAGTCGATCACGCTGGCAGCGCCGCCGGCGGCGGCGGCGGCGAACTATCTGGAGCCCCTCGCGTCCCTGCTGACTGCCTGCGCGGCAAACGGCACGCTCAACACGTCATGCTCGCCGGCAATCGGCTCCGCGTTCCTCGAGAACGGCTCGGCCGATCTGGCCGCAGGCCACGGCCTGACCGACGCGATCCTGAGTGGCGCAGTGTTCGGTTCGCCAAAGACACTCGCCTTCTTCACGCGCAACGGCAAGCAGCTTGCGCTAGTGCAGTTGCCGGTCACACTGGCGAGCGGCGCTGCAGGCGGCGTGCTCTACACCATCGCGCAACAGCTGCCCACGCCCGTCGCGCTCGCCAATGGCACCCAGCTTGGCTGGGATCTGATCGGCAATCAGTCGCAATTCGCTGTTTCGATCATGTCGCAAATCCAGCGCCGCACCTTCCTCGATTCGAAGCTGAACGACGTGAACCGTTACGAGTCGGGTCTCAAGATTGCGATTCCAACCACTTCGAATCCGACGGTGTATTCGGCTTCCGTCACGGGACCTGGCCTCGCTGCGCCGGTCTGGCTGATGCCGCGCAATGCGCTCGGCATCAGCTCGCTGGGTCTGTCGGATCTGCCGTTGAGCGCGGCGCCGGTTTCACCGGCAACGACCAACAGCAATACGGAGCTGTATCGCTGGTCATGGCAGTCGCTGTCGTCGACCGCGAACTTCACGCCGGCGGCTTCGAGCGGCTACTACTCAGCGCAATCAGTCGACGCGAGCACTGTGCCGCTCTACGCAACCTACACCGTCACGTTCTACGACAAGAACGGCGCGCAGCTTGGCCAGTCGTCGATCATCAATCCGGGCAGTCCGTTGAACGCGGCGGCCGGCAGCACAGTTGCGTGGCCGACGCTGCTGCCCGACTTCGCGACCCAGTTCCTCACGCCAGGCGGATCGCTGGCCGGCGTGCAGTACGCAATGAGCGCGACATGGTCGAGCATCGTAACCGGACCGAATCCCACCTATCCGGTGACGTCCGTGCAGATCCAGGCCTACCCTGGAACGGGCTCCGGCTCGACGACTGCAATCGACGGCTTCTCGACCGGCGCGCCGAATAACACCACGGTCGGTCAGTATCAAGCCACCGTCTATGCGGGGGTCAATGCCTCAGGCGTGCAGACTTGCACGAATTGCCCGTTCCCGGCATTGACGTCTGGCGGTTCGCGGCTCGTGCAGTTGGGTGGCGGGCAGAATGGGATCACCTACTACGATATGACGCAGTACAACGATTAGAACAGCGTAGCGCTGGGGCCTTCCGGCAAATTGCTCATTGCGTGCGTCTGGACCGCTCGTGCCACAGGATGCGCTGCAGTCGGCTTCCGCCTGTCGGCAACAGGCGGAAAGACGCACCAACTGCCGTCATCGTGCCTGAAGAAAAACAATGCGAGCGCTCCGGCTGGTGACGACGTCTCGACGCATACGTAGCGTCGTCCGCTCCATCCAGTGCGACTAAATCTGGTCACATGAACGGGGGTTGCGGGAGCCGGTGCGAGCCACTTTTCGACCTGCGAACGCAGGGACCGCTCGTTCGTGTTTTTCATGTTCCGCTCCAGCACATTTCCCGTCCAGGTGACGGGACGGTTTCTCTCCGCTCATTTCCTTAACGCCTCGGATGCCCGCCATGTTGACCAAGGGGTTGTGAGTTCTGAAACCGAATATTTCGAGGTGGGCCGCGGTCATTGCAAAGCAGTGCTCAAGCCAAAACCCGGAGATTGTGGTGTGTACTGCTCATATCGCGCCAGCAGGTGTCCGCCTCGCTGACCTACGGCCCGCATCGTCGTTAAGCATTTGCAGACATGGCGGACTTTCCGGAGACACATAGGTGCGGTCAAGAGGGCGCATTGGCTTTCCGGATTTCGTCGTTGTACGATCCGAATGAGTGGCCAGATAGCGTCCGCAATCACGGCGCGTGGCGCAATCCCCAGCGAGCGGGTATTCGTCGCTTACTGCCTCTGCTCATCCTGTCGTATTCGAGGGCGTCCCGGAAATGAACTCCCAGATTCTCGTGTCGGCAACACCAGAAACAGGAGCGTCCACCTCGATTACCGGCGACGGCAGTGAGAGAGTGGATTCGATCACCCTGTCCATGTCGACGGCAGACGGGTTTGTATGTCTAGCGACGTCAATTTCTGCAGATGCCGCTCGGCGCGCCCACGCATTACATTTGAAAGCGGACCCTGAAGTACTGCACAAGCTTCGCGTCGCGCTGCGCCGTTTGCGTTCGCTCTGGTGGGCGTACGAGCCACTACTCGACCGGAAAGACTCGGAGCTGCAGCGTGGCGAGTTCAAATCTCTCGCCAACGCCGCAGGCAAAACTCGCGACTGGGATATCCTGCGCGGCCTGCTTAGCGCTGACCAGTCGATGCAGCACACGTTTGCCGCACTTCTCGAGTCTGTGGACGAGCATCGCGCTGAGGCTCTGTCGTTTAGTCGAAGAACCATCGGGAACGCCGGTGTCGAGCAGATACTCCAGCGCGCACTGGCAGGTGCGCGACAGCAGCTGGACTCGCGAGCCAGCAGCCCTACGCTTGCCGGGTTTGCCGAGGACCGGGTGGAATCAGCCGAGAACGCGTTGAGGAAGCGGGTGAAGCGAGCGGCATCGGAGAAAGGTTCGGGGTACGTTGCGCTTCATGAAGTGCGCATCGCAGGTAAGAAGCTGCGATATCTGCTGGAGTTCTTTTCGCCGGTCCTCGATGGCAGTCATCAGGCCGCAATTGAGCGGTTGACGTCGGTGCAGGACGAACTCGGGAAGCTCAATGACCTCGTCACGAGCGAAACGTTGCTTCGGGAGTATTCGTTCCAGCTCGGTGAGCCAAAGGTGGTCAAAGAGGCCGTTGGGTATTTGCAGGACCAGAAGAAGCACCACATGCACAACGCACACGAGGCATTGCGCACGGCATGATAGCCGTTCAGCCGCCGCCCCGTCCCAACCCACAGGGTGACTCACCTCCCCGCTGATTTCCGCTGCTTCGTTTCCGCGCGTTGGACGGCTTCGCCAATGCAATTCTGAAAACGCCCAACAACCGTATATACTGTTTATATCGTTTGCCAATCGTAAGATGGACGCGAGCGAATTGTGTAACTGAGCATTGCGTCACAGGCAAGTTTGCCTGAGGAGCGAAGATGTCGGATAAGCATCTTTCCAGCGGGTTTGACCTCGATCTCGATCTGCTTTTAACGCGGTTGCTCGAAATGGGCGGCTTGGTGGAGGCGCAGATTGCATGCGCAACAGAGGCATTGAACACGTTCGATTTGACACTTGTTGAGCAGGTCCTCGAGGGTGAACACCGGCTCAACGCGATGGAAATAGAAATCGACGAAGAAGTTAGCAACATCATCGTTCGCCGGCAACCCACCGCTCGCGACCTGCGACTCCTGATGGCCGCCTCGAAGTGCATCACCAACCTCGAGCGTGCCGGCGACGAGGCACGGAAGATCGCGAAGCGAACACGCCGCATTGCCATGGAGGCCAACCCGTGGACCGTCAACATTACTGAAATCAAAGCCTCCGGCAAAATGGCCGCAGATATTCTTCGTCACGCGTTGGATGCATTTGCGCGGATGGATAGCGTTGCGGCGGCACAGATTGTCCGGGACGACGAAGCCATCGATAACGAGTTCAAGGCGTTCGTGCGCAGGCTCATCACGTCCATGACGCAAGACCCTCGGACAATCCAGACGGGGTTTGACTATCTGTCTATAGCGAAGGCGATCGAGCGTATCGGCGACCACGCCACTAACATCGCTGAGCTCGTCGTCTACATTGTTAAGGGTACCGACGTTCGCCACGTGCCCCGAGAGCAGATTGAGCGTTACTGAATAGTATCCGTCCACATCCGGCGACTTCGGCGAGGCAGCATGCAGGCATTTGTTGCGGTGGCGATTGCCACCAGACGTCTGAGGGCAACCGACATTGAAGAGAGCGCGTCGCCCGCCAACGGCAGTGCCGTATCCTGGCTACCGTTGGCGTTGGCGATAGGCGTTACTGTCCGATTTGCCGGCTTGCGCGGTTCTCCTGCTGGTTCAACGCGTAATCCTCGCGCCTGGTGATATGGCTGCCGTTCTGGCTTGCCATGTCACGCTCCTCCTGGCGAATCTGATGGTCATCGCGATGCAGTCTCGCCGCCTCGGCGTGGGACATTTCGCCCTCCCTCACTTCCTGATGAATGCGACGGTCCTGATTCGCGAGGCGATGGTTGACCTCGGCACGGCGTGGGTGCGTCGCATTCCAGCTCGTTTGCGCCGACGCGGTGCCCGCGAATGACAAGGCCAGTGCTGCAATAGCGGCGAGTTTATAGGCAACGTTGTGCATGTTCTTCTCCAATCCAGTTGAGGGGACGGCTTCTGGCCGTTCATCTCCTCAACGTCTCGGACGACCACGATGTTGACTGTGGAGTTGTGAGTTGTGAAACCGAATATTTCGCGTGGGCAGGCTATCGGAGAATGGCGCGGGAGGGGTAGGTGTTTCAAATTACACGTCTCGTTACACACAAAAACACCGGTAATCTGCCGTCTCAATATAGTGCGTTCACAACTTCCAAGTGAGGCACGTTATGAAAAGAATTTTTGCGCTAATACTGATGGCCGTATGTCTTGGCAGCGCGTTGGGTGGCTGCATCGTTGTGCCTGCAGGCGGCTACTATCACCGCTATTGACCGTGTCTGACTCGCGGCGTATTCACCTGCTTGGAGCCGAGGTTAAAAATGAGCAAGATTGAGCGCCTGCGAATACCCGAAAACGATCAAACGTTCGGCGGCAACAAGATTTTCGACCTTTTCCAGTATTCGCCTGCTGTGTCGGCGAACGGTCTGGTCTTCATTGCAGGGCAGGTCGGGCTGCGAGCGGACGGGACCATTCCCGCGTCGGCTGAAGAGCAAATCGATTTGGCGTTCAAGCGTGCAGAAGTCATTCTTCAGCACCTCGGTCTCGACTTCACCGACCTCGTTGAACTGGTTTCATATCACGTGGACGTAGCGTCACAACTCGGCGATTTCCGGGCCGTAAAGGAGCGGTACATCCGCTCCGACTTCCCTGCATGGACGATTCTCGGTGTGGCATCGCTCGCGCGCCCCGAGTTGTTAGTCGAAGTCAAGATGATCGCGGCGCTGCGGAAATAACGCCGAAGTCTTGCAGCACGTTGCGTATTGACCCAACCGCAGAGCGGCGACGCGGCTTAGACCGTCGCTTCGACAATAGCCTGCGCACGAGCCGATCTCATCAGCCCCTCGACCATCTTCGCTTCCGCGTTCGCGATCTCGCTCAACGATGCCACGGACAGTTGTCCGTCCAGAATCGCCAGCGCCGTGCAAAGTCGGGCGTACTCGCCATGCGCGAGAATCCAGGCGCCGTCATGATGCTCACGCGCGTCGAGCTGCACCATCGCTGCATGTGCGCTCTGAATATCGGCAAGAACATCCTCTCCAAGCCCAAGGCGCGCCAACTCTTGCGACACCAGCAAATGCCGGCTCAACGTCAGGTGCAAATCCCGCGAGCCTCGGCCGCGCCGGAATGCATCAAGGGCGGTGTAGCACTGCAGGAGCATCGCCACGGTGACTGGCTCGTGGGCAGTGCGGCTATAGGTCAGCGCGCGCAGCAGCGGGGACATGGCCGGCTGGGTGTGCTTACGGACTCGCGATTTACTGGACATATCGATTCAACTCCTTCGCTAACTCTCGGCTTTGCCACCGAATGCTGTGTTCTTCAGTGGCAAACACCGCCGATGCGCCGGCGGCTTGACAGTAAGCGATCCATCTTCGGCGTCTACCAACTGACGCTCTGAGCGAGGAGCATAGGTGTCCACCTAACATTGAGGTGGACACCTATGGCTGACAATAATCCTGAGTTGAGAGTCGTGTTCCAGAGCCGCGATGGGCGCAGGCGCTACGACGAAAAAGGAAAGCGCGCGCTCATCGAGGCAGCCTTGCAGCCCGGCGTATCCGTTGCCCGTGTTGCGCAGGAGCACGGGCTTAACGCAAATCTGCTGCGCAAGTGGATCACCAAGTACCTGATGGCGCGCGAGAAGGCACTCACGCAGGCGCCGCAGGATAGCGGCGCCGACGAACCGCATGGACTGAGTGCTGGGCAAGTCATCGACAGTGTACCGGTTGAGATTGTCAATTCGCAGAGGCACCCGGTGACAGAGCAACCTCCCGGCGCCTTTGTGCCGGTCATGCCGGCGCCGTTGCCAATGGCACCAGCGTTGGCGATGACGCTCTCGTTACACGTGCGCCTGTCCAACGGCGTTGAGTTCGACCTCGGCAAGGCAAGCATTGATGAGTTGACCACCGTCGTACAGATGCTGGGGAGGCTGCCATGTTCCGGTTCGACGTAAGCCTGAAAGTTTACCTCCACCGCGATCCGGTTGATTTCCGCTACGGCATGAACAGTCTCTCGATCCTCGTCGAGCAGGCCATGCGACTCAATCCAATGGACTCCTCTCTTTACATCTTCGGGAACCGGCGTCGCGACCGCATCAAGATCCTCGGCTGGGATGGCAGCGGGTTCTGGCTTATGACGAAGCGACTTGAGGCAGAGCACTTCATCTGGCCCGGCAACAAGACCGAAGTCGTGACCTTGACAACCGATCTGCTGCACGCGCTGCTCGACGGCGACGACATTACCACCATCCATCGCCATCCAAGGCGGGAATATCTGCGCGTGAGCTGAACGCGCGTCAGGCATGCTGGTCTAACCCGGCATGCCTGCCCAGATCACGATCTCCGCCGACGAACTCAATGCGTTACTCGCCATGCGGGAGGCGTACGCCACCCTGGAGCGCGCGCATGAAGAAACCCGCAGCATGCTGCGTCTGATGACTGCGGAGCGCGACCTGGCCGAGGAACGGCTGCGTGCTTACCGGCGTGATCTGTTTGGAGCAAAGAGCGAAGCACGGGACTCCGAACAGTTTGGATTGTTCAACGAGGCCGAAGCGCTTGGTGCGAATGCGACACCTGCCCAGGAAGAGACTCCCGGGACGAAGGTCGCGGAGCACACACGCAAAAAACGTGGTCACCGCAAGCCGCTTGATCCCAATCTGCCCCGTGAGATTCGCCGGCACGAACTTCCGGAAGCCGAGCGTTTCTGCAGCAACGACGGCCATGCGCTGGTGGAGTTCGGCGTTGAAATCAGCGAGCAGCTCGACGTGATTCCGGAACAGGTCCGCGTGATCCAGCATCAGCGGGTCAAGTATGCCTGCCCGTGCTGTGATCTGGGCATCAAGGTCACGCCGGCGCCGCTGCGCATCATCCCCCGGGGGTTACTGACCGAATCGGCACTCGCGTGGATCGCGGCCGGCAAATACCAGTTCGGTATGCCGCTGTACCGCCAGGCTGGACTGCTGCGTCGCTTCGGCGGTGATATCTCATCCAACACGATCGCAGCCAGCATGGTTCGCGTCGGCCTGGCGGCCCAACCAGTGATCAACCTGATGCGCGACGCGCTGCTTGATGCCGAGGTGATCCTGTGCGATGAGACGACCTTCCAGGTGCTCAAGGAGAAAGGACGAAAGCCACAGACGAAGAGCTATCTGTGGTCACAGATGACGGGCACGGGAATCCCGATCCGTTGCTTTACCTATACGCCGGGGCGTGGTGCGAAACTGGCCGACAAGTTGTTCACAGGTGTGCGGGAGGGCGCAGTACTGATGACAGATGGCTACGAGCCATACAACGGTATCGCCGAGCGATACAAGCTTGTGCATCTTGGCTGTGTTGTTCACGCGCGCCGTTACTTCGTCAAAGCAGAAGAAAACGTCCCCAAGGCTGCACGTACGCCAGATCTGCTCGCAACACGCTTCATCAAGCTGTTTGGCAAGTTGTTTGCCGCCGAGGCACGCAGTCAAACGTGGAGTGCTGACCGGCGTCTGCGCCTACGGCAGCGCTATAGTGCCCACGTACTCGCGGTCATCAAGGATCTCATGATCAAGCAGTCTCCTGGCGTGCTGCCGCAGAGTCTGCTTGGCAAGGCGCTGACATATCTGCGTGAGCAGTGGCCGAAGCTGGTTCGTTACATCGAAAACGGTGACTGGCCAATCTCAAACAACGCCTGTGAAAATTCCATTCGCCCCTTCTGCCTGGGACGCCGTGGCTGGCTCTTCTCGGATACCGTTGACGGCGCTAACGCGAGCGCCAATCTGTATTCTCTTGTTGAAACGGCGAAAGCCAATGGTATCGATCCGTACCGCTATCTGACCTGGCTGTTTGAACGGCTCCCCCTGGCAAAGACCGTTGATGATTACGACGCCTTGATGCCCTGGAAAATGCCACTCTCCCTGCGCTGATCCGCCGCCAAATCTACTTCACAAACACCACGCTCGTCCACTACTCAGAGGGACGGCGCTAATGGATCGCTTACGCTTGACAGACCCCTAATTTGAGTCTGTGTAGCCATCATGGCAAGCAACTATTAAGACAGACTTAAACAACCCAAGTCTGGATTGCGCGTGATATCTCGCCGCGCGCGAGCAAACTTTCCGCTGCGGCGAGGCCGAAATGCAACGTTGGCATATAGGTTCGGACCGGCTAAATACAAGTCGCATTGGCCCCATCGACGAAAAAAAACCCTATTCCCGCGAGGGAACAGGGCCGGACAGGATGGATGAGTCGTACAGGCGCGAGGATGCTTGCCGACCTGTAGCCACCACAAACTAACAAAGCTATTGTTACTTGAACTGCTACTGCTACTGCTGCAACTGCATTGCAGCTCGGTCCAGCGCCTTCAACATCACCTCGCTGCACCCCCTGATGATCCGCGCGCATTGTTGCTTCGATTGCGCACTATTTGCATTGCTTCGACTTCCAACTGCTTTACTGCCCTGCCACGTTAGACAACCGCGGCAAACTGCCATCAACGGTACGGTTCAAAACAACGCGGGGGAAGACCGCGTCGATGGGCTCGGTGACTTGTCGCTCCATGGAAAACAGTTTATGTGAGCGCCCGGGAACGCAATTGCGCGAAACGAGGGGAATTGGCAGGCCAGTTTGCTGAATCGGCACAGCGTGGCGTTTTCGTCAGACGTAATCTGCGCGCAACGCGCTCTGATAACGCGCTCCGCGGCTAGCGAATCGCAAACGCCGCCAAACGCCGCCTACGCCTGACGCGTCAAGCTTGACGGTGCATTCGTAGCAAGACGGACCGCTGACAAACGGCACCGGGGCGTGGGCCGCACGCGTCAGCGGAAACTCAAGCAAAATGAATGTCTGACAAGAACGGAACCGCAACGGACCCTGCTATGACCTTTCGCGACACCTCAGCCATCGAGAGCTGGCACGCCCACGTTTACTTCGATTCCGGCAGCCGCGACGCCGCGTGGACCTTTCGCGAGCAGATTGAAGCGCACTGGAACGGCAAACTGCAAATGGGCCGCTTTCACGAACGCCCGGTCGGGCCACACCCGATGTGGTCGTATCAGCTCGCGTTCGCGCAGGAGCAGTTCGCCGAACTCGTCGGCTGGCTCACGCTGAATCATGGCGCGCTCGATATTTTTCTACACCCGAATACCGGCGACGCCTTGCGCGACCACCGCGACGCGGCAATATGGATCGGTCATTCGCATGACCTGGTACTGAGCGCCTTGAACTAAGGCCAAGACGTTCTTATAGCATCCATACCCGCGCGCGGGCCGCTGCGCGGTCACATATTCGAATACGAACTGCACCAGCCGCGCGCGGCGACCTGCTTGTCGCCGAACAGCGTGCAGCCACCGTAGGCGTCTGTGGCTTTCCCCTGGAATAGCGAGCAGTTGGCGCAGGTTTGTCCGGCGGCATAGCTCGGGAATTTCGCCCTGTCGACTTTTGACGCATCCTCTTTATAGCCGACGGCCTGCGCCTTCGGATCGGCTTCGCTCAGTGTGTTCGCGGTGTCGGCGAACGCGACGCGGGACAGCATGAGCGATGAGCTCACGCCCACACTCAGCATCAGAAAATGGCGGCGTGAGGTTTGCATAATGGTCCGATTGGAAGTGGGGATGCTCGTCAGAACAGGCCGACTGGGCGCGCCGAGAAACCGGTAGTTCTGCGCGTGAGTCCCGGCAGGCGCCAACAGTTTTGGCGGTCTGCGAGGATTCTAGCGCGAGCGCCCACTTTCGTGCTGGCGAGCTTTCAGTTCGCCTCGATCAAGCCGCTTCGGTTCGCTCGCCACGGCCTCGATGGCCTTGATGGCCTTGATGGCCTCGGCCGGTTGGAATTCAATCGCCTCGGGGACGCTCACGTTTCGCTCCAGGTACGCAACAGGTTGTGATAGCAGCCCACCAGGCTACGGCGCGCAGCATCGTCGGCATGCGTGGCGTTCAGACGTTGGATCGCCGTGTCCATATCGAATAGCAACGCGCGCTGCGTGTCGCTGCGCACGAGGCTTTGCACCCAGAAGAAGCTGGCGAGGCGCGCACCGCGCGTGACCGGCGTGACCTGATGCAGGCTGGTGGCCGGATACACGATCATGTCGCCCGCCGGCAGCTTGACCTGCTGCACGCCGTAGGTGTCTTCGACAACGAGTTCGCCGCCGTCGTATTCGCCAGGTTCGGAGATGAACAGCGTCACCGACACATCCGTGCGCAGCTTGACGCCGTTGGGCAGCACCCGCACCGCACCGTCCACATGACTGCCGAACTGCATGCCGCCTTCGTAACGATTGAAGAGTGGCGGGTACACCTGATTCGGCAACACCGCGCTGATGAAAAGCGGGTTGCGCTCGATCGACGCGAGAATCACATCGCCGAGCTCACGCGCAAGCGGTGAATGCTCGGCGATCTGCTGGTTGCGTTTGACCGGCGCGCCCTGATAACCGGCCGTCGCGCGGCCGTCGACCCATGCGTCGCCGGCGCTGTCGAGCCGCTCGCGCACAAAGCGCAATTGCTCGGCGTTCAGTACATTCGGAATGTGCAGCAGCATCTTGAGTTTCCTTGGCCTCGTTTAGTCGGCCTGCCGTTTGCGAGAGCGGCAAGCCCGCCGGATCAATGAGGCACGCTTCAGAACCGGTAGTCGAACGTCGCCAGCAGCGTGCGTCCGATACCCGGAACGGAACGGCCACCGTCCGATGGAATCAGCGCGTCATAGTACTGTTTGTTGGTGAGGTTGAGCAGATTCAGACGCACGTCGTATTTCTTCGCGTGATACGCGGCGGTCGCGTCCCAGCGGGTGTAGCCCGGGACCTGCACGTAGTTCGTATTCGATGCGTAGCGCGGCGACATATAGGTCGGGCCGCCGCCGATTTCCCAGTGCGGCGTGATCGCATACGTGGTCCAGAGCGTCAACGTATTGCGTGGCGTGTTGGCCGGCACGTGCCCTTGCGTGCCGTCGAGCGCCTTCAGGATGACGGCGTCCATATACGTGTAGCCGCCGAACACCTGCCACTTGTCGGTGATGTGCCCGGTAACGCCGGCCTGGAAACCATCGACGCGAACGTCGCCGTCGAGTTCATATTCAGTCGGCGAAACTTGCGTGCGGGCGTTAGTCATCTCCTCGCGGAAGAACGCGGAGGTCACCGAAATATTGCCGCCCAGCAGATCCCACTTGCCGCCCACTTCATACGACCTGGTCGACTCCGGCACAAGGTTCTGCGTCAGGTTGGTCACCGTCAAGGCTTCGAGCGACGGATCGAACGACGTGCCATACGACACGTAGTACGACTGCCAGTCGGTCGGCTGGTAAATCACACCGGCGCGCACACTGGTGAAGAAGTTGGTTTGACTTGCGTAAAGCGGCGCCGTGATCGAGTTGTGGATCTGCGCCTGAAAGCGGTCCCAACGCAAACCGCCGATCACCTTCCAGTGTTGGCCGAGCGATATCGTGTCGTTGAGGTAGGCCGCGATTTCATTCGACCCGGAATCGGCGTGGTTGCCGACAGTCGTGGTCACGCCTGCGGGCGACGACAGATAAGCCGGATCCACCATCGAAACGACCGGCAAATTGTTGCGCGTGTACGCCTGGTTCGTGTAACTGTCGTGGCCGAGTTCGAAGCCGGCGATCAGATCATGTTTGAGCGGTCCGGTGTCGAACTTGTATTCGAGCATCGTGTCGTTGTACAGCGAGTGGTTTTCGATCACACGATCGTGGCTCTGCAACTTGATGAACAACTGCGACGGCGACAGCGTCGTGTAGTTGCCGTTAGTCAGCGCGGTGCTGCTGGCGAGCGGGCCCGTCAACACGGCTTGTGGCGCGGTTTCGCGCGCGTCGGTCAGTGAATGCGAGAACTGCGTCTGGTTGCTCAGGGTGAGACTGTCGGAGAACTTGTGCCTGATCGCGGCGGTGAACGTCTGCACGTCCTGAATCGTGCGGTCGGTGGTAAGGCCATAGAACGTGTTTTTCGGCACCGGCGAAGGATATCCGTTCAACGCCTGCACGCCGTAATCCGGCATGTCGTAGTTGTGCTGGATCAGCGCGGAGATCGTCACTTCGGTCGGCGTGCCGATGCCGAAGCGTACTTCCGGCGCGATGCCGTAGTCCTTGTTCTTCATCACGTCGCGCGTCGAACCCAGACTTTGGCCGAATGCGTTCAGGCGGATGGCCGCGGTATCCGTCAGCTTATGGTTCACGTCGACGGTGGTGCGATAGCGGTCGTCGGTGCCGACCATTGCCGAGACTTCCGCCGAGTCTTTCAGGTTCGCTTTCTTGCTGACCTGGTCGATCACGCCGCCGGTCGAACCGCGGCCGAACAACATCGACGACGGGCCGTACAGTACTTCGAGTTCCTCGAGGTCGAAGGTGTCGCGATAGTACTGGTTGCGATCGCGGAACCCATCCAGATAGATGTCATTCTGTGCGCTAAAGCCGCGCAAATTGATGTTGTTGCCAATCTGACCGCCTTCGGCCGCGCCGATCGTCACGCCCGGCGCATTGCGCAGCGCATCCTGGAACGACGTGGCGCCTTGTGACGCGAGGACGGCTTTGTTGATGACGGTGACGGTCTGCGGGATATCGCGCAACGCAGTGGGCGTCTTGGCGCCGACGCTGGCGCGGTCTGCCTGGAAGTCCTGTTGTTCGGCTTGTGCCGCGACGCCGATAGCCGGCAAGGTCGCGTTATCGGCCGCCGTATTCGCCGGCGCGTTTTGAGCCGACGGCTGCGATGCGGTTTGCGGCGCGGTCTGCGCGACCGCGGGCGTGGCGAATGGCACGGCAAAAGCTAGCGCTAACGCTGTCGCCAGCGGCGTGTGATTGAACATGGGAAATCCCGTCAGAAGTGCGTTTGCCAGATCCGCATGTTCGACATGGAATCAATGACAAACCGCAATTGGCTGGCTGCCGGTCTCCTGCTTGGAGCAAAGACGACGGGATGGCTGGCTGATGGTTAAATGAGAATCGATATCATTCCACATACGCGGTGGCGCATCAATGGCGCTGAAGTTTACTCGCTGTAATCAAATTGTTTCCATTTTTTACTGAAGTATGGAATTCGTAATTTTTAATGCGTCATCTCTCGCAGCACATTACATATTTGTAATATCAGACAGCCAACCGCAAGGCGATTTGCGCAACTGAGCAACACCAAAAAACTTTCTAAATACTGACAATCATCCAAGCCTGCATGCACGGGGGATCGAACACGAAATCGCCGCACCGTTTATCCTTTTTGCAACACTGCATACCGCAACCGTTCCGTCCTGCTTCGGAGTTGACCATGCAATATCGCAAATTCGGCCGCACTGGCCTGACCGTTTCGCGCCTCTGCCTCGGCACAATGACCTTTGGCCTGCAGACGGAAGAAGATGTCTCGCATCGCATTCTCGACACGGCGGCAGATGCCGGCGTGAACTTCATCGATACCGCCAACGTTTATCCGCTCGGCGGCGGCGAGAGCATTGCCGGGCGCACGGAGGAAATCGTCGGACGGTGGCTGAAGGGCAAACGCGACCGCTTCATTCTGGCGACGAAAGCGGTTGGCAAGATGGGGCCGTCGGCGTGGGATCAAGGCGCGTCGCGCAAGCATCTGCTGGATGCGATCGACGCATCGTTGCGGCGGCTCGGCACGGACTATGTGGACCTGTACCAGCTCCACTCCGACGATGCGAATACGCCGCTCGATGAGACGCTCGAGGCGCTGGACGTGATCGTACGATCGGGCAAGGCACGGTATATCGGCGTGTCGAATTTCCTGGCCTATCGGCTGGCGCGGGCTCTGGGCCGCGCTGATGTGCTGCGCACGGCGCGGTTTGTATCGGTGCAGCCCCGCTATAACCTGTTGTTCCGGCAGATCGAGAGGGAGCTGCTGCCTTTGGCGGCTGAAGAGCAATTAGCCGTGATGCCTTATAACCCGCTGGCGGGTGGGTTGCTGACGGGCAAGCATCGGGTGGATGCCGCGCCCACGTCCGGGCGATTTACCGAAACCGTCGGGCAAGCGGGGGCGATGTACCAGGAGCGGTACTGGCACAAGCGCGAATTCGACACGATCGAAAAGTTGAAGGCGATTGCGGCACCAACCGGCGAGTCTTTGACTCGGATTTCTCTTGCGTGGGTGTTGGCTAATCCGCTGATTAGCTCGGCGATCATCGGCGCCAGTCGCGCTGAGCAGTTGAGCGATACGCTGGCTGCTTCGGAACTGGTGCTCGATGCACAAGTCAAGGCACAGCTCGATGAAGTTACCCACGAATATCGATGGGGTGATGCGGCCAGGTAGTGGGTTGCCTTTGACGGCGGCTTCGGTTGCCCGGCCGCCGCAAGGGCAGAAAAATCACCGCCCGTATCGCAACACGGCTCGCCCACCGACGCGCGCATCACGTGAACCGGCCCGTCCGCTCATTGGCCTCCGGCAACTGCCGCGTCTCGCGCAGCGACTTCGGATGCCACAGCCGCGCGCCGCCTTCAATCCCCGCATCGTTCGATACGGTCGCGACGTTCGCGGGTAACTTGAACGTCAGCCGCGCCGCGTTGCCGCCGCCAATCCACAGCTTGTCGAAGTTCACCAGCGAATCGAGAATCCCGATCACCTTCTGGACCCGGCGATTCCAGCGCTTATTTCCCGCCTTTTCGCGCGCCGCGTCGCCGATGTACTCGTCGTACGCCGCGCCCTTCTTACTAACCGGATGATGAGCAAGCTCGAGGTGAGGCATCAACTCGCCATCGCGAAACAGCGCCGTGCCCGCGCCCGTGCCAAGCGTCAGCACGAACTCGAGCCCATGACCTTCGATCGCGGCAAAGCCCTGCATCTCGGCATCGTTGATCATCCGCACCGGCAGACCGCCCAGGCGTTGTGCCAGCGACTCCGCTAACGGAATGTCGTGCCAGCCTTCAACGCCAAAGTGCGGCGCCGTCAGAATGCGATTGTTGCGCACCACGCCCGGGAAGCCGATCGACATCAGCGTGGGCCGCTCCTTTTCGACGAGCGGCTCGACCAGCTTCACCAACGCATCCACCAGTTGATCCGGCGTGCACGGATGCGGCGTCGGCACGCGCAAACGCTCGGTTTTCATCTGGCCGCCGGCATCGATAATCGCGGCTTTCAGGCCTGTGCCGCCGACATCGATCGCCAGAATCCGCTCGGCACTGCTTTTTACTGTCGTCTTACGTGTGGCCACGGGGTCCCCCGATTGTGTTGGTGCGTCTCACGAAGCTACTTCTTTTCGACTGCATCCCGCTTCAAAGGCCGCCATGTATGGCCGTCGCGTGCGAGCAGCGCGTCTGCCTCAGCGGGCCCCTCGCTGCCAGCCGGATAACCGTGCACCGGTATCGCGCCACCGGTCTTCGGGTGCAGCACGTCGTCCACCGCGCACCAGCTCGTTTCGATGCTGTCGGCGCGCTGGAATAACGTCTCGTCGCCAAGCATGCAGTCGTACAACAAGGTCTCGTAGCCGACATTGGCCCGTTCCGCGAAGAAATCTGAATAGTCGAAAGACGACTGCACCGCGCCGACCCGCATCACCGGCCCCGGTGTCTTCACGTTGAAGTCGAAGCTCGTGCCGTGTGCGGGATCGATGCGCAAGGTCAGCACGTTCGGCGTTAGCGCGTCGACCGGCGTATCGCGGAACAGACGGAACGGCACCGGCTTCAGTTGCACCGATATCTCCGTACGGCGCGCGGCAAGCCGCTTACCGGTGCGCAGATAAAACGGCACGCCCGCCCAACGCCAGTTCTCGACGTACACGCGTGCGGCGGCGTAGGTTTCGGTCGTGCTGCCCGGCGCGACGTCCGGCTCCTCACGATAGCCGACGCCCGCCGGCCCCTTGTCGTATTGACCGAAGACGACGTCGCCGGCACTCAGCGGCTGGATCGCGTCGAAGATTTCAGCCTTCTTGTCGCGCACGGCTTCGGCGTCGAACGAATTCGGCGGCTCCATCGCGACCATGCCGAGCAACTGGAACAGGTGGTTCGGCAGCATGTCGCGGAACGCACCGGTCTGCTCGTAAAACTTGCCGCGCCCCTCCACGCCGATTGTTTCGGCAGCGGTGATTTGCACGCTGTCGATATATTCGCGCCGCCAGTTCGGTTCGAACAAGGCGTTCGCGAAGCGCACCGCGAGAATGCTTTGCACGGTGTCCTTACCGAGAAAGTGATCGATTCGATACACCTGCGACTCGTTCGCGTACGACAGAATGTGCGCGTTCAGATCGCGCGCCGAGGCGAGATCGGTACCGAATGGCTTTTCGATCACGATGCGGCGGAAGCCGCCCGCGTCGCCCCCGCCTTCTTTCAGCAAGCCCGCTTTGCCGAGATGCTCGACGATCGGCTTGAAAAAGCGCGAGCTGACCGCCAGGTAAAAAATCACGTTGCCGCCCGGCGTTTGATCGAGCTTTTGCTTGAGCTTCGTGAACGTGTCATCGGTTTCGAATTCGCCGGCCATGTATTCGAGCCGTTGCGCCACCCACTCCCACGCCTTGTCGTCGAGCTTGCCGGCATGGAAGGTGCTGGCTTTGTCGGCGGCGAACTGTTGCAGCGACGTGTGCAGGTCCTCGCGCCATGCGCTCGTCTCGCGCTCGCCGTGATTCACGCCGACGATCTTCATGCCGTCGTCGAGCAGGCCGTCCACCGCGAGGTTGTACAGCGCGGGCATCAGCAGCCGTTTGGTCAGGTCGCCACCCGCACCGAAGATCACCAGCGTGCAAGGCGGCGCAGGCCGCTTGCCGGCCGGCGACGACGGCGCCTCATGGGGACCCGCGCTGACTTTGCAGCTGGGTTCGCGAGGGGCGGAAGTTGGGGTGTTCGGAGTAGTCGACATGGGATTCGCTTAAGGAAGGGAAGCCAATGGAACGGACGTGGCGGTACATGAAAGACCACGCTTGAACCCGCACAGTTCAAAAACAACGACTCAAGCTGCCCGGCGCGCGCTGTATGGGTTATGTAACCTCGCGCGCGGCTGGGTCGCTACTCGATTCTCGCTACTCGCTACTTGCTACTTGCTCACTGCCGTTGTCAGCGCAGACGCAGGTTCGGGCGCAGACTCCGGCGGGCAAGCGGGGGCGGGCGCCGTAGTCGACGTGGGAATCGGCGCCCGGTCCGGCTCGCCTGCCAGCGGCACATTACCCGACGCGGCCATCGCCCTCGGTTGCAGAAGCAACGCCACCAGCCCGGTCCAACCGGTTTGATGCGAAGCGCCCACACCACGCCCATTGTCGCCATGGAAATACTCATGGAACAGAACGAGATCGCGCGAACGCGGGTCGGCCTGCAGGAGCGGATACGCGCCCATCACCGGACGTTCGCCGTTTTTGTCCTTCAGGAACAAGGTGGTTGCCCGGCGCGCCAGTTCGTCGCCGATTTCGCAGAGCGAGAACTTCTGCCCCGAGCCGGTCGGATATTCGACGCGGAAATCGTCGCCGTAGTAGCGATGAAATTCGTACAGCGATTCAATCAGCAGATAGTTCACCGGCATCCACACCGGTCCGCGCCAATTCGAATTGCCGCCGAACACGCGGGTGTCGGATTCGGCCGGCAGGTACTTGACGGTGACGCTGGTGCCGTTGTGGTTGAACTCGAACGGATGGTCGCGATGGAATCGCGACAACGCCCGCACGCCGTGATCGGAGAGGAATTCGCTCTCGTCGAGCGCGCGGCGCAGCAATGCTTTCATCCGATGCCCGCGCAATAGCGAGAGCAGCAACGCATTGCCCTTGCCGGGCTCGTTCCAGCGCGACACCAGCTTCGCCAGATCGGGGCGATGTTCGAGGAACCAGACGAGCCGCTCGCGCAGACCCGGCAAGTGACCATGCAAACGTTCTTCGAGCACGTGCACGGCGAAAAGCGGAATCAGGCCGACAATCGAGCGCAGGCGCATCGGAATATTGCTGCCGTCGGGCAGTCGCAGTTTGTCGTAGAAGAATTCGTCTTCGCTGTCCCATAGCCCCGTATCGCAACCGTCGTCGCAACTCACGGCCTCGGCGATATACAGGAAGTGCTCGAAAAATTTCACGCCGATATCGACGAACACGTGGTTCGCATACGCGAGCTCGAGCGCGATACGCATCAGGTCGAGCGCGTACGCGGCCATCCACGCGGTGCCGTCGGCCTGATCGATATGGCCGCCGGTCGGCAGCGGCGACGAGCGGTCGAAAATGCCGACGTTGTCCAGCCCGAGAAAGCCGCCCTGAAAGACGTTGTGGCCGTCCGCATCCTTGCGGTTCACCCACCACGTGAAGTTCAGCAACAGCTTGTGGAAGACGAGTTCCAGAAAATCTCGATCCGCTTTGCCCGTGAGCGCACGGTCGATTTCGTACACACGCCAGGCGGCCCACGCATGTACAGGGGGATTCGCGTCGCCGAGCGCCCATTCGTAAGCGGGCATCTGGCCGTTTGGATGCTGATAGCGGTCCTTCACCAGCAGCAGCAATTGACGCTTGGCAAACGCGGGATCGATCAGCGCGAAGGCGGCCGCATGAAACGCCAGGTCCCACGACGCGTACCACGGATATTCCCACTTGTCAGGCATCGACACGATGTCAGCGTTGCACAGATGCCGCCAGTCCGCATTGCGCCCGCGTTTGCGGGACCCAGGCGGCTTGGGCTGCAGTGGATCGCCTTCGAGCCAGCGCTGCACGTCGTACTGGTAGTACTGCTTGGACCACAACATGCCGGCAAGCGCCTGGCGCTGCACGAGGCGCGCGTCGGGATCGTCGATCTCGTGCTGCAGCGCGCCATAGAACTCATTGGCCTCGGCGAGGCGGTGAGCGAATACCGCATCGGCATCGAGTTGCGCGTCATCGGGACTCGACTGCGGACGCCAGCGCATGGTCACCACGGCGCGGCCATGCGGGCCGAGCTCAATTGACGCGTGCGCACCCGCCTTGGTGCCGGCGTCGCGGCGTACCGCCTGTTCGTCGCCATGGATGAGGTAGTCGTTGAAGCCGTCTTTGAACGGCCCCGTGCCATCCATGTTGAATAGGCGCTTGACGTTGGTGTCGTTCTCGCAGAACAGCCACGTCATCTGCGGCGCGTCTTTCGACCACGCTGTCACGACGATCGGCTCATGGCCATGCTGACGGCCGACCACGTGGACTTCGCCGTTGTGGTCGTGGCCCGCAACGAGCGACGGTTTGTCCTTGTTCTCCTTCCACGACCACGAATTGCGCGCCCAGATTTGCGGCAGCACATCGAGTGAGGCCGCCTCGTCCGCGCGATTCTCGATCGTCACGCGCATCAGGACGTCGTCGGGCCCGTGCTTCGCGTATTCGACCTGCACGTCGAAGTAACGCAAATCGTCGAACACGCCGGTGTCGAGGATTTCGTATTCCGGCATGTCACCGCCGCGTCGCGCGTTTTCCTGAATCAGGTCGTCGTACGGAAAGGCGGCATGCGGGTACTTGTAGAGCATCCGCATGTACGAATGCGTAGGTGTGCCATCGAGGTAGAAGTACAACTCCTTGACGTCCTCGCCGTGATTGCCCTGCGCGTTCGTGAGGCCGAACAGACGTTCCTTCAGGATTGGGTCTTTGCGGTTCCACAGCGCGAGCGACACACACCAGCTGAGTTTGTCGTCGCCGAAACCGGCGATGCCGTCTTCGCCCCAACGGTAGGCGCGGCTGCGTGCATGGTCGTGTGGAAAGTGGTCCCAGGCGGTGCCGTCCGGGCTGTAATCCTCACGCACCGTGCCCCATTGACGCTCACTGAGATATGGCCCCCAGCGCTGCCAATGGGCACAGTCGGCCGAGTGCAGGCGGGCACCTTCGATCGTGTCGAACAGATTGGCAGCGCGCAGCGGTGGCATGACGATGTCCTTGCGTCGGGCCTGGCGGTGGGACTCACATCGTAGCGCTGTTTAAGCGGCGATGGGCTCCAACCGGGCAAGCAGATTTTCGATGCGCAGCAACTCCCCCAGCGACCACGCCTGAAACGGCGTGCCGGCGGGTGTGTGCGGCGCGTCGCCGTCGGCGATTTCGGAGAGATGGTCGAGGCCGGCGTGATCGAGATGCGCGTACAGCGGGTCGAGAAAGCGCGCTTTGGCTTGTGCACGGGCATCCGGTTCGGCGCTGTGAACCCGCAGCCATGCTTCGACGAACGGGCCTAGCAGCCATGGCCAGACTGTCCCTTGATGATAGGCGCCATCGCGCTGCAGCGGAGTGCCGCCGTAGTGCCCGCGATAGGCCGGATCGGACGGGGCCAGCGTTCTGAGGCCGAGCGGCGTGAGCAAATGGGTTTCGACCTGATCGACCACTGCGCGCGCCGCCGCGCCTTCGAGTAACGGAAACGGCAGACCGCCCACGGCGAAGATCTGGTTCGGACGGATCGAGCGATCGACTGTCCCTTTCAGGAAATCCACGTCGACGTTGTCGACTAGCGCTTGCGTCGACGGATCGGTAAAGCGTTCATGGAACGATTGCAGTGCTCGCTGCGCAGGCGGCTGCCATTGCGGATTCCACGTTGCTGCAATGCGCAATGCGTTGATCCAGAGCGCCTGCACTTCCACGGGTTTGCCGATCCGTGGCGTGACCACCCAGTCGCCGACCTTTGCATCCATCCACGTGAGTTGTACGCCGGGGACGCCGGCGCTCAGGAGGCCGTCGTCGGGGGATGCCTTGATGTTGAAGCGCGTGCCGTTCGTGTAGCCCGTGAGGACGGCCTCGACAGCCTGTTGCAGGCGCGTTCGGGTGTCGGCGTTCGCGTGGTTCGTCGCCAGATAGTCGTGGACGGCGATGACGAACCATAACGATGCATCGACGGAGTTGTATTCCGGGGTGTCGCCATAGTCGGGGAAGCGATTCGGCAGCATGCCTTCGGACAAGGCGCCCGACCATTCGAGCAGGATCGCTTCGGCTTCGTCGAGGCGGCCCGCCGCGATCAGCAGGCCGCGCATGGCGATGAACGTGTCGCGGCCCCAATCGGTGAACCATGGAAAGCCGGCGAGAATCGTGCGGCCCTCGTTGCGCGCTACGACGTAGGCATCGGCGGAACGCTGCAGCCGTGAGCCGAGTGCGCTGCGGCGCTGCTGTTCGATGCGCGCGAGTTCGACGGCGTGGGCGACTGCGTTCGTGCCTGCCCGCGCCGATGTCGAGGATGCGATCGACGCGCTGAAGATCATCACCGCTTCACCATCGGCAAGATTGAAGCTGAACACGCCGGGCGTGGCAAGGTCCTCGCTAAAATCAAGGCCACGCTCGCGCTCGCGAACGTAGCAGAAGTTTCGGTACCAATCAGGCGCGTGCGTGTAGACGCCGTTTGTTACGGCGTTGATGACCGGCAGGTCACCGTAGGGTTGCCAACTCACGCAGGCCTGGCCGCCACTTGTCTGCGCGTTAAAGTTGAACGCGGGATTCTCATGGTGCAGCGCGTGGTAGTCGCGGCCGGAGAGCAACGGCCTGACTTTCAGACTGAACGCGGCCGTGGCAAAAGTGGCGTCTGAGCCTTCCAGCCGCCAGCGCAAAACTGTTTCGCGCGTCGCCGTGCTCACGAACACTTCCGCTATCAGCGTTAGGTGCGGATCAAGTTGGAAACGCCATGTCGGCCACGGCTCGGTGTCGAACTCGAGAAGACTCGCCGTCAGGTCCGGATAGATCACGTCCGGCATGTATCGCTGCATGCTCAATGGATAATGCTTACCGTCCGCTTCGAGCCAGGCTTCGATACCGTTGACGAGCACCACGCGCCCACCGGGCGCACGTGTGGCCGTGAGCAGCAACGCGTGATAGCGGCGCGTGCGCAGCGTGCCGACGGTTCCCGATGCGAAGCCGCCAAAGCCGTCTGCTTCGAGCCATTCGTCTTCGAGGCGCGTGAGGTCGAACGGTCGGTCGATGTGTGTCATGCACTTACCGAGGTTATGCAAACCGCAAATCTTTCGGTGTGCCTGGACTTCAGGCGCGTGGCGTTAGCGTGACTATTGTCCTGCCTATGGCTTTCCGTTTCCTTTCGATCGGCCAACACGAATTGTTAAGCTTTGTTCACTCGCAAACGTTTCACAATTGTTTCTCGAAGGGAATGGACACTGCATCCGCCGTCACAAATTGCGATGCAGCCATGAGAACAGACACGCGTCTGGCCAGCGCCGTTTTCGTTGCACTTGCAACATTCGCGTTGAGCGGTTGTGGCGCCGATGACTCCGCCTCGGCGTCAGTGTCTTCATCGCCGAGCACCGTTAATAACGTTGTCGCGCAAAAGAAGAACACGTTTGAAATCGTGTTTGCCAATAGCGGCAGCCAAGGTGCGCCTTTCTATGTGTACTCGACGAATCGTACGGATGGTCCGTTGCGCTACACGGTCGAGGCTGCCAAGTCGCTCAGCGAGACGCTCTGCATGAACTGACGGACAGCGTTACATTGAATGTCCGGCACTGCTTCACGATGGAGACGCCATGGACCGCGAAACGTTTACTGAAAACCTGACGAAAGAAGGTTTCGCTGAGACCGTCGTTGTGACACGGGAGGCGAACACCTCGATGGATGTTCACGAGCATCCGTTCGAGGCGAAGGCATTGATTCTGGACGGCGAGTTGCACATCCGTGTGGGCGAGACGGAGCAGACGTATAAAGCCGGCGACGTCTTCCACCTGCCAGCGAACAAACCGCATGCCGAACGCTACGGGCCGAATGGTGTGACGTATCTGGTAGGAAGGAAGTAGGAGCGCGTGAATTGTCGGCGTGCGGAGTGAAGCCGTAAAGCGCCACACCATGATCGCCGTCGCGGCAACAGATTTTAAGGCGCGCGCAGCGCCCCCGAAAACATGACGTCCTTGTCATTACACGTTAGCGCCTGAAGTTGCGAGAGCTCTGCGTCTACGAAGACATGCCCCCTTCAGGGCAACGCGTCCACCCAGCATTAGCTGGTGTAAGCCGCGTTCTTTTGCCTACTAAGGGCCGGCCGACAGCGGGCCATTTTTTTGTCCAAGAATTACGACGCTCGTACTTCGTCCGCCCCTGCCTTCAACTCACACAGTTCGATGATGCCGCCCGGCGTGCCTAACTTGTCGGTCAAGCCCGCATCAATCGGCGAATCGTTGATGGTGTCACGGTCAACGACGGCGCGTACCGAATGTTCCCCTTCGTTGTAGATCGAAACTTCCATCGTTTTCGCCTCCGCTCGACGCCCGCACGGTGGTCGTTGTTGGCGCGCAGGTTAGCGCCGGCCCTGCTTTGAAGCTGCCAATTTCAGCCGATTTGTGAAGAAGTATCGCGCGACGGCGTTTTTCAGAGTTGTCCCATTTTGACTCCCAACTCCCCGATGCAGTGTCGAGTTATTACGCATTTCTAACGACGCGAGACAAAAAGGGAGACGTATGAGAATAAACAAACAGTTTTTTGGGCCAGCAGGCAACCTGGCCCGTCTACTGGCGGCACTCGCATTACTGATGTTCGCGTTCGGCGCAAACGCGGCGGACTGCAACGCGGTGTGGACAGCAACCGGCGCAAAACCGGGTTCGCCCACCTGCCGGTGGGATGCATACGCCGGCGTACCAGGCGGCATGCAGTACTACAACTGCGTTAGTTTGCCGCTTATCGACGCGTAGTGCGCGACACCCACTACGGAAGAACCAGAAGCGAGCTGTCCCGTCGCTGACCCGGTGTATCCGGGCAATGGTGCCGTCACCCTGACTGAAGCGGACTTCGTCAGCGGCGACGACATTCCGATGCGGTTCACACGGACCTACCGATCCAAGTCACTAGGCAATTCCGCCACGGCGATGGGACCGGTCTGGTTCCATAGCTGGCAACGCAACCTGGGACTCGCGAACGCCAACAGCGGTAGCTCGTCCAAAGTGCTTGCGTATCGCGAGAACGGTGAACCTGTCACATTCAACTGGTCAGCCGGCACCTGGCGTACAGCGGGCTTTACCGGCCTTGCGCTGGTACAGAACGGCTCCGGATGGACGCTGACCGATCTCAAGACCGATACCGTCGAATCGTATTCTGCCCAAGGCATGTTGCTTTCGGAGAGCCTGAAGACAGGATTTGTCCGAACGCTGACCTACGGTGGCTCAGGGCTGCTGACCACGATCACGCAGCATGCAGCAGGCACGGACGCGAAGAACGACATCACGCTTCGCCTTGACTATGACGACAAGAACCGTCTTTCACGCCTGAACGACCCCTTGAGCCGCATGACGCAGTACGGGTACGACGCGAATGGCAATCTCGTTTCGGTCACCTGGCCTGATGGCTATGCCCACCGCTATGTCTACGACGATGCCCGTTTCAAGAATGCGCTGACTGGCGAGATCGATGAGGCGGGCAACCGCGTTGCGACGTGGAGCTACGATGCTCAGGGACGGGCCGTGGCGGTTAGCCATCCCAACGCCGCGCAAAACGTACAGTTTGCCTATAACACTGGCTCGACGGTCATCACCGGTAGCAAAGGCGCCACCACGCTGAATATGTCGTCGATTGGCGGAATGCTCCGACCAACCGGGACCACGTCCACGGCGGGCAATAGCAGTTCGACCTGGGATGCGTCGGGCAATCTCCTGAAAGATGCAGACGCAGGCGGCGGCACCTCCGAATACAGCTACGACGACACTGGACGGCCAGTTCGGGCGACAGTGAGAAGTGCGTCCGGTACGTCGATATCCACCATCCGTTATGCCGACGCAACAAGTCTGCGTCCGTCGATGATTGCGTCACCCAGATTGATCCAGTCTTTCGTGTACGACGCGAACGGTAATACGACTGGCGTTAGCGAGATACCGACTACCGACGCGACCGGCGCCAGCGCCTTCGACGCAGGAAAGGCGGACGGCGTGACGATGGCGTACGGGATGACCTATGACGCATTTAACCGGCTCGCGTTCGTTCAGCAGATGGCGAACGGAAAGGTCACCGGACAATGGCAAGTCACGCGCGACGCAACGGCTAACGCCTTCGCGATCATCGCGCTCGGCGAGATTCAGGACGCTACGGAAATGATCTCGCGTGATGCGGCTCACCGTGTTCTGTACGGCTACAACCCAACCGGCGACTTTTATCTTCGTTACGACCGGCGCGCACGCATTGACCTATTCAAATTCAATGAAAATGCGAGTCCTGCGAATGGCGGTATCCGCCGCGTGTTCAAGGTCAGGTTCGGCTATTCACCAGATGGCCAGGTCGTGTCGCGTACGGGCACGGTTGCAAAAGACGGCAGCGTTCTTGATCTGAATGACGGCACGGACATCGCGATTTCCAGCGAGGAAATCAACCAGTGGATTGATAACTATAACTACGGTGATTCACCGGTAGGGCCGCCCGCCAATCTCCAGAGCGCGCGCCGTTTGCTGGGCGACAACTTCCTGGGCACGTCGACCGTATGTAGCGGATGCCATTTCTCGGCGGGACTGATTGACGGTACTGTGCGCGGTATCGTGATGGTCTACCGGCTTCTGCAGAATCCGGTAGTCAGATATGGCATCGGTCAGGGTACGAAGAAGGTTGCTGAAAACTGGGAGCGCATCAAGGAGATGTGCAAACCCGCCGCGGAGACAGAGGTTGATGGGATTCCGCCGGGGCGGATCACTTCAGAGTACAGAGACATTACGACGGGTCGAAGCACACGGAATATCGAGACCGATGTTGGCAAGGCAGAATTTGAGGCAAACTTGCGGAACAACGGCTGGACTCAGACACTGACCAAGGATGGCAAGATGGATATCTTCTCAAAGAACGGGAGCCGCTATGGCGTCCGGGATGAGTCGAATCACGGCAACCCCACCGCAGATTTTTATCCTCCAGGTGCGGCCGATGCAACCCTCAAAATCCGGCTGGCTAAATGAGCAACATTGATTTCATCCACGACCGCGAAACGTTTTTGTCGCTTTGGCAGCGTGCGTGCGTGTGTGCGCAAAAGGTGGCAGTGACTCCAGCCTCGGATCTGCTTCACTTCGATTCTTCAAACATCGGCACGAAGATTTTCAAAGCTCTTATTCGAGATATCGCGAGCTTCAAGGGAACGGGTGAATTCGCTATGATCGTTTTGAACCCAGATCCGTTCAGCTACTTTCATTTCCATTTCGGCAAGTATCCGGGATTCATCGTTAAGGCGCACCACAGCAACAATGACTTTAGCGAGATGCTGATGACGGACCCTGGTGATAGTCCAGCCGACGCGATTGGCTACTACTCGGAACAGTATGTTGTCCTTCCGATATCAGGCGAATGGTTTATGTATGCCGATCGGGGATGGGATGGAGGCACTGGTGTCCTGACAGGTCCGCCAGACGTGATGATGTTCGCCAGGGAGTCGTTCGCGTTCTACGAAAATCCAGACCAGCCTCCCCGATCGATCTGAACCCGGTTCAGGTTACTTTATAACTTCGGCCAGCGCCGCGTGCCGTTTAGGACGGTAGCGCTGGTTGCGAGTACATCGCAGGTGAAGATCAGGCGAAGTTCAAAATTTTTCCGGATAGGTAATGAGCCAATTAGATTACATAAATGATCTGGCGGAGTTTACCCGTCTATGGGATCGCGCGAACGCGGGCGTGCGGTTGCTTGCGAATGTGCCGCGCGAAGAACTGCTGTACTTCGATCCGTTCGATATTGCGACGCCCAAGTTCTTTGAACTTTTGCAGGCGTTAGTGGCGTCTAAGGGCACGACCGACCTTGCAACAGTGATTTTGAAACCAGACCCATTCGAATACTTTCACTATCATTTCGGAAAATATCCGGGGTTCATTCATGGGAGAGACAACACGTATGTCGAGTTCTTCGATTTCATGATGCAGGCTCCTGGAGACAGTCCAGCGGATGCGTTCGGAGTGAATCACGAGCATTACGTGATTTTTCCGGTGATCGGTGATTAGATCGCTTTTGGTGACAGGTCATGGGAGATCGGTGTGTTCTATGGCCCCCCGGACATTATGGAACTCGCTCGTAGTTTCTATCCGTTTTTCATCAAGCCCCCGGAGCACTTCCGCGTCGAGCCATAGCCGCCGCGTCAAGCAGGGCTTTTAACAGTGTTCATTGGCTGAACCAAATGAAAAAGGCGCGAGTGATCGCTCCTCCTTCATTGCTTCAGGTTGGTGGCCGCTAGTGGTCGTCATTGCCGCACGGTCACCGCTCTCGGGCGGTGATGCATTTCACAGTCGATGATCTCCGTTCGGCGTTGCCGCGCCGCAGAATCTCGGCCCGCACCTCGGGGTCAGCAACGTTCGGATTGTCGGTCGCGGCGCGAGAATGATATGTGGTGGGTACGACCTCCAAGATGAACAACATTGACTTTATTGGTGATTCCGCGACTTTCTTACCGCTTTGGGAGCGTGCGAGCGCAGGCGCGAAATCACTGGCCGACATTCCGTCCACGGATCTGCTTTACTTTGATTCCGTCGACATATCGACTCAAAAATTCTTCGATCTCATTCGAGCCATGCTTGCATTCAAGGGCACCACAGACTTTGCCTCGCTAGTTCTGAAGCCGGACCCGTTCAACTATTTTCATTTTCATTTCGGCAAGTACCCTGGTTTTGTACATCGTGCTGAACACACCGATGACGACTTCTTTGAGTCCTGGCAAAAGGACCCAGGCGACAGCCCGGCGGACTGTCTTTGGGCGAACTCAGAACGATATGCAGTCTTGCCGATCCCCGGAGATTGGTTCGTGTACTCAGACAGAAAATGGGAGATGGGCGTGCTATCGGGCCCTCCGGACATTATTTCGTTTGCACGCAATTTCTATCCGTTTTTTCTTGATCCCAGGGAAGGCTTCAAAATTGTTGGCTAAGTAAGCGGAAGCACACTTCCACCTGATACGGAACAGGTGTAGCGGATCGCGCCATTCCATATATCCGAAAGATGCGTTATTCCAGCATGCGAACCGTGCGGTAGTGCCACGAGCTGCAATTAGCGCAGACGAATCAGGACTGGGCAACTGCAGATTACCTCGGTGCTGGTTCCAAGGATGCAACTGTCAAAATTCGGCAGGCTAAATGATCAACATTGATTTCATCTACGACCGCGCAACGTTTACGTCGCTTTGGCAGCGTGCGCGTGCCTGCGTTGAAAAGGTGGCAGCGACACCAGCTTCGGCGTTACTTCACTTTAATTCTTCAAACATCGGCACGCAGGTTTTCAAAGCCCTTATTCGAGATATCGCGAACTTCAAGGGAAATGGTGAATTCGCTATGATTGTTCTGAATCCAGATCCGTTCAGCTACTTTCATTTCCATTTTGGCAAGTATCCTGGATTCATTGTCAAGGCACGTCACAGCAACGATGACTCTATCGACATACTTATGATGGACTCCGGAGATAGTCCCGCCGACGCGATTGGTTTCTATTCAGAACAGTATGTTGTGCTGCCGATATCAGGCGAATGGTTTATGTATGCCGATCGGGGATGGGATGGAGGCACTGGTGTCCTGACAGGTCCGCCTGACGTGATGTCGTTCGCCAGGGAGTCTTTCGCGTTCTACGAAAATCCAGACCAGGCCTTCAGATCGACCTGAACCCGGTTCGGGTTACGTTACGACTCGGCCCACTCCGGATGATCCGAACGAACGGACCATTACCGCCGCTTACGCCGAGGGTGGTGGAAAAGCTACTATAGAAATCCGCTTGGATGGAAAATGATTGATCGACAAAAAAGTAACTTTGTGAACAATTTAGAAGATTTCCTGCCGTTATGGAATCGCGCTAATGCAGCGGTGCAAACATTGGCGGATTCGTCACGCACCGAGCCGACGCTCTATTTCGACTCGATCGATATCTCCACGCCGATGTTTTTCTTCTTTATCCGTGCGCTCCTAGCGTTCGAGAGTGCAGATACTTTCGCCGTACTTGCGCTCCGCCCCGACCCGTTTACTTATTTTCATCACCATTTCAAAAAATATCCCGCTTTCTTCGTTGGCCCAGAGCACAGTGTCGACGACTACTTTTCATTTCTAAACGCTGACCCAGGTGACAGCTTGGCAGATGCGTTGGCAAGCAATGCTCAACGTTATGCGATTGTGCCGGTCAATGGGAGTTGGTTCGTTTACGGGAACTGGAGCAAGGAAATGAGCGCCTTAACTGGGCCCTCAGATGTCCTCAAGTTCAGTCACGAACACTATCCTTTCTTCCTTTACCCCGGTCCAAATTTTCGGATAGTTGACTAGTGCTATAGATACAAAACGTCGTTGATCAAGAAAAAGTTGCGGTTGTCGCGCCTCTTTCAACATCGGACGACTATTTTTATCATCATTTCGGGAGATATCACGCCTTTACATCCTCCTCCGAACTCAAGGTCAGGTTCGGCTATTCACCAGATGGCCAGGTCGTGTCGCGTACAGGCACGGCTGCAAAGGACGGCAGCGTTCTTGATCTGAACGACGGCACGGACATCGCGATTTCCAGCGAGGAAATCAACCAGTGGATTGATAACTATAACTACGGTGATTCACCGGTAGGGCCGCCCGCCAATCTCCAGGGCGCGCGCCGCTTGCTGGGCGATAACTTCCTGGGCACGTCGACCGTATGTAGCGGATGCCATTTCTCGGCGGGACTGATTGACGGTACTGTGCGCGGTATCGTGATGGTCTACCGGCTTCTGCAGAATCCGGTAGTCAGATATGGCATCGGTCAGGGCACGAAGAAGGTTGCTGAAAACTGGGAGCGCATCAAGGAGATGTGCAAACCCGCCGCGGAGACAGAGGTTGATGGGATTCCGCCGGGGCGCACAACTTCCGAATGGGCAGACGCAACAGAAGGATTTAGCGTTCGGAACATTGAGACGGACGTGACGAAAGCTGAGTTCGAAGCAAATCTGCGTAATGAGGGTTGGACGCAGACGCTAAGCAAGGACGGCAAAACCGATATTTTCAAAAAGGGCGATCTCAAGTACACGGTGCGAGACGAGTCGAGGTCCGGTGGTCCTACGGCCGAATACTTTCCAACCAGTGCAGACAAGGCCACGGTTAAAATTCGATTGGATAAACCTCAAGGTGGTAAGTAATGACCCAACTAGATTACATCCACGACCTGGCGTCGTTCACGACGCTACGGGATCGCGCGAATGCGGGCATTCAGTTGCTTGCGAGCACGCCGCGCGATGAGTTGCTCTACTTCGATCCGATCGATATCGCGACGCAAAAATTCTTCGACCTTATACAGACACTGCTGGCGTTCGAAGGCAGGAGCGACTTCGCGACATTGATTCTGAAGCCACATCCGTTGAATTACTTTCACTATCACTTTGGCAAATATCCGGGCTTCGTTCACGGCGCAGAGAACACCGACGAAGAGTTCTTCCACTTCATGATGCAGGATCCGGGTGACAGTCCAGCCGATGCGCTTGGAGTGAATCATGAACACTATGTGCTATTGCCGGTTGATGGCGACTGGATCGCTTTTGGTGACAGGTCGTGGGAGACCGGTGTGTTCTATGGCCCTCCGGGCCTCATGGAATGTGCGAGGAATTTCTATCCGTTCTTCATCGCACCTCCGATTGGCTTCCGGATTGAGCCCTAGTCAATGGCTTCAAGTTTGTTGGCTGGCTAGAGCTGAGGCACGCTCCCGGCAGATATTGGATGGGCGCAACTGATCGTGCCCTTTCAGCGTACCCGATGAGCCCTCTATTCCGATGTATGAATCTTTACGGCCGTGTTATGGCTTGCAATCAGTGCAGTTGAACCAAGACGAGCGCAATGCAGACTCCCTCCATGCTGGCTCGCGTCAGCAAATTTCAAGATCCTGCTAGTGTTCCGTCCCAGAAATAACTTTGCATAGCCGGGTCACTTTCTGCAGAATGGAATCGGCTGTCGCGGTCCATACGAACGGCCGCTTGTGCTGGTTGTACTGCTCGGTATAACGCTCGATGCTGGCGATGAGCTGGCGCACGTTTCTGAATGACCCGCGACGGATCGCCTGCTGCGTAATCAGGCCAAACCAGCGTTCAACCTGATTCAGCCAGCTCGAGTAGGTTGGCGTGAAGTGCATGTGGTAGCGCGTATGCCTGGCGAGCCACGCCCTGACCCTCGGATGCTTGTGTGTCGCGTAGTTGTCGACGATCAGATGCACATCGAGATCGACCGGCACCACCTGGTCAATATGCCTGAGGAACGCCAGGAATTCCTGATGCCGGTGGCGCGGCTTGCATTGAGCAATGACTTCGCCCGTTGCTGCATTGAGCGCAGCGAACAGGGTTGTGGTGCCATGCCGGACGTAATCATGCGTCACCCCTTCGAGATAGCCCAGCCCCATCGGCAGCATCGGCTGCGTGCGCTCCAGCGCCTGACATTGGCTCTTCTCGTCGACGCACAGCACCAGGGCGTTGGTGGGCGGGCTCAGGTACAGCCCGACAATATCGCGCACCTTCTCGACGAAGAATGAATCGGTAGACAGCTTGAAGCTCTTTGAACGATGGGGCTGTATACCGAACAGCGACAGATACCGGGCCACCGAACTCTTCGAAATCCCTGTCCGCGCGGCAGCAGAACGCACGCTCCAGTGCGTTGCCCCGTCCGGCTTCTCATGCAACACCCTGGCCAGCAATTCCGCGACCGCCTCGTCGTCATGTGTGCGCGGTCGGCCTGGGCGAGCTTCATCATGCAGACCCGCAAGCCCCTGAGCGACAAACCGCTTCTTCCAGTGCGTGATCGCCGGTGGCGTCACTTCGCACTGCATCGCAATTTCCTTGGTCGTGTGACCGTCAGCGGCCATCAGGACAATCTTTGCCCGACGGACCAGAGAATGAGGCAACGAACGCGAGCGACTCATGGACAGCAACTGTTCTCGCTCCAGTTCTGACACCACAACCTCGATCCCCTTGCGTCCCATGATCGCCTCCTGTCCATCACCGTTCGATCATAGAACAATCCCAATTTACGTAAAGTTATTTCTGGGACGGAACACTAGCAACACGATGAGTAACATTGATTTCATCTACGACCGCGAAACGTTCACGTCGCTTTGGCAGCGTGCGCGTGCCTGCGCTCAGAAGGTGGCAGCGACTCCGGCCTCGGAGTTGCTTCACTTTGATTCTTCAAACATTGCCACGCAGATTTTCCAAGGCCTTATTCGAGAAATCGCGAACTTCAAGGGAACGGGTGAATTCGCTGTGATCGTTCTGAACCCAGATCCATTTAGCTACTTTCATTTCCATTTTGGCAAGTATCCGGGTTTCATCGTTAAGGCGCATCACAGTGACGATGACTTTATCGACATACTGATGATGGACCCCGGAGATAGTCCAGCCGACGCGATTGGCTTCTATTCAGAACAGTATGTTGTGTTGCCGATATCAGGCGAATGGTTCATGTACGCCGATCGGGGATGGGATGGAGGCACTGGTGTCCTGACAGGTCCGCCTGACGTGATGACGTTCGCCAGGGAGTCGTTCGCGTTCTACGAAAATCCGGACCAGCCCCCGCGATCGACCTGAACCCGGTTCAAAGTACTTTACAACTTCGACCAGCGCCGCTTGTCGTTTAGGGCGGCGACGCTTGTTCCAGGTACATCGCGGGTGAAGATCAGGCGAAGTTCAAGGTCAGACCGGATAGGTAATGAGCCAATTAGATTACATATATGATCTGACGGAGTTTACCCCGCTATGGGATCGCGCGAACGCGGGCGTGCGGTTGCTCGCGAATGTGCCGCGTGAAAAACTGCTTTACTTCGATCCGTTCGACATTGTTACGCCACGTCTATTCGGACTTGTACAGACGCTACTTGCCATCAAGGGCACGACTGACTTTGCAACGGTGATTTTGAAACCGGACCCCTTCAAGTATTTTCACTACCACTTTGGAAAATATCCGGGCTTCGTGTATGGACGGGATAACACATACGTCGAATTTTTCGATTTAATGATGCAGGACCCTGGCGACAGTCCGGCTGATGCACTTGGCGTGAACTACGACCACTTCGTGATAATGCCGATGGAAGGTGACTGGATCGCCTTCGGGGATCACCCGTGGGATACCGGTGTCTCCTACGGACCACCCGACATTATGGCGTGTGCACGCAAGATCTATCCGTATTTCGGCACGCCGCCGAACGGCTTCCGCATCGAACCGTAGCAGCGTGATAGAACCGATTGACTAACATGTTTCTATTTTTATCCGACCGAAAAAGGCGCGATCACCGCTCGCGAGCAGTGGCGCATTTCACAGTCGATGATATTCGCTCGGCGTTGCCGCGCCGCAGAATGTCGGCCCGCACATCACGGGCAGCCACGGAAAGACTGTCGGGCGCGACGAGGGAAAAAATATGCGGTGGGTAGGCTAAATGAGCAACATTGATTTCATCCACGATCGCGAAACGTTCACGCCGCTTTGGGAGCGTGCGAGTGCGGGCGTCCGGATGCTTCGCGAAAAACCGTCAACGGACCTGCTTTATTTTGACTCCATTGATCTCCAGACTCAAAAATTCTTCGAGCTTATTCGACACCTGGTCGCGTTGAAGTGTGCAAGTGATTTCGCTACGTTGGTCTTGAAACCCGATCCCTTCAGCTACTTCAATTTTCATTTTGGAAAGTACCCTGGCTTCATTCATCGAGCGAACAATACAGATGACGAATTCTTCCAATTCCTGTTAGAGGACCCGGGCGGAAGTCTCGCCGATTCGTTCGGAACCAATTCCGAACACTATGTGGTGTTGCCTTTGCCTGGTGACTGGATCATTTTCGGCGACAGGTCGTGGGGGACAGGCGTGTTTTACGGTCCTGCGGATATCATGGAATGCGCACGCAGTTTCTATCCGTTTTTTATCGAGCCCCCGGAGCGCTTCCGCATCGAGCCATAGCCGCCGCGCCAACCTAGCTTTCAACAGGTTCGTTTGCTAAACCAAATGGAAAGGCGCGTGATCGCGCCTTTCGCATTGCTGCGCCGTAGTGGCCGCTGGTGCTCGCGATTGCTACGCAACCAACGAGTCGCATCAGGAAAACGTCATCGCGATAAGAGTTCATGCAACGCCGCGGAAGAAGGCAACCCGCAATCCTTACGCCCCCAACAAAACCCCAGTCCTAAAAGCCTTCTCTCCAGTCACCCGACCCAACGGCGCACCAGCCGTCACAAACCGAATCGCGCGCCGCATATAAAACACCCCTTCGGTTTTGCTACACAGCGTAGTCGTCTCATCAGTCAGCGGATCGACGATATCAAACAGCGCCTGCCCAACGCGAATCGTGTCGCCGATCTTCGCGCGATGAACAAGAATTCCGCTAACAGGCGCATAGAACTGCTCGCTGCCAGCTAGCGGCGTCGCGGGCGACAATAACTCGGGCAAAGGCTTCGCATCAAGCTTAATAGCCTTGCACCAGGCCAAGTAATCAATCAATGCGTCAGCATCCTCCTGCGCCACTTCATAAGACACATCCCGCTGCCCACGGCACTCCACCGTCACAGCAATCGCCCCGTTAGGCACCGGCTTATCAGCCGGCATTTCCTGTTGCAACTTCCACCACAACAAGCTATGCGTCTCATCAAACGACTCACCGCCCGAGTTCGTCGCGAGCAACGAAGCCTGCGCACCCAGATACCGTGACAGCGGTTCAAACTCAGGCCACGCCGCCTCACTGGTATAGAGATGCATCGCCGCTTCCAACGAGCAATGCAAATCGATCACCACATCCGCATCGAAGGAAAGCTTCAGCAACGCCAATTGCAGCGACTCGAACTCAGTCAACGGCTTCTGTTCCGCCAACTCAGCAGCGATCAACTCGCGAACAATCCGCCGATTCTCCGAAGCATCCGATCCCAACGCCTCCTTAGCCCGCGCCACCAGCTTCGAAAACTGCAGGAAGTGTCGATTGAAGTTCTTGCCGCTACCCAGATCGAAGCGCCCAATAAACTGCCCCAGCACGTACTGCCCGAGTCCAACCGGATTCGCCACCGGCACCAGAACAATCTCCGCATTCAACGCGCCCTGCTTCTCGAGTTCGAGCAAACGACGCTTCAGCAAAACCGTCGTCAACATCGCCGGTGTTTCATCGGCATGCAGAGACGACTGGATGTAAATCTTCTGTCCGCTATCCGCAGGACCAAAGTGAAACGACACCAGTTCGCGGTGCGTGCCGATAGCCGGCGATAGAAGCGGAATCGATTGCTTGTTCATGAACGGAAGGGTCGAAGAAGAATAGGGAGTAAGAGAATCAATTGCCGTACGGATCGAAGTCGAAGTACTTCTTCGCGATCTGCGCGTACGTACCGTCCTTGCGCATCGAAGCAATGGCCTCGTTAATGGACGCCTGCACCGCAGTCTCATCCTTGCGCAAACCGATGCCCACACCACGATCGCCCATCGAAAGCGGCTCGCCGACAAACGCAAAGCCCTTGCCCGCCGGCATGCGCAAAAAACCGTAGTCGGCTTCGACAGTACCGAGCAGCGCCCCATCGAGACGACCGTTCTCAAGGTCGGCGAACACCTCGTCCTGACTCTTGTACGCAACCACGTGCACGCCAAGCGGCGCCCAATTCTTCAACGCATAGCCTTCGAACTGCGTCCCCGATTGCACGCCGATCTGCTTGCCGGCCAACGCGTTCATACCGCCCGCGAGCGGCGCCCCCTGACGCGCGATCAGCCGCGATTTGAACTGAAACAGCTTTGAAGTAAACAAAATCTGTTGCTCGCGCTTTTCCGTGATCGCCATCGACGAAAGGATCGCGTCGATCTTGCGCGCCTGCAGCGCGGGAATCATCCCCGAGAACTCGAGTTCGACCCACTGGCAATGCGCATGAATGCGCCGGCAGATTTCGTTGCCGAGGTCGACGTCGAAACCTTTGAAGCTGCCGTCGGGCGCCTTGGCGTCCATCGGCGGATAGCTCGGATCGATACCGAGGCGCAACGTGGCGGGGTCGGCGGCAAACGCACCACTGCTGCAAGCCAGCGCGGCGCTCAAGATCATCAGCGAGATTTTCATGGGAGGCGGGTGAGGGTTGGGCGGATTACTACGGAGTACGGGGCCATCCTATGCCGCCACCGCGCCTCGCAGAAGTCTCGAAAGTAATATCATGATCACTTTTACCGATCACACAGACTCCTCATGGCGTTGACGATCTCCCAGCTACGCGCGTTCACCGCCGTGGCCGAGCACGGCAGCATTCGCGCGGCGTCGCGGGCGCTCGGCATCGCTCAGAGCGGCATCACGCAGCAGTTGCAGAACCTCGAATCGATGCTGGGCGCGACCTTATTCACCCGCACGAACCGCGGGATCGCGTTGACTGCGCTGGGCCAACGCTTGTTGCAGCGGGCCGGCGCGATTCTCGGCGAATGCGAGCGGGCCGAACAGGAAGTGCAGCAATTGCGCGGCGATTACGCGGGCGAGGTCACGTTCGGCATGACGACCGAGCCGCTCATCGACGCCTTCGCGCCGGTGTTGATGGAATTCCGTGCCCGCTTTGAGCGGGTCGCGGTGCATTTGCGCACCGGCACCTCGCGGATGATGATTTCGTGGATTCGCGAAGGCACGCTCGATTTCGCGCTCGCGCTGGTATCGAAACACACCGACACGGCCGATCTGTCCGTCACGCCGCTCTATTCGTCCGATCCGGTGATCGTCTGCCGTCGCGGTCATCCGAAAGCGGGCGCGACCTCGCTTGCCGAGCTCGCTGATTGCACGTGGGTGGCGACGCGCTCGCCGAATCTCACCGACGATCCGCAAATCAACCGCCTGAGTCATCTGTTGGAGAGTCACGGCTTACCGCCGCCGAAAATCATCGCGACAGTGGAAGGTCTGTACGAGACGCTGCATCTGGTTAGCGCGACGGACTGCCTTTCGCTGGAGGCGTCGATCATCGCGAAACGCGGGCCGTTTGCGAGCACGCTGACGACGATCAATGTGCGCGAGCGTGCAATCGAACAGAAAGTGTGCCTGTTGCAGCGCGCGGCCATTCCGGTGACGCCCGCCGCGCAGGAACTCGCGACGATGATTGCGTCGTACACGCGCACGGTGCGGGCGCGATGAAACCGGGTTGCAACCGTCAGCTTGATGCCGCCATTCCAGCTACATGGCTATCGGCGTGCTCAACCCAGCGTTTCGAGTGCAATCAACTCCTCGATAGTTTGCCTGCGCCGGATCAAACGCGGCTCGCCATTTTCGATCAACACTTCTGCAGCCAGCGGCCGGCTGTTGTAGTTCGATGACATCGACGCACCATATGCCCCGGCGTCATGAAACACGACAAAGTCCCCCACTTCCGGCGTCTGCATGGCGCGGCTCGTGACGACGCCACCCGCCTCCTGCGTGAACACATCGCCCGCTTCGCACAACGGCCCGGCCACCGCGAAAGCGCCAACCAGCGCTTCGCTCGGCAGGCCATTGCCGTTCACCACCGTCATCTCATGATGACTGCCGTAAAACGACGGTCTCACCAGATCATTGAAGCCCGCATCGACCAAGGCGAACTGCCGGTTCGGCCGCCGGTTCAGCGCATGCACCTCGGCGACCAGCACACCGGCTTGCGCGACCAGAAAGCGCCCTGGCTCGATTTCCAGTCTCACGCGATGTCCGAGATGCGCTTCGATCTGCTTACGCGCAGCGTCCCAAAGACGGAAATAATGCTCGACGTCGATCCGCGGATCACCTTCGCTATACGGCACCGACAAACCACCGCCGGCCGAAATCGCTTCGATATCGTGCCCCAACCCTTGCACCGCTTCGACCATCGCATCGCACACGCGCGATAAATGCGTGTAGTCGACGCCGGAGCCAATATGCATGTGCAATCCGACCAACTTCAGACCGTAACGGCGCACCATTGCTATCGCCAGCGGCACGTCATCGAGCCAGATGCCGTGCTTGCTATGCTCGCCGCCCGTGTTGGTCTTGTTGCTGTGTCCGTGGCCGAAACCGGGATTGATCCGCAGCCATTCGCATTCGATCCTGCCCAGTGCATCAAAACGTTTCCACAATGCCCAGCCCGGCTTAAAACTCGACCAACGCAAAATCTTCCTTACCCACGTCGCACAGTGGGCAACGCCAGTCGGCCGGGACATCTGCCCAGCAGGTGCCCGGCGCGATACCCTCTTCCGGCAAGCCGGCGGCTTCATCGTAGATCCAGCCGCAAATCACGCAGACCCACTGTTTGAAGTCGTCCGCCGAGGCCGCGCTTTCTACCGCCGCCTGCGGCGCAGCGACCGCTTGCGACGCCGGCGTCTCATCGAGGCTCACCACCAACGGTGCGGCAGTGGCTACGCTGCTTTCAGCCAGGCGTGCCTGCAGACTTTCCAGCAGCCGCTGCGCTTCAACCTGCGTCAAATCGATCCAGTACGGATCGCCGGCGCCGTCGTTGAGCCGTTCGGGAGAAAACTGGATTTCTACGGCTACGCCCTTTTTGTACATGGCAAATCGGAATGTCGATAAAGCCGGCGGCGAGCGCCGGCATAGAGTCGGATGTTTGAAGCGAGGGCTTCGCGGCGGGGGTTAGAAGAACTGATTCAGCACGATGGCTGCGATCAGTCCAGCGGCGCCAATAAGGCCCAGCAATTGCAGCAGAGTGAGCGATTTGCGGGATACGGTGGGGAGTTGTTGCGTAGTCACGGGGTGTTCTTAAAGATCGGAAAAAGCGAAATGGTACACGGGTCGGCGGCCGGCGCATCTCGATTGGCGCAAACCTCCGTGAGTTCAATGCCATTATCGCCGCTCGATCGGCTGGAATTCCCCACCGGGTGGAGATGGATTGATTCCCCACCGGGTGGAAAGCCAGCTTTGGAAAAACTCACCTCGCTGGCATCTTCAGACACCGCCCTCACAATCGCGGCAACGGCCGCGCCGCCAAAAAACTCGAATATCAGGTACTCGACAAAGGGTTGCCGTGCCGTGAATCCCAGAAGCGAATCACCGCGGCGCCACCTGTGCCGGCGCCCACCACCTGATCCGGCGCGCCGCTCTCGCGCAGCAACGCGCGTAGTTCGTTGATGACCGGAAACACCTCGTGATTCCAGTCCGAACCCTGCGAATCGTGCGCGCGTTGTTCGGCTTCGACGATCGCTCGGTCTTCCTTGAAGATACGTTCGGTGAACCACACGAGCAGCGGCCAAGCGAGATTCAGCGCGCCGGGAATACCCGGTTTGCGAATCGACAGCAGGCCGAACGTGCGGTTCGTGCGCTGCTCGCGATCGAGCGGCACGTAGACAATCCACAGATCCATCACCAGCGTCTGATCGGACGTGCGGATCTGCAGCGTCTGATACGGATACTCGGTGCGGATCGTCATCACGTCCTTGTCGTTGTCGCCGCCTGTCTTGCGGCTCTGGCCGAACACGATCGCTTCGCCGATCGGCTGCTGGCCGGCCATGCGCGCAAACGTGTAATCGACTTCGACCCAGCCTTCGCCGCGCCGCCGCCCCACCGAACGCGCGCGCATCTGCCCCATCTGCCGGCGATGCAGGAACTGATGGTTCATGTCCATCAGGTTCTCGTGCATAAACGAATAGTGGCAATTCACCGGACGGCCGAAACGGCGCGTCTTGTACTTCTTGTCGGATACGGAGCCGAACGCGGGTAGCGGCCGCGCTTCGGCCAAAGCGGCGTCGCCGGGGAATACGAAAATCAGTCCTTCGACTTCGCGGCACGGATAAGAACGCACGCCGTTCGGCAAACGTTCGCGACCGAGATACGGCACGTCGATGCACGTGCCCGAGCAGTCGTAGGTCCAGCCGTGATAGCCGCAACGGATCGATTCACCGTCCACCACGCCCTGATGCAACGGCACCTGACGATGCGCGCAGCGATCTTCAAGCGCGAATACCTTGCCGGACTCCGTACGCGCCAGCACGATCGGCTCACCCGCGAACGTCACACCATGCGTCTTGCCCCGCTTCACTTCACGCGACCACGCGAGCGGATACCAGTAATCAGGGTGAATACCGACGCGGCGCAGATCGCGCACCGGGGCGCCGCTGGCGGCATGATCCGGCGCATGGGAATTCCCTGCTGCTGTGGCGTTGGTTTGCGCGGCTGCGTGAGCAGGCGACGCATCGACCGGCGCGTCGACGGTGTCTTGTTCGAGCGGGGGAACAGCATGCATAAAGTCGAGCCTCCGTGCGCGAGCGGGTAGAAGGTTGCCGCACTGCAATTCGCAGGCCGGCATCGTTGCACAGTCTACTCGAACCTGAAGCGGCATGGTTCCGCCGACGACACGCCATGCCCCGCTGCGCAGCCCACGGACGCAATCGCGCCTGTCTGCCACCCTGCATGCGTCAAAAAAGACGATCGGCGGCTAACTTTCGTCGTGTGTGACGAGCCCGGAGCGGCGTTGCACGCCCCACGCTCGGCCGCCACGCAGGAAATGCAGCCAGCCGAGCAGCGCGCCGACATGCCGCACCAGCTGAAACGTGAACGGCTCAGCGATCGCCGCAAGGACCGCCATCCACAAACTGGAGCCGGTGCGCTCGCCGGTCCAGCGGCGGTACAGATGGATGCACCAGAGATAAAACGCGAGATCGATCGCCGTTTTGAGGCCGATCACGCTGAAAATCGACACGACGATCGCACCGTGCCCGTCGAACAGAAAGCCGAGCAGCAGCGCGAAGGCGGTGAGTCCGTAGATCGGCTGCATCGTATCGATGGCCTTGACCGGCAGCATCAGCATACCCATCGTGCCGTAGCGCGGGTTGCCGGTCATGTCGCGGTTCCAGTATTGCGTTTGCAGGAAGCCAGCAAACCAGCGGCGGCGCTGCCGCAGGAAACTGCCGAGGTTGCCCGGCGCATCGGTATGCGCATGGGCATCGCCAACCACGCGCACGTCCCAGCCGAGACCATGGTCGACCGAATAGCGGCGCAGCCGATGAATCAGTTCGTAGTCTTCGACCAGACATTGCGGATCGAAGCCGCCCACGTCGACCAGCGCGTCGCGCTTGAACGACGCGAAGGCGCCTGAAATCAGCAGCAGACTGTCGGCGCGCATCCACGCAAAGCGGGCAATGAAGTTGCGCATGTACTCGTAGGTCTGGAACCACTGGAACACGCGGCCCGAAACCGATTTGCCGCACACCGGCACCAGAATGCCGGCCGCCGCGACCAGCTTCGGCTCGTTCGCGAAAGCGGCGCGCATCGCGTAGGTGGCGTCGTCGTCGAGCAGCGTGTCGGCGTCGACGGTCATGACGGTGTCGGTGGTCATGACCGTGATGGCTGCGTTCAGCGCACGCGCTTTGCCGCCGCGCGGCACGCGCAGCCAGTACAGATTAGGGTAAACGGAACTCGGCGCGCTCAGCACGCCGTCGGCAGCGGCAGCGAGGCCGAAGCGTTCGGTGAGCAGCGCGTGGGTGGCATCGGTGGAACCGTCGTCGGCGATCACGATTTGCGCCGGGCCATGCGTCTGGCGCAGCAGCGCGGCGAGCGTCACCGGCAACACCGTCGCCTCGTTATGCGACGCGACGATCACCCCCATGCTCGGCAAGCTGCGCGGATCGAAGTCAGGCTCGAGCGGCGGCGTGGGCCGCATCAGCGGCAGCGTTTTCCACGTGACGAACGCAAGCAGCAATGTGTCATAGACCACGTACGCAATACCCGTCGACCACGCCACCACGCCTTGCAGAAAGAAAGCACGCGCGAACAGCAGCAGCCACAGCACGACGACGCTGAAATGAATCAGCGTGCTCAGCAGCGTGGCGGGACGCGGCAAAATACGCGGGGATGCAAGGGCGAGCGCCTGTTCCAGAGTTTTCTTCAAAATGACTGCTGAGTCCGTCGTTGGTGCGGTTATCAGATAGACAGCGAGATAGAAAGCAGCGTAATGGTGCCTACGGCACCATGCGTTTCAGAACCGACTTGCGATCGATCCATTGATGCTTCAGCGCGCCGCCGATATGCATCGCCAGCAACGCATATAGCGCGTAGCCGAGCCACGTATGCAAGGCGCCGAAGCGGTCGTGCAAGGTCTCCTTGAGCCCCGGGTCGAGATTCATCACATAGCCGATGCGCGGCCAGGGGAACAGGTTGAACAGACGCATTGGATGCGTGGCCGCGTCTTTCCACGCGGAATCGTGCAACCAGCCGGACAGCGGCAGCGCGATCATCAACAGATACAGCAGAAAATGGGCGACGTGCGCGGCGCTCTTCTCCCACGACGGAAACTCGCGCGGCAATGGCGGCGGCTTGTGCGACACACGCCACAAGATGCGCAGCAGCGCGAGACCGAGCACCGTGATACCGATCGACTTATGGGTATCGACCACCGGACGCACCCAGTCGTCAGGCCATGATTCGGCGGTCAAGCCAAGTACGACATTGCCGACCATCAGCAGCGCGATCAGCCAGTGCAGCGTCATCGCCGTGCGGGTATAGCGCGACGGCAGCGGCGTGCCGGTCGAATCGGCCAAGGGGTCGGCGTGGGTGTTCATGGGTCGTTCCGTCTGCAAATGCGCTTCTGCGAAAGCTGTTTGAAAATTCGGCCATGCCGAAGCAGGTCCGGTCGCGCCGCCGATATGAAACAAACGCATTAGTGTGACGTTTTATTCCGCCAGACGCTTAATGATGTGTTTCAGATTATTTCGACCGCGCGGCGAATCATGGCTGGAGGAAGCATGCACACGCGCTCCAGGCGCCTGGCCGATGATCAGAATGCGCGAGTCAGCCGACGCCACGACGACCGGCCACGGCGCATGCGGCAGCACCGGCGCGCACACCGTGCAGGCGCGAATGTCTTGCAATAACGTGTTCAGTAAAATGGGCTTGGTTACGGTCACCACTCACCGAATTTTCCGCCTATGTCTACCCGTTTCAACGTGGCTTTCACCGCTCTGCTTGCCGCCGCTTTGTTCGGCGCGACCACCCCGCTCGCCAAGGCGCTGCTTGGCTCGCTGTCACCGTTTCTGCTGGCCGGACTGTTCTACCTCGGCAGCGGCACCGGCCTCGCCGCCGTGATTCTGGCGCGCCGCCTGAAAGGCCACGCGGACGGGCAGCCGGTCAGTCACCACCGCTTCCCATTGCGCGAAGTGCCGTGGCTCGCCGGTGCGATCGTGGCGGGCGGTGTCGCGGGACCGGCGCTGTTAATGCTGGGTCTGAAGACGACGCCGGCCGCCACCGGTTCACTGCTATTGAATCTCGAAGGCGTATTGACGGCGCTGATCGCGTGGATCGTGTTTCGCGAGAACGTCGACATTCAGGTGTTCCTGGGCATGGCCGCGATTGTCGCGGGCGGCGTCGCATTGTCGTGGCAGCCAGGCGCGGCCGGCCTGCCGCCCGGCACGCTGCTGCTGGTTGGCGCCTGCGCGTGCTGGGCGGTCGACAACAATCTCACGCGCAAGGTGTCGACTCACGACGCCATGTTCATTGCCTGCATAAAAGGGCTCGTGGCCGGTTCGGTCAACGTGACGCTCGCGCTCACCCTTGGCGCGGCATGGCCCAAGGCCGCGACCGTCGCGCTCGCCATGCTGACGGGGTTCGCGGGCTACGGCGTGAGTCTCGTGCTGTTCGTCGTCGCGCTGCGCAATCTCGGCACCGCGCGTACCGGCGCCTATTTCTCGGTCGCGCCGCTATTTGGCGTGACCTTGTCGTGGCTGCTGTGGCCGGAGATGCCGCCGCTGCTGTTCTGGGTGGCCGCAGCTCTGATGACGCTGGGTGTCTGGCTGCATATCCGCGAACGTCACGAGCATCCGCACACGCACGCCCCGCTGGACCACACGCATCGTCATCGGCACGACGCGCATCATCAGCACGAGCACGATTTCGCGTGGGACGGCGTGGAGCCGCACACCCATCCGCATTCCCATGCGCCGATCACGCATGCGCACGCGCATTTTCCGGATATTCATCACCGGCATACGCATTGATTTCTCGCCTCACCGCACGGCGCGGGCGGCGGCTGCAGCGCAAGACAAAAATCTCTGTGGAACGGTTTATGCGATAGACCGATTCAATTGGCATAACGGTCAGTCGCATCCTCTAATGAAGCTCCTGTCGTGCGCGCCTGTTCATGGCAACCCCGCCTGTCCACCCCGCTTGCCCCGGAGAGTTCTATGTCCCAGCCCGAGCCTAACGTCGACGAAGTGGTGAGAAGCATCGCAGAGGAAACCGATACGCCCACAGAAACGGTCTCGAAGATGTACGCAGACACACTGGCCGACTACCGGCACGAAGCGCGTGTATTCGATTACGTGCCGCTGTTCGCCGCGAAGAAAGTTCGCGACAAACTGCGCCATACGTCGAAGCACAAACACTGATACAGCGGCGTGCGGAGACCACCGCCTGCTTGGCAGCACGCTGAATCGACCCCGCTGACTCGCGTGGCGATTCGTCAGAACACGTACCGAATTATTTTTCCCACTGCTAGACTCTGACCCGGATACATCGACTCGGGGGAAGATGGCATGCGGGTGACAATCGTAGGCGCGGGCATTGCCGGCTTGAGTACGGCGTGGTCGCTCGCGAAGCTGGGACACGACATCACGTTGATCGAGCAGGGCTCGATTCCAAATCCACTCGCTGCTTCGGGCGACCGGCATCGCATGATCCGTCGCGTCTATGGCGATGCCGACGGCTACGCACGCAGCATCGCCGAGGCGTTGGATAGTTGGGATCTGCTGTGGAATGACCTGGGCGTATCCCACTATGCGAACTGTGGCGTGCTCGGCATTTCACAACACGCAGGCGACGGCGCCGAGCAATTCCGCGCCGGCCTCGACCGCATGAAATTCGATTATGAAAGGCTCGACCCGCACGAAGCGGCCGAGCGTTATCCCTTTCTCGACCCCGCCACGTTTCGCTACGCTTACCTCGATCACGATGGTGGCGCGTTGTTCAGCGAACGCATCGCACACGATATGAAAGCGTGGCTCAAGATGCGCGGCGCCGAGATTCGCACCCACGCCAAGGTGCTCGCAGTCGATGCGCATGCGGCCTCGGTGCGAATCGAGGGCGACACCATCATCCGCGCCGACCGGCTCGTGGTCGCCGCCGGCGCGTGGACGCTGCGACTGTTCCCCGCGCTCGCCGAAAACCTGATGACTTACCGCAACGCGGTCGCCTATATGGAGCCGCCCGCGGATTTGGAGGACGCATGGTCAAATGCGCCTGCTATCGGGGATATTGGTGGCGACAACGGCGGTTACGTGCTCCCGCCAATCGACGGTGTCGGCCTGAAGTTCGGCGCCGGCATGCACAAATCGCGTGCGCCGGATCCTGATGCCAATCGCATCGCGGCACCCGGAGAAGGCAACCGTCTGCGCCGGCTGTTTTCACCGCCGTTTAAACGCATCGGCGAATATACGGTTACCGAAGTAAAAACCTGCGCTTACACGTTCACTGCGGACAACCGTTTTTTCTCGAAGCGCATCGGCAATACGCTCGTGGTGTCGGCATGCTCGGGGCACGGCTATAAATTCGGCGCGGCAGTCGGGCGCCGGGTCGCGCAAGCGTTAGATACTGATGACGACGCCGGGCTCGCGCGTTGGCTCAGAGCGGAAGCGGCCTAGCTCGACGTTCGACGTTCGACGTTCGACGCTCGGCGTTCGGCGTTCGGCGTTCGGCGTTCGGCGTTCGGCGTTCGGCGTTCGGCGTTCGGCGTTCGACATCATCAGACCGTAGTCCAAATGCGTGGCTCCAAATTCTGGTCGCTTTGTGGAGCTAACAATGGTGCCACAAATTTCTTATGCTGACGGACAGCGCGGCCGTCTGCGCCTGCTCGACCCAGCCTTGGCAGCGGCGATCCACTCGCCCGCAACCATCACCACACAAGGAACCACATCCATGTCCGAAGCGATTCAAATCCGCCCCATCACCCCCGCCGACTTCGACGCCTGGCTGCCGCTGTGGGACGCCTACAACGCGTTCTATGGCCGCTCAGGCGAAACGGCATTGCCGCGCGAGATCACGCAGGTCACCTGGGGGCGTTTCTTCGACGGCTACGAGCCCATGCACGCGATGGTCGCCGAACGCAACGGCCAGTTGCTCGGCCTCGTGCACTTCCTGTATCACCGTCACACCACCATGGTGGCACCGACCTGCTATCTGCAAGATCTCTACACGCTGGAAGCGGAGCGCGGCAGAGGGGTTGGCCGTGCACTGATCGAAGCGGTGTATGCGCGCGCCAAGGCTGACGGTTTGCAGCGCGTCTACTGGCAGACGCATGAGACGAATCACACGGCGATGAAGCTGTACGACAAGGTTGCGGAACGCTCTGGCTTCGTGGTGTACCGCAAGGCGTTGTGATACACCGCACGCGGCTCATGTTTGCATGCGGAAAGGGAAACGGCTAACCCAGAAACAAAGGGCGCACCACCCAGTGCGCCCTTCGCCTTCCTGCCATTGCAGTACTACATCAACCGCCCGCCAAACGCATCACACGCCAAAAAGCATCAAGCCTCGAGCTGCTCCAGCACCTTGCCCTTGGTCTCAATACCAAGAAAGTGCACCGCAATCGCCGCCATGAACGGCACAGCCGCGAGAATATAAAACGCCACCTGCAGATTGCCGCCGATCATCGTCTTCGACACGATCGCCGGCGCGAAGATCGCCGCCACCTTCAGCCACGCACCGCCCACACCGCAGCCCATCGCACGGATACTCGTCGGATACAGTTCCGGCGTGTACACATAAGCCGTGATAAAGCCGCAGGCGAGGAAACCTAGCGAGAACGCGCAGCACGTCGCCACCACATACACCGACGAATTGTGGAACACACCCGCCAGCAACAGCGACAGCGCGCACGCCAGGAACGACAAATTGATGATCGGCTTGCGACCCACCTTGTCGACCAGCAACGCGCAGGTCAGCGACCCCACCACCCCCAGCACCGAAGCCGCGACCGCCAGATTCAACGCCAATTGCAGCGGCGCGTGATAAACCGTGCGATAGATCGTCGGCAACCAGGTCGACAGACCGTACTGAATGAAGCCGCACGTAATCCACAGCATCGCTACCGCCATCGTGCGCTTCAGATACGCCGGTCCAAACAGGTCGCCCATACGGCGCTTCGGATGACGATTGGCCATCGCTTCGAACTCGGCCGCATTGGCGACCGGCGGCAACGAACCCTTCACAGCGCGTTCGAAAACATGCACGGCTGCATCGGCGTCGGCCATCCGTTCGCGCTCGGCGAGCCAGCGCGGCGATTCGGGCACCAGCTTGCGCAGCACGAAGAACAGGATCAACGGCATGCCGCCGATGAAGTACATCGTCTGCCAGCCAAAACGCGGCACGATCCATGCACCCAACGCGTTCGATGCGAGCAAACCAACCGGAAAAACGATTTCATACAACAGCACGAAACGGCCACGGCCATGCGCACGGCTGATCTCGTTGATATAGGTCGCGGCCACCGGCAATTCACCGCCGAGCCCAAGCCCTTGAATTACACGCAATGCGACGAACACGGCGAATGACGGCGCAAACCCGCAAGCAATACTCGTAACGCCGATGATCCCCGAACTCAACGCAATCGCCTTCACGCGGCCTTTGCGCTCTGCGTACCACGGGAACACGAACGCGCCGATCAACTGTCCGACCGAACCGGAGCCGATCAGGAAGCCGATTTCCCACGGCGTCAGATGCCACTTCGCAATCAGGATCGGCAGCGTGGCCGCGATCGCGATCACGTCGAAGCCGTCGAAGAACGTTGCGAGGCCGATCAGTATGCGCGCGCGCACCTGCATCGCATTCTTCGGCAAGCGCTCAAGACGCGCGATGATCGAGCCCCGGGTCACGGGGCCTGAGACACCGGCGCTGCTGCGGTCCCCCATGATGTTGTCGATGGTTCTCATGCCGTGGTGCCGTCCGTAAGTGTGGTTAGGCAAGCGCCGTCGAGGCGTCGGTCAGGGTGGCAAGGTCGATGGTTCGACCCTGGTTCATCCACTTGCGCGACAATTTCAGTTCGCGCGGCGTGTTGATGGCGATCACGCCGCGAATCGCGCTGTCTTCCAGGTGGAAAAGCGTGGCGCGTTTGCCCGGCAAATCGCCGCGTACAGCGAGTTGCGCATCGCTCGGAATATCGCCGAGGATTTGCAGATTGACGTCGTATTGGTCGGACCAGAACCACGGAATGTCCGCATACGGTTCGAAATTGCCGAGTAACGCCTTCGCCGCCGAGATCGCCTGGTTCTGCGCGTTGGCCCACGATTCGAGCCGCACGCGGCGCTTCAACCACGCGCTCGGATGGTTCGCGACATCGCCGCAGGCAAAGATGCGCGGGTCGTCGGTCGCGCCGAAATGATCGACGACGATGCCGTCTTCCACCTTGATGCCCGCGGCTTCCGCCAGCACCGTGTGCGGCGTGAGGCCGATGCCGGCGACCGCGAAATCGGCGTCCAATGTCGAACCGTTAGCGAACGTTGCGCGAATGCGGTTGGCGTCGTTCGGATGATCTGCAATCGACACGAGCGAGGCGTTCAAACGCACGTCCACGCCATTTTCACGATGCAGTTGCAGCAGGAAATCCGACACCATCGGCGGCAACGAGCGAGCGCACAGACGCCGCGCGCCTTCCACAACCGTCGCTTCCACGCCCAGCTTGCGCGCGGTCGCGGCGACCTCGAGGCCGATCCAGCCACCGCCGACGACGAGCACGCGTTTGCTTGCACGCAGGCGTTCGCCCAAGGCAACGGCTTCGTCGAGCGTACGCAGATAGGTGACGTGCGAGGTCTTCACCAGTGTGTCAGGCAACCGGCGCGCCGCGCCGCCGGTTGCAATCACCAGCCGGTCGTATTGCACTTCGCGACCCGACTGCGTGCGCACGATGCGCTGTTCACGATCGATCGACGTCGCGTACTCCGGTTGCCATGCCTCGACATTGAGCGCATCGAAATCGTCGGGCTTCACGAGACGCACGGTTTCGATATCGGCTTCACCTGAGAGCACAGCCTTCGACAGCGGCGGACGCTCGTACGGTAAATGGATCTCGTCGGCAATCATCACAAGGCGGCCGTCGAAGCCTTCCTTGCGCAACGTCTTCACGACCCAGCCCGCGGCCTGACCGCCGCCGATCACGACGATCGTGCGCGGCGCTTCGAGTCCGGCATGCGCGGCTTGAGCCTTTGCAGCAGCAGCGTCAGTCATTTTTCCGCTCCGTCATGAACTTGCCTTCCGGTGCCTTCGCGTTTTTCTGGCGACGCGTATTGCCGTCGATGCCGCCGTCGATCGCCCATTCGGCGAACACGGTCGGACCTGGTTCGAAATCGCGCGGCTGCCATTCGGGTGTGAGCTGGTCTTCGTCGGCGTAGTACTCGATCAAACCGCCGGCCGGATTCTGGAAGTACCAGAAGTACGCCGACGACACCGGATGACGTCCCGGACCGAGTTGCGTATCCCAACCGCAGCGGCTGATATGCATGCCGCCGCCGAACACTTCGTGGATATCGCGCACGGTGAACGCCACGTGATTGAGGCCGCGCTTACCGCCCGGCAAGGCCAGCAGGAAAATGTCGTGGTGGCCGCCGTGCGGTGCGCAGCGCATGAACGCGCCGCGGCCCGGATAACGGTCCGACATTTCGAAGCCGAGCAGTTCCTGGTAAAACTTTTCCTGTTCCGCGAGTTGATTCGTGAAGAACACCACGTGACCCACTTCAACCGGTTCAGCGCGTTCGTATATCGGCGACGGTTGATCGACGCGCAGCGTTTGGCCCCATACGTTCGAGGGCGAACCGTGAATATCGAGCGCTCGCTTGCGGGTCACTTCAACGCGAATCGCCATGCCGTTCGGATCGATACAACCCACCGCGTCGTCAGTTTCGAAATGACCCGGCTGGCCGGCGAAACGGCCGCGCAATTCGTCGAGTTCGGCTTTCGTTGCGACACCCCATGTCACTTCACGCAGCGTCGGACCTTCTTCGAACGCGGGCGGCAGCGACGGGTCGTTCGCGTCGACGGCGAGAATCGTGCAGCCGTTCAGCGTTTCGAAGCGTGCGTGGGTTTCGTCGTGCGCCACTTCCTGCAAGCCCCAGTCCGCGAAAAAGCGGCGACAGGTGGCGAGATCCGTCACGCCGTAGATAATCTGTTCAATGCCGAGAATCGTCATAATGTGCCTCTTGCGTATTAGTTCGCCCACGCCAGCGGCGCGTCGTTCAAGCCCCAGTAGAGGCTCTTCTGCTGCATGTATTCGCGGATGCCGAGACGGCCTTTCTCGCGTCCCATGCCACTCTCCTTCCAGCCGCTGAACGGCGTCGAGATCGAGAACAGCTTGTAGGTGTTGATCCACACGGTGCCGGTCTCAAGCGCGCGGGCGATCCGGTAGGCGCGTTTGTAGTCGCGCGTCCAGATGCCGGCGGCGAGGCCGAACACACTATTGTTCGCTTCTTTCAGGAGCGAGGCTTCGTCGTCGAACGGCATCGCGACCAGCACCGGGCCGAAGATTTCTTCCTGGCAGATGCGGGCGTCGTTCGTGAGGCCTTCGAGAATCGTCGGCTGGAAGTAGGTGCCTGCTTCGCGGCCATCGCCGACCGGGCGCTCGCCGCCGCACAGCAGGCGGCCGCCCTCTTCCAGACCCAATGCGACGTAACGTTCGACTGTTTCGCGATGCGCCGCGGTAATCAGCGGACCCATCTGCGTTTCCGCACGCGACGGATCGCCGACGCGCAGCTTGCGTGCACCTTCCGCGAGACGCTTCATGAACGCGTCGTAGATCGAACGCTGCACGAACAGGCGCGAACCCGCGATGCACGCTTCGCCTGACGAACTGAAGATGCCGTACAGCACGCCGTTCACTGCGTGGTCGAGATCGGCGTCGTCGAATACGATGGTCGGGGACTTGCCGCCGAGTTCGAGCGAGACCGGCATCAGCTTGTCCGCTGCGATACGCGCGATACCGCGACCGACTTCGGTGCCGCCCGTGAACGACACTTTCTTGACCAACGGATGGCGCACCAGCACGTCGCCGATCACCGAGCCTTTACCCGGCACCACGCTCAGGATGCCCTTCGGCACACCGGCTTCTTCGCAGATACGAGCCAGCGCCAAGGAGACCAGCGGCGTGACCTCCGCCGGCTTCAGTACCACAGCGTTGCCACCTGCCAGTGCCGGGGCCAGCTTCTGCGCGTCCGAAGCAATCGGCGAATTCCATGGCGTAATCGCCGCGATCACACCGATCGGCTCGTAAATACTCATCGTCAGATAGTCGCCACGCGAGGGCGTGACTTCTTCGTCGAGCGTTTCGAGGCACGCCGCGAAGTAGCGGAACGTGTTAGCGGCGCTCGCCACCAGCACGCGCGTTTCGCCGATCGGCTTACCGTTGTCGCGGCGCTGCAATTGCGCGAGTGCTTCATGACGCACCATGATCAGATCGGCAATGCGGTACAGAATCAGCGCGCGCTGATGCGGCTTCAGACCCGACCAATTCGCCTTGCGCCATGCGATATCCGCGGCTTCCACGGCTTCGCGGGCGTCATCGGCATTGGCCGTCGAGATTTCCATGTTGACCGACTGATCCGCCGGATACAGGCTTTTATACGGGTTGCCACGCCCTTGCCGCCATTCGCCGCCGATGAAAATATTACCGTTGGGCACGAGGCTGGTATCGAAGTGAGTCATGTCGGTCGTTCCGGTTTGCTTCAGCTAATCAGCTAATGTCTTAAATCACGCAACGGGCCGCGCGATTGCGTAGCGCACGAATCGCGCTGAATGCGGTCAATGCGGACGTCTTGGGGTTGTCCGGCAGCGGCTTGCCGCACATTTCCAGCGACATCTCGCCGAATGCGCCGCGCGCCACAATGCGGTGCACATTGCGCGACACGTTCGGGTCGGCGATCAGGCGCACCGTGGTGTGGTCCAGCCCCAGGCCCGCAAGCGCGATCGTCGCGGCGACGTTGGCGTTCTTCGGATACAGGCGCGCCGCTTCACGTGCGCTGCCTTCGAAAATCACGGTCTCTTCGCTCAGCGTGTGCAGATTGCAGACCTGTTCCGCGGGCGTGCCGAGCCAACCCAAAGGCGGCTTGCGGCCCGTGTACAGCACTTCATCGAGACCGCCGAGCCTGGCGGCCGACAACGCATCCACGCCGCCGATTGCGCCCGACAGCAGCGTCAACGTTGCGTCGCCTTCATCGGCCGCCGCGGAGAGCGCGTCCAGCAACATCATGTCGGATAGCGCGCCGATCGAGGCCACCGCGCAATCCGTACCGGCTTTCAGCAACGGCACCACGTGATCGACGAGTGCGCTGTGCCCCGCGCATTCCAGTGCGAAATGCGGCTGGCTGCTCAACACGGACACCGACGCCACCACATCGACCGACTCGCCCACCACTTCACGCACCGACGCCATGTGGCGTTCCGGCACGATCACGTGCGACACGTGCACCGTCGGATCCGACTCGACCGAGCGATACACCGCCTGGCCGATTGCGCCGAAGCCGATCATCGCGACGTCGATGGGCGCGTGATGCCCCGCGTAGCCGGTCTCACGCATGTTCCGGCTCCTTTTCCTTGACCGGTGGCCCTGCGAACGCGGTGGCGAACGAGCCGACCGACAGCATGTCCACTTCGACCAGTACGGGGCCCGTCTTCGCCATGCCTTCGCGGATGATCTCCTCGGCCTGGTCGAGCGACTTGATGCGGTAGTGCGTGAGCTTCAGGCTCTCGCTGAACTGCGCGAAATCCGGCTGGTGCAGATCGACGTAGCAACGGCGGCCGCCGTATTGCGCGTCCTGAATATTGCGGATCACGCCATAGCACTGGTCGTTCATCAGCACGATCATCACGTTGGCGTTTTCCTGCACGGCCGTCGCGAGTTCACCGACGTTGACCATCAGGCCGCCGTCGCCGACCAGACACACGGTCTTTGCCGCATTGCCGGCAAGTGCCGCGCCGATACCCATTTGCATGCCCTGGCCGATACCGCCACCGAGTGCATGAACGCCCGCGCGCGGCGAGAAAATCTTCAGCAGGCGGTTACCCCACGTGCTGTTCGAAATCGTGACGTCGCGCACCCAGTTGTAGTCGCGGCCTACAGCCTGTTGCAGCGCGTCGACGAGGCGCTTGTACGGGCCCAGGCCCTTGCCCACATCGGCGACTGCGCTTTCGCGTGCGGCGGCCAGATCCTGTGCGAAAGTGGGATCGACCTTCAAGCGGCCTTCGAGCAACGTCGCGAGTTCTTCGAGCACCGACGATGCGTCGCCGTGAATGAACATGTCGTTGCGATAGCCGCGGTTGTCGGCGAGCGCGTCGGCGTCGATGCGATACAGCGGTTGCGGCAGCGCGAGCTTGTATTTCAGCGTTTCATTGCCACGCAGACGCGAACCGACCACCACCAGCGCGTCACACGTCTTGTAGAAGCTTTCGACTGCCGAGTGCACGTTGAACGCGCCGAGCGTCGCCGGATGATCTTCCGGCAGCACGCCACGGCCTTGCACGCTGGTCACGACACCGAAGCCCAACGCGACGAGACGTTCAACCGCAGCACGTGCGTGACGCGTGCCGCCGCCGAGCCACAACAGCGGGCGCTTCGCGCTCACCAGTTGCTCTGCCAACTGAGCGACGCGCTTGCTGCAATGCGTAAGCGTCGTAACGTGCGGCGCGCCCAGATCGGCAGGCCATTCGATTTCGGCAGCTTGAATGTCGATCGGGATTTCAACGCTGACCGGACCACTCGGTGCGGTTTGTGCGACACGGACGGCTTCGCGGATCGTCGGCAGCGCGGTGTCGACCGAGCGCACGCGGAACGCAGCCTTCGAGATCGACGACAGCATCGACAATTGATCCGGCGCTTCGTGGATATAAGCGAGGTCCTGATCGAGGTATTCGGTTTCGATCTGGCCGGTGACGTGCAGCAACGCGGTGCCCGCGGTCAGTGCTTCGACCATCGCGCCGGCAGCATTACCTGCTGCAGTGCCCGTGCTCGTGAATGCCACGCCAAGGCCGCCGGAAACACGGGCCAGGCCATCGGCCATGTTCACCGCGCCCGCTTCGCCACGTGCGCCGACATAGCGAATCTTGCCGCGATTGTGGATCGCGTCGAGGATCGGCATGTTGTGAATCGAGATCACGCCGAATGCGGTTTGAACGCCGCATTGCTCGAGAAAAGCGGCGATCAGTTCGCCAACGGTGGTTTTGTTAGACATGTCGTGCAACGCCTCCAGAAACATCGATGTGACTGCCCGTCGTATAGGACGACAGCGTCGTAGCCAGGTAAAAGAGTGCTTGTGCGGCTTCTTCGGGGCGACCGAAGCGGCCTAGCGGAATGTTTTTCTTGCGTGCCAGTTCGGCGGTCCAGTCTTCCCAGCTCTGGCCCGGCTGCGCTTCTTTCGCGTAACGGCGGCGCCATTGACCCGATTCGACGATGCCGATCAAAATCGAATTCACGCGGATACGCTGCGGCGCAAGTTCGACCGCGAGCGATTTAATGAGGCTCAGCACGCCGGCACGTGCCGACGAAGTCGCCACCATGTGCGGCTCGGGTTGCAGTGCGAGCAGCGAGTTCACGCAGACCACGGCGGGGTTTGACGCGTCGCGCAGCATCGGCAGGAACGCGCGGGTCGGGCGGATCACGCTGAAGTACTTCAAGTCGAGTTCTTCGCGCCAGGCGTCGTCGGTGGTGTCGGCGAAGGTCGACACGCGACCCTGGCCTGCGTTGTTCACCAGCATGTCGGTGCGGCCAAAGCGTGTTCGCACCGCTTGCGCAAATGCGTTCACTTCTTCCGCGTTCAGCACGTCGCAGGTTTGCGCCAACAGCTGCGCGTGGGGAAACTGCGCCTTCAAAGCGGTTTCCGCTTGCGCAAGCCGTTCGCTGTCGCGTCCGCAAATCGCGACCGAAGCGCCTGCTCGCAGAAACAGTTCGGCAGTCGCAAGGCCGATGCCGGACGAACCGCCCGTCACCACCGCCACCTGTCCGGTCAAGTCGATTTGGATCATTTGAGCCCCAGTGCCTTCATGTATTTCGTGCCCGCGTTCGGGCTGCCCTTCGGCCGATAGTTGAGCCGCTGCGACAGTTCGTCAGCCGCGCGGCGGACCTTTTCGATCAAGCCGCTGTCGAGCAGCGAAGCGTCGATCTCGTGACGTGGAATCGTCGTTGTGATCACCGCGACGATGCGGCCCGCGTCGTTGCGCACCGGCGCGCTTACCACCGAAATGCCGCGTTCGAATGACGACTCGCTGATCGCGAAGCCGCGCCGTGCGTCGTCGCGAACGCGTTCGTACAGGTCGTCGATCGTGGCGGGCGTTTGTTTTGTGAAGCGTTCGAGTTCCGGCTCGGGGTAGAGCTTTTTCAAGTCGTCGAGCGTCATGTCGCCCATCAGCACCTGGCCGTGCGTCGTCGCGTGAGCCGGCAGGCGCGTGCCGACATTCACCTTCACCGAGCTGAAGATCGGCGCATGGCTTTGCGCTTTGGCGACGAACACGACATCGCGTCCGTCGCGAATCACGATGTGGCTGGTGAGGCCCGTGTCGTTACGCAGCGCTTCGATGATCGGCAAACCGAGGTCGGTCAATTCGAGCGAGCTCAGATATTCGAAACCGAGCCGCAGCACCGCGACGCCGAGGCGATAGTTGCGGTCCTTGTCGGCGCGCTCGAGAAAACCGAGCGATTCGAGCGTTTGCAGCAGACGGAACACCGTCGTGCGGGGAATCTTCAGGCGCTTCGATAATTCCGGTGCGCCGAGAACCGGCTCGCGCGGCGAGAACTCCGTCAGAATCTTCAGACCGCGCTCCAGACCCGGCACGCGATAGCTGATCTCGCTGCTGGTGTCTGCGTCGTTGCGGTCGTCGTCCGCGTCGCGCTCGGCGCTAACCATGTCATGCGTGTCGGACGTCATTCATTGGCTCCGTTGTCCGTCGCTCGCGCGGCAGAACGTGTCGATGATCGCGGTGTACGCGGCGGGTGCTTCGATGTAACCTGCATGCCCCGCGCGTGGCACGACCTGCAGTTTGGTGCCGGCGGCGAGAGCGAGTCGCTCGCAGGCTTCGGGGGGCGTAATGGCGTCGTCTGCACCGGCCGCGATGTTGATGCGGCCTCGGTAGCGCGCAAGATCGCTGGCGAGATCGGCATTGGCTAGCAGATGCGTTGCCTGCGCATAACCGTGCGGAATCACGCGCGACATGTTCCAGCGCACCCATGCGCGCGCTTCGTCGCTCGCATGCGCGGACAACATGTTGGCGCTGCGTTGTTCGGCGAGACCTTGCGGGCCGAGTTCGTTAATCATGGCGAGACGCTGATCGCGTTTCGTCTCGCGCACTTCCGCCGACGAAGCGCCATAACCGCGAGCCGGCGACAACAGCAGCAAGCCGTCCACACGCTGCGGATTCGTCACGGCAAACGCACCAGCCATGATCGCGCCAAGCGAATGCCCCAGCAGCACGCAGCGTTCAATGCCAAGCGCGTCGAGCCAATCCTTTAGTACAGTTGCGTAATCGCTTGCAGCGGGCGAATCGGCTTCTACAGGTGTTGATGCGCCATACCCTGGCGCATCCCATGCCAGCACACGACGCGTCTCACCCAGCACTTCAAACTGCTGAACCCAGGAAGCCGCGCCCGAGCCGATACCGTGAAGCAGCACCAAAGGCAGTGCTTCGCTTGCGGCGCTATCCACATCGCGATAGCTCACCGCACGTTGCGATGCCAGCCGGATTTGCTGCGCGGGAAAGCGTGCAAGGCATGCTTCGAGCGTAGCGTTCTGATCGACGGTAGCGGACGGGACTGCGGACATGATTTCCTTCGCGGGTGATTTCAAAGCGACGTTGAGGGCTTAGCGCTTGAGCTTGGCCAGCGGTGAATCCGGCGGATACGTCGGCGTGATCGGTTTGGCTGCGCCGAGCATCACGCACATCAACGCGTCTTCCTCACCGATATTCACTTCCGTGCGATACACGCCCGGCGGCACCGAAATCAGATCGCGTTCGCCAAGCACGGCTTCCCACGTTTCACCGTCTTTCTCGCAGATCACTTTCATCTTGCCGCGCAGCACGAAGAAAATTTCTTCGACATCCATATGAATATGGCTTGGGCCGATGTTGCCGGCCGGGATCACCATCGTCGAAAACGTGAAGCCGCCCGCGGGCACCGTGTTCACGTCCTTCGCGACACCCGTGCCGCCCGTGCCGACATAGCGCATTTGCGCACGGCGATATTTCGGGTCGTAGTCGGCCTGAAACTTCAGCGCGTCCCAGTCATAGCGACGCGTTTCCAGGCGCGCGACGCGGCTGTCCAACCATTGTGCGAAGCTCGCGTCCGCGGGTTGGTCCCAGGAATTGCGTTCGAGTTCGGCATCCGCCATCTCTTTCTCCTTTCGATTCGACAAGATCAATTCATCACGAAGCCGCCGTTGACCGGCAGCAACTGGCCGGTCACGAAGCGCGCGGCATCGGACAACAGGAACAGCACCGGCCCGGTAACGTCGTCGGGCACTTGTGCGCGCGTCAGCGCTCGGCCTTGCAGGTAATACTCGTGACGCTCGGCGGGCACGTAAGCGGTGGCTTCGACTTCGGTGAGGCCCGGCGCGATCGCGTTGACCGTCACTTGATGTGCGCCGAACTCGCGCGCCAGCGAGCGGGTCATCGAGATCACGGCGCCCTTGCTCGCGACATACGCGAGCAGCTTCGGCGCGCCCCACATCGCCGTGTCCGACGCAATGTTGACGATGCTGCCGCGGCCCGAGTCGCGCAGATACGGCAATGCGGCGGTGCTCATCAGCCACGTGCCGCGCACGTTGACGTTCATCACGGCGTCCCACGTATCGACCGACAACTCGTCGGCAAACTTTCCGCCCGAGTTGGTGATCGCCGCGTTGTTGATCAGTGCGTCGAGGCCGCCGAGTCGAGCCGCGGCTTGACCCGCGAACTGCTTGATGCTGGCGGGATCAGCGAGATCCAGCGGCAGATACGTCACCGCGTGTCCTTGCTCGACCAGCGACGCAGCGAGCGCACGCCCTTCGTCATGCAGCACGTCGCCGAATACGACTTGCGCACCGGCTTGCACCAGCGACAGAACAAACGCTGCGCCGAGACCGCGCGCGCCGCCGGTCACAAGGACACGCCGGTCTTTGAGTGCTAACAATGCCGGTGACGCTTCGTTATGCATGGCTGTGGCCTGCTGCTTCGGTTTGAGCGCTGCCGGCCTGAGCAGCCCGAGCGCGATGCGCGTCCAGATCGGCAAAATGCTGCTGCGCGCGCTGACGCAGCATGCGGCGCACACGCGTCATGCCGACGTCGTGCTGATAGAGGAATTCGTGATTGCGCGCATTCGGCGCCATGCTTTCCAGCACGTAGCGGTCTTGCTCGAGCACGTCCCAATGCAGACCTTCCAGGCGGTTGCGGTACATGAAGCGCCATGCGTCGCGCTGCCAGCCCGACACCTTGCGGGTACGCCAGAAGTAAACCTGGCAATTGTTTTCGTCGATAGGCACCGCGAAGCCGATGATCCCGAAGTTGCCGCCCGGGCCGAACTTCTTCTTGTAGGGGATCGCGAGGCGCATCCACAGCGTGCCGGTTTCGCCGAGTTCGACCCAGTCGAAATTCACGTCGCGCTGGCCGACCTTTTCGAACATCAGACCGGTTTCCGTCTTGCGCACGCGCATGTCGGCCTGCTTGTCGCCTTCGGCCATCGAGTGCGAGGTCGCGTGCAGATAGGCACCGTGCATCGGGTCCATCACGTTGTCGATCGCGTATTGGTAATTGCACTTCCAGTTCGACATGCACAGGAAGTTCGCGTATTCCTCGCCGACCAGTTCTTCCGGCAGCACGAGCGGCGCGGGTTCTTGATGGGCGTCGTCGCCGAACCACAGGAAGATCGCGCCAGCATGCTCTTCGACCGGATAAGACTTCACGCACTTCTGGCCTTCCAGCGGGCAGTTCGAGACGGCCGGGACCTTGGTAACCGTGCCGCCGCCGTCGATTTCAATGCCGTGATACCAGCACGCAACGCTGCCGCCAAGGTTCCAGCCGAGCGACAGACGCGCGCCACGGTGCGGGCAGCGGTCTTCGAGCGCGCGGACTTTGCCTTCCTTGCCGCGCCACAGCACGATCTGATCGCCGAGGCGCGTGATGCCGACCGGCGCGCCGCCGACTTGCCAGCTCGGTGCAACGGGATACCAGTAGTTGCGCAGGCCACGGTTCAGATAGGACTGGATCGGGTCGGCCGCGGCTTGAGTCGTTGTATTGGGGGACGTCATGAAGAGACTCCGGATGCGAAAGCGGTGAAACGTGTTCGGGAAAGCGCGCTTATTCGGCGAGCAGGCGGAATTCGGCGGCGAGGCGGTCGGCGTCCCACGTGTTGCCTTCCGGGGTGCGGAAGCCCATGCGGTTCAATCCGTCGACGACTTCTTGCAACTCATTCGCGCCGGCTTCGAAAACCTGTTCGAGCGCATCGCCGAAATCGTTTTCGTATTGGGTCGGCTCCGCTTTACGCGTTTGCCAGACGAAGTTTTCGGCCTCGCCCGGCTTCTCGATCACGCCCTTGCCGGCGACATTGTTCGGCTGCGGCGCGAGCCACGGCTTCAGGAAGGGATTGAAGTTCACGGTTTGCTCTCGCATGTCATTCCACCTTGATCTGGATTTCTTCGCCGGCGAGACGTACCGAGTACATCTTCAGGTCGCGGCCACCGGGCTCTTTCAAGCACTTGCCGGTCGGGATATGGAACACGGCTTCGTGCAGCGGGCATTCGACGGTGTCGCCGTCGACAAAGCCCTGCGTCAGCAACGCGTACGCATGGGGGCAGACGTTTTCCAGCGCGTACAGCGCATCGCCCACCTTGTAGATGCCGATTTCGGTGCCGTCGAGTTTGAACTCGAGCGGCGCGTCTTCGGACAGGTCGCCGGCATGGCCGGCGCAGCGCCATTGTTCAGTCATTTCTCGCCTTCTCCTGAAGCTATATGTTCCATATACGGAACATCAGTTCGTGTATGGATAATTATAGGAGTGGCTTCGGCTAGAGAAAATAGAAATCTGGGCCGGTAGGGGAAAACACCGACTGTGGCATCCACAAGACAGCTTTCCGTGAACTGACGTGAATGGCCGAATTTGCTTGAAAGCCTTTATGGGCTTCGGTTTTGCCATAATTTTCAGACGAATAGCCAAGCCCGCATACGGGTTTGTACGGGGTCCGAAAATTTACTTTGACCACGCCTAGACTCACTATAATTTTCCATAGGCGATACAAAGGCCCATAGGTGGAACATAAAGAGGTGCGGTTTTGGCGCATAAACCCGAAGCTGCATTCAACCCAAAGCAAGGATCAGGGACGACGAAATCGGCGCGAGCTATCCGTCGTGTGATCAGGAGAACCAACGGTGAAGCACATCATTGCGGCGGCCGGCTTGACGGCAATCTGCGCAACGACTGGCGCATGGGCGCAAAGCAGTGTGACGTTATACGGCAGCCTGGATTCCGGTATCGCGTATATCAGCAATGCAGGCGGCCATTCGAAGTGGATCGAGGAGCAAGGCAACATGCAGCCGGACCGCTGGGGCCTGAGGGGCGCTGAGGATTTGGGCGCTGGTCTGAAGACGGTTTTCCAGCTGGAAAACGGCTTCTATACGAACACGGGGGCGTTCGCCAAAGCCGGCGCGCTGTTCAATCGCCAGGCGTTCGTGGGCTTGAGTTCGGACCAGATCGGCACTGTGACGCTCGGCCATCAAACGCCGTTCAGCTTCGACGTGCTGGGTCCGTTTAGCACGGGTTATCAGGCCGCGAGCTGGTACGCGTTCCACCCGGGCAACATCGACGAACTCGCCGACACGGGCGTGGTGCCATTCGACAATTCGGTGAAGTTCCGCTCGGCGAGTTTCGCCGGCTTCTCGGTCGGCGCGATGATGGGTCTTGGCAACACGACCAACTTCTCGACCGGCAAGACACTGAGCTTTGCACTTAGTTATGCGAATGGTCCGTTCAGAGCCGGCGCGACCTATGCGAACGAGCACGACCGTACACCCTCGATCGTGACGACGGGCATCACCCACTTCCAGGGTGTCGCCGCGGCAAACTACACGGCGGACAAGGTCGAGAACATGGGCGCGGGCGCGTCATATCAATTCGGCAAGCTGCTGGTGCATGGTTTGTACACGCGTGTGAAGCTGGAGTCGCCCGGCCATTCGGACACGTATCAGAGCTACGACGTGGGTGCGAACTACCAGTTCACGCCGTTCAACAGCGTTGCCGGCGGCGCCGCGACCACGACCCTGGCCGGCCATCGCTGGACGCAGTTCGAGATCGGCGATATCTACGCGCTGTCGAAGTCGACGCAGTTGTATGTGAATGCGCTGTATGAGCGCGCAGGCTCAAATACGGACGCCGCGTTCTTTACGGCGGGTGTGTCGAGCGGCCGGAACCAGACGATTATTCTGACGGGTATCCACCACTCGTTCTGATGTCAGTCATGTCGGTGTCGCTGCCAACGTCGACGCCGTAAAGCAAACGGCCCGGCTGCTTACGCACCCGGGCCGTTTTATATAAGCGAAAACAGAAGCCGGTTCAGTTCGCCGCAACCGGCTTGCGACGCGCTTGAGCCGCAGTCGGATCATCCGGCCGCGGACGATAGCTGAGCCGCTCGGACAACTCGAGCGCCGCCTGGCAAACCGCGATGATGAGCGGCTCCCGTTCTTCCGCTTCGCCGATATCGGAACGTGGAATGGTGACCGTCAGCGCGGCCGTGATCTTGCCGCTTTGATCGCGCACCGGCGCGCTCACGACCGAAATCCCTCGTTCGAAAGACGCTTCGCTCAATGCATAACCGAGCGCCGCGCTTTCGCGCACTTTCCCATACAGTTCTTCGACAGTCGCCGGCGTGCGTTCGGTGAAACGTTCGAGTTGCGGCTCGGGGTACAACTGGCGCAATTCGTCGAAGCTCAAATCGCCCATCAGCACCTGACCATGGACTGTGGCATGCGCCGGCAGACGCGTCCCGACATGCACCTTCACCGAACTGAACATCGGCTCATGGGTTTGCGCTTTGGCGACGAACACCACGTCGCGCTGGTCGCGGATCAGCAGATGCGTGCTGAGGCCGGTCGCGTCGCGCAAACGTTCGAGAATCGGCGTGCCGACGTCGGTGAGTTCGAGCGAACTCAAGTATTCGAAACCGAGCCGCAGCACCGCGACGCTCAGACGAAAGTAGCGATCGCCGTTCACGCGCTCGAGAAAGCCTAAAGCTTCGAGCGTTTGCAATAGACGAAATGTGGTGGTGCGCGGAATGCCGATGCGCTTCGACAATTCGGGCGCACCCAGAATCGGCTCGCGCGCGCTGAATTCCGCGAGGATGCGCAGGCCGCGCTCCAGCCCCGGCACGAGATAAGTCGATCCGCCGGTGCTCTCTTCATCGCTGGAATCGGGGGCATCGGCGCCATCCGCGCGGGACAATGCCGCATCGTCCTGCGAAGCCGGGACTGTCGCACCACGTGGCCTTGAGTGCTTGCGTCCCGCTCCTGTCTGCTCTTCTTTTGCCATCTTGGCTGCCGTTTCTGCTGTTCATCGGGTACAGGTCAACATGATAGCGCGAAGCATGCGGCCTTCCGCGCCACCGCCATCGTTTCGCTCGGTGCTATCCTTTGGTGCGGTCCATCGCGCAAGGTCTCACTGCCGCGCGTTGACTCCCGCCAGGCGTCCGGAGGCCACGCTCATGTCCGATTCCGTTCAGATCCAGGTTGCCGACTCACATCTTTATCCGGGCTGCGCAGTGCATATCGCGCACCTGCCCGAACCGGCCCGCGAGGCCGAGGCTATAGTCGAATTCGCGGACGGCTCCGGCGCGCATGCCACCTGCCATCGGCGGACTTTCGACGAACTCGAATTGACCGTTGACGGTTACGCTACGCGGAGGCGTCATCCTGTGGACGCCAGACAATGGCTTCTGCTCGCCGTCGATTCGACGCACAACAGTTGGCGCGTGAAGCGACGATTACCTTAGCTGTGCCGGAACCGTCCGGCCACCTCGACTCCGAGACTCTGAACCCGGTGCCGCGCGCACGCCGCCCCGAGCCGCAGTTATCTCGCTCTATCTGGCTGTTATGCGCCCGTCACGCTAACCACGAAACCTACCGATGACAGACAACGACTCCACCCTGCCGCCGAACCCCGACAACGCCCCCGACGATCCCGAGCGCCGCCGTGTCCTGACCGGGCTTGCGGCGGTCGGCATCGGACTCGCGCTAACCGGCTGCAAGACCGAGCAAAGTACCGCGAGCGACACGGCGCCGCGCAGTGCCGCAGACTTGCGGCTCGACGCCGCGCTACGCGACCAGGTCAAGCAGATCGTGGTGATCTACGCCGAGAACCGCAGCTTCGCGAACCTGTACGGCAACTTTCCCGGCGTCCAGCATCCACTCGACGCGGTGAGCGCGGAGCGTTATCTGCAACTCGATCGCGACGGCAAGACGCCGCTGCCGCGCCTGCCAGCAATCTGGGGCGGCCTCGTGCCGCAAGCGCAGGAGGTGGACGGCAAGCGCTACATGATCGGTCAGAAGGACATTGGCAACTTGCGCAACGGTCCGTTCCACATCGCCGACGCGCAAGGCGCGCCGCTGCCGAACGGCGTAATCACGCGCGATCTGGTGCATCGCTTCTATCAGAACCAGATGCAGATCAACGCCGGGCGCAACAATCAGTTCGCCGCATGGGGCGATTCCGGCGGCCTGGTCATGGGGCATTACCGCAATTCCGCCGACACGCTGCGTCTGTGGAATCTCGCGCAGCAATACACGCTGTGCGACAACTTCTTTATGGCCGCCTTCGGCGGTTCGTGGCTGAACCACATCTTTCTGATCGCGGCGCAGGCGCCGTTCTATCCCGACATCCACAACAGTCCGGCGAAGAAGATGGTCTCGGTGGTGGACGGAGACGATCCGACCGGCACGCGGCTCAAGCTGGCGGCCGACTCTCCCCCTTCCGCGCTCGACGGTCCGCCGAAATTCGTCAACGACGGCGCGTTTACCGCCGACGGCTACGCCGTCAACACGATGGCGCCGCCCTACCAGCCGAGTAACGTGCGTCCGGCCGAAGGCGGCAATCCCGCCTTTGCCGATCCGTCGAATCCGCGCGTACTGCCGCCGCAAAACTTCGCGACGATCGGCGACCGTCTAACGGACAAGGGCATTGACTGGGCGTGGTACAGCGGTGCGTGGCAGTACGCGTTGGAGCATCAGGACACGGGCGCAGTGCCTGACTTCCAGTACCACCATCAGCCGTTCAACTACTTCATCCATTACGCACCGGGCACTGCCGCGCGGCGCAAGTATCTGCGCGATGCGGGCCTCGGCGACGACGCCTCCACCAACCGCCTGATCGCCGATATCGATGCGGGGCGTTTGCCGCCAGTCACGTTCTACAAGCCGCAGGGCGATCTGAACATGCATGCGGGGTATGCCGACGTCGCATCGGGGGATCGTCACATCGCGAATGTGATCGAGCATATTCAGCGCGGCCCGCAATGGGCCAATACGGTCGTGGTCGTCACGGTGGACGAGAACGGCGGCTGGTGGGATCCGGTCTCACCGCCGAAGGGCGACCGTTGGGGGCCGGGATCGCGAATTCCCGCGTTGGTGATTTCGCCGTTGGCGAAGAAGGGCTATGTCGATCATACGGTGTACGACACCAATTCGATTCTTCGCCTGATTAGCCGCGTGCATGGGCTGGCGCCACTCGACGGGGTTGTCGCACGAGATCGGGCTTTTGCACAGAATGGCTTGGCGCCGCTTGGGGATTTGACGGGTACGTTGGATCTGGCCTGAGTCGCTTAACTATCTCAGGGGTGGGCAGCAGCACGTCAATCACTGCGCCACCCCGTGCAGCTTCGCAATTACCGAGTCCGAAATCTCTTGTGCGGTCTTCTTGATCGTCTTTTTCTCGTCGCCGCTCGCCATCACGAACTTGGCCGCGATCACGTACGGATTGAGTTTGATCGCCGCACCAGGCTTTCCCTTGCTGTCGGCCTCTTCGACGGCCTGATAGAGCGGCGGCAAATCAGCCGTCCCCAGGCTGTCGCACGATACCGCTACCTGAATATCGTTCTGACCCGCACCAAAACCGACCATCGCACGTCTTAGACGATTGCCTTCGTCGACACTCAGAAACACGCCGCGCACTTGCCAACCCGCTGCGGGTAGTGGCTGACTGGGTGCAATGCGACGCGCGTCGACGCCACCTTTTTTCAAATCCGCAGTCAGCGCGTCCGCCATCTCGTTCACGATGTCCCTGGCGTGATCCTCGGGATTCTTGTCCTGGCCCAACGGTCCCGGACCGCTCGGCAGCAGACCGCGCAGGCGGCGCACACGTTGACCCGGTCCGCTGTCAGGTTTCACGTTGGCCACGTCGAGTTCGAAGTCGGACACATAGACGATCGGCGCCGGCGCTGCAAAGGGGGTGCTGTCCGCCGCCGCACCGAGCGTCGATACCGCGCCCAGGCATCCCGCCACCATCGTGAGTTGCAGAAATCGACCCAGCATGGCGCGCCTCCGCGAATGTCTCATAGACGCGGCTATCGTACAGCCGTATGCGCGGTGCGTAAGTTTTTTCGTGCCCGATCGTCATACCTTTTTGCCTTGCATAACACGCGTTGCGGCATAGACTGTTAAAGCCATGCTTCGCAATTTGTACGGAACTGCTATGCGCCTGACCATCCTCATCAACGGTTCCGATCCCACCGTCAGCCACGATTACGCTGTGTTATGGCTCGACACCGATGAACACCGGTGGTCGAGAGAAGCGCATCAAGGGATCGATCTGCCCCCGTGGGGCGAGTTACACGACGACGACAATGGCGTGACCACCCTCTGTGCGCCAAGCACGGACGCGCCGCTGTGTACGCTGCGCGGATTGCATGTTGATCGCAAGCAGCGCGTGAGCGCGGCGCAAGGCGCCGCAGCGTGGACCGCCTTGCCCACGCGCGCGCCGACCCGCGGCTTCTGGCGCTTGCAAGCTGTCGACCGCCAGAACGTGCACGCTGAGCACAGCGTATTCGGTAATTAAGTTCCGGCGCTTTTTCGCCGGTCGAAATTTTTACTCGCACATACCACGCCGCCTGAGCGTGGGTGGCTTCGTGCGCGAGTTCGACCTTCAACACACGTCATACGCTGCATCGCGCGCGCTTAAGCCGGTCTTAAGTTTGCGCGCGTAGAGTTTTAAATCCACGCATTAGGGTCGCTGCAAAGCGGCCCGCTTTTTTGGTGTGGGCCTTTTTGCTGTGGGCGTTATCCGCTCCATGCGCTAGCACCATTTTCATCGCTGTGGGCGCGGCGCAAAAAACCTCTTCCTTCCCCCGTGTTTTCCTGTGTTTCACGTCGCTCGATATGGGTTCGCGACGCTATACTTGCGCCCCCATCCCTCGACTGACCGACACATGAAGAAGTGGTTTGCCTGTCTGTTATTCGCCGTTGCCGCTCACGCGAGCGCGGCGCCTTCCTGCACCCAGTTCACCCCGAATGCGCAATGGCCGGTTCTGACCAATCAGAAGATGGCCCCGAAAACGCGCATGCTTTGCTATAGCGATTTCGCGGTGCTGCATTCGGGTATCACGCATGGTCCGCTGTGGTCCGCCGAGCATCTGACGCGCGAGCATATCGAAGCCGCCAAAGATATGGTTCGTACCAACAAATTCTTCGAAGATGCGCGTTTGCCCGACGGTGAAGGCGCAACGCTCGCGGACTATAAGCGCAGCGGCTTCGATCGCGGGCATATGAGCCCGGCAGGCAATCGCTGGAATCAGGAAGCGATGGCACAATCGTTTTCGCTGGCCAACGTCGTGCCACAGAACCGCGAGAACAATCAGCGCTTGTGGGCGCGCATCGAAACGTCGGTGCGTAAGATCGCAATGTCGTACGACGATACCTATGTGGTCACCGGGCCGATTTTCAGCGGCCAGCAATTGCAGACCATCGGACCGACGCGCGTCTTCGTGCCGACTCAGTTGTTCAAGGTGGTCTACGTGCCGTCCCGGCAGATGGCGTTCGCGGTGATCGTGGACAACATCTCGACCAACCGTTACGACATGAGGACGATTCACGAACTCGAGGCGGCCTCGGGCATCCGTTTTCCGGGTATTCCGGAGAGCCCGCACGCACAAGTACGCCCTGATGGACACGCATTTTCTTTTTAAATATCAGCCAGTTAGGAAATTCGCCTCTGTCCATTTGTCACCAGGAAAAAATGGACTCTCAGTGGCCGTAGCATAGTTGCGACGTGGGGCCTGGCCCGGCGCAGGCTACGAACGCCAACTGAATTTCCGCGCTGCACCGGTTGGCAATTCGGGTCGCTAATGTACATAAGCGGAGTATGCGAATACTCCAGTTTGGTGGTCTTCAGGAACGCAAGGCTGTCCCAACGAAGCTAACCCCGCAGCGGTCTGCCATCGATGCAGCATTCTCGACGCGCGCTAAAAGCGCATCGCATCACGCAATGAATCAAGCCTGATATCGAATGACCGCTTTGGGTTTTGCGCCGTGCATTAAAAGTAGCCAAAACGTTATCCGCGCGCAACCGCGACTTGCACAAACCTCCGGGGCGGGTTTGGTTCGGTCTGTGCTGAAAATATCTATGAAACGTCGTGGTCGTGCCGTTGCGTGGCGGACCGCCGGCCGCTGTGGGAAAGTGGGGGCAACCGGTGGGCAAGGCTTCGGGAAACCCGGCGGGTTCCGGGTTTTCCGGCCTTGTCCATGGGTTGTCCCCACGCAGTTGCCGAATGGCAACTTTTCCACGGCTCTGCAACCTAACGGTTTTTAGTCGTGCCGAGTTGACGCTGTTTCGAATTAGACATTCATGGGGAGCTCTACTCGTCCCGCCAGAATTAGCCTGACCTTGTCAGGAGGCTCGCGCTGCCAGATGAAGAGACTGTTTTGCTTCCATTGAAGAGTTATTGGACGGGCGGAGGTCAATCTTAGAAACTGCGAGAGGCATATACTATCTGCGTTGCATCGTCCAAAAATTTAGCGAAAAACCCAACGTAGTGCGTGGAAAGAGACCAATTCGAAAATGCACCGAAATTCCGAAGAGGACGTTGCCCTCGGCCTTCCGGACCAACTCGACGGCTTACCGACCTCCCCCGTCGACAGGGGAGATGAGACTCAAGACCGTTTCAGATATCAGTGGGCAGTTGGCGTCTACCTACTGGTGCAAGCACTCCGGGGGAATTCGGCTGTCTCGGCAATCTGGTGCGAACACCACGACGACTTCCTAGTCGAGCTCTCGACGGGCAAGTTTTGGGCAGTTCAAGTCAAGACTGACAGCAGTGAGAACGCAAACTGGTTGGTCACAGATGCAGCATTTGTTCACGCTATTTCACGATTTTGCTCCATTGAGCAACAGCACGGACCCAGAATAGACCAATACCACTTCTTCTCGAACGCTGGCGTCTATATCCCCGACAGGAGCGCGAAAAAGTTAAAGACCTTGATGAGCAGCCCGATGAGACTTCGCGAGGCTTGCATTCAGGCGAATGCCCCAAGCGAAGTAGCGAATCCTTACCAAACCGCATTCGACCGCCTCGCCAAGGCCGCTCAAGTGCCGGCCGCTGTACTGTTCGGAGTTATGCGACGAGTTATGTTCCGCAGAGGACCTCCTCTCCGAGGCTATGAAGACACGATGATTGCCAAGGTGATTCCCGCCCTTCCTGACTGCGCTTCGCTTCACAACAAAAAACTTGTACAGGTTTGCGACGAGTTGATGGGCCTTGTCGAAACCGCGAGCGGTATTCCCACCGGCGGGCTCGATGGAGTCTTCGCCTACATCGAGGCGAACGGCAGGCCAGACGTCTCGTTACGTGGCAAGTGCATAACGCTCGAGTCGGCAAGAACGTGTATTGAAAACGCAAGACAATCCGCCTTTCGATACATAAATGTTGGAGGCGGTCTTCCTCTCGGCAATGTCAAGGGTCAGCGTGACGTCCTGCATCGGAAGATGCGAAATGCATATATCGAGGGCCAATTCGAATCCATATGGTCCCGCGCAATGTCAGCCGAAAGTCGCCTATTGGCAAGAGCAATCAGTGACGCCGAAAATTTTGACGAGATTGCGAATCAACTAGAAGGCGCCGTCCTCACCGAGTGCAAAGATGCTGAAGCGTTAGCATGCATAGAATCTGACGAACGAAAGCGCGGGCCGCTCATCTACAGAACCATTCTCGAGCGCCTTGGAGAAGTAGCTAAAAACGAGCCGGACAAAGTCGAAAACGAGCCCAAGGACACTTTGCTCGGTGTAGCGGCCATGTTGTCGGGAAGCTGCCGCTTCGCATGGGGTGTCCCGTTGGACGACGACGACGATGGAGCCGTCGATGGCGCTTGAACTAGCAAGAGCGTTGGCTGCCACCGAACGCGATGACGACTTCCATATTGGACGGTTGCTCTTGCTCCTCGAAGCACACTCTGGCGAGGGTCAGAGAAACAAACCGATGGAAGGACTCACGAAGCTAGCGAAACTCGACTTTTTGCTACGGTACCCAAATTGTCTTGAACGTGCTCTTACGGCTTCACAACGGTCTGCGGAGGAAGCTCATGTCCGCGAGTTCGAACGTACCACGATTGAAAGCAAGATGATTCGATTCCGATACGGTCCATGGGACCATCGGTACCGGCGGTGGGTATCTCTTATGGCTGCTCGGAGTCTTGTTGAAGTCGGGGTTATAGGAAAGACCGTTCAGATATGGCTTACGCCACTCGGTCACGAAATCGCGGAGCAGTTGACCGCTGACGGTTCCTTGGAAGCCGTAGCCGACCGAGCATCCGTTGTCGCCAAGCGATTTGGTACGAAAAGCGGCACCGCATTGAAAGACTTTGTTTACGACACGTTTCCGGAAATTACCGACATGAAATGGGGTCAGGAAATCAAAATATGAACATTCGTTTCGAAAAGCTTAACCTCGAGTTTCGCAGAGCGTCTGAAGTTATTACGTTTCCTCAAGTTAGTTATTTCTTTGGCCCCATCGGCTCAGGAAAGTCGAGCATCGCGCGCCTAATTGACTTCTGTCTTGGCGCCAAAGTGGAATGGACACCCGTTTTACAAAAGGAACTTGTTTCTGCATCACTCGAAATTGCATTAAACGATACCAGTCTAACTATCAGTCGCACTCGCGATTCCGGCATGGTAGTGGCGGCCTGGAAGCTTGACGAAGACACGCTGCAGTTGACCCTACCTGCCCGTAAAGGGGCGGGAGAGGTATTACCGTCGACCGGTGTCGAAGTGCTCTCTGACCTTCTATTCTATCTGTCGAACATTGAGCAACCTAAAGTCCGACGACGAAAGGGAATGTCGGATGAACATCTTGAAAGACTAAGTTTCCGTGACCTGTACCTGTTCTGCTATCTGGACCAGGATACGATGGACAACAGCTTTTTCAGACTTAATTCCGACAACTTCGCCGTGAGTCGAAAGAGCGTCGATACACTTCGCTACCTGCTTGGGTATAAGCAAGAGCGTGTGGCTGAACTAGAATCTCAGCTCCAAGCTGTGCGAGAGGACCGTCTTGCCCGAGCTGCTTCCGCAGAAGCTCTGCAGAAAGCGCTCGCACAAGCAGGGTTCGACGACGTTATCGAGATTGAAGGACGCATCGAAGAGACAAAGTCAGCAATCGATATTGCAAGACGATACGCGCGTGAAGCACGGAGCGCCCGGCAGCCGCTACCGCACGCTGTCGACGGTATTCGAGCACGGGTTCGAAGTCTCGCCTCAGAGGTCGCTTCGACCGAGGAAGCAAGCACCGAGTTGGGTGAGCGAATTGACGAAATTATTCGCCACAGCAACGAACTGAGAATGCTCTCTGTTAGATTTCAGCGCAACGCCGCCGCTCGAAGCGTGTTGGCCGGCGTTGACTTCCGAAGTTGTCCTCGATGTACTCAGTCCCTGCCACCGCGCGACGAAGATTGCTGCTCCGTATGCGGGCAGGCGGACCGGGTTGTAGAAGGTGGCAACAACCTGCGCGAAGATGTAGTTTCGCAAGACCTGAAAGCGCGACTCGAGGAACTGACAGACGTCCTATCGCGGATGCGGACGCAACGGCGTCGGCTTGTCCTGCGTACCGACGAACTGAAACAAGAGCGCATGCTATGCGAGACGGCGCTATCTGAACAGCTTCGAGACTACGACTCCGCCTTCCTATCACAGGCGGTCGAAAACGAACGCGTCATCGCCACCTTAGAGCAGAAGTTAAATAGCCTGCTCCACAATCGGAAGCTACCGGACATCTTGCAAGAGCAAAGTGAACTGGTTGAAACTCTCGCGGGGAAAGAGAGTGAGTTGCGCATCCGCTTGGATAAGTTGCGAGAGACTACGTTTCGCGACGCAAAAAACATTGAGAAACTTGGAGAGCTGTTTCTAGATTGCCTGCTTGAGGTGAAATTCCCTGACGTCAGGGCTTCTTATCATGTGGAAATCGACCCATCCAACTTCACTCCGCAAATCATGCTAAGCAAGGGCGGGGACTTCGTCGCCCTGTCATTCGCGAATGCTGGAAGCGGCGGCATGAAAAGTCTGTTCAAGACATGTTTCGCTTTGGCTCTTCATCGACTGGCTGCCGCCATCGGTTCGCGGCTACCGAGCGTGCTGGTCATCGACACTGCCACGAAGAACGTTAGCTCCATTGAAAACCCCGAGGTCATTGCGGCTTTCTACGACTTCGTCTACCGCCTCGCATCCAGTGAACTCGCGGGTACGCAGTTTGTAATCATCGACAACGAATACACGGCTCCAAGTGACGGGCCTGAAATGGATATCAAGGTGCGGCATATGATGAGAGGCAGCGGTGACAATCCGCCGTTGGTTTCGTACCTCATAGATGAATAGTTAAAGTTACTGCCACTCCGACGAGGTTCCCGGAAGCGGCTTAGTGATGTGCCGCATTACCAATGAATGAAACGACTTCGACCCGTTCGAGGTGAAGGTGGCTAGGATGGTCTTGAGCTGTGTCAAGAACACAGGTAGCAAGTGGAAACATCCGTATATCGCAAGCGCTGCCTGAACAACGCACGCCTATTCTTAGACTCGCTCTATGGGATAGATATTTCATCAAGTGGTGACCTTGCCCCCGTTCCGCGAATCCCATAACCGAGGGAATTATGCGGCTCGTCCCTGCTGAGCCGCGAACCAGTTTTTCTCGAATGTCATGGGACTGACGTAGTCGAGTGTCGAGTGCAACCGGCGTGTATTGTAAAAGCTCAGCCAGTCAATCACCTCATCCATTGCAGCACGCCGCGTGGTGAAGTGTCGTCCATGCATACGAGCTACCTTCAGCGAACCCCACAGGCTTTCCGTCGGCGCGTTGTCCCAGCAATCGCCGCGTCGGCTCATCGACGAGCGCATGCCGTAGGCCTTCAGCGTGTCCTGGAACAGGCCGCCGCAATACTGGCTGCCCCGGTCGCTATGCACGATTACACCAGCCTCGGGGCGACGCCGGAACCACGCCATGCGTAGCGCGTCTGTGACCAACTCCGCTTTCATGTGCGGCTGCATCGACCAGCCCACCACCTGCCGGCTGAACATGTCGATGATGACCGCGAGGTACACCCAGCCTTCGGCTGTCGCCAGATAGGTAATATCGCTCGTCCAGACCTGATTCGGCGCCGACGCCGTGAAGTCGCGCCCCAGTAGATTCGGTGCAACCGGCAGGTTGTGATTCGAGTTCGTCGTCGCGATGTACTTGCGCTTGTGCCGTGCACGAATGCCATGCTGCGCCATCAGCTTGCGAACCCGCTCCTTGCCCACGCGCACGCCGCGCGCGAGCAGTTCCTTCCACATGCGCGGCCAGCCGTATTCGCCCTTGACCTGCGCGTGAATCGCCTTGATGTGCGCGAGCAGGGCATCGTTGCTCATGTAGCCTCTTTGCGGCTTGTCCTTGGCGCTGCGTTGCTGGCGCTGATGATATCCGCTGGGGCTGACTTCGAGCGCTTCACACAGTACTGAAACTGGCCAGTGGTGTCGATTCCGGTCAATGAACGCGCACTTCACATCGACTCCTTCGCGAAGTACGCTGCGGCTTTCCTAAGAAACACACCTTCACGCTGGCGAGTCCTGAGGTTGCAGTGAATACCCAAATTGCGCCGCGCGGCGATGAAGCTGTTTGATGACGCGGTCCCTGTACTGCTGCTCGTAATGATCCGCACCCGGGTCGCGATAGTCCATGCCATAGCGCATCGCGTTATAAAACAGGACAGCGATCTTGCGCGCCGTCGCGGTCACGGCCTTGGCGTTGCCGATGCGCCCGGCGAGGCGCCGGTAGAATGCACCAAGCGCGGTATTGCTTCTTCCAACGGTCACCGCCGCAAGCCTCAGGGCGACTGTGATGCGACTGCTTGTTTTGCGCGTGTGCGATGACAGCACCTTGCCACCGCTGATCTTGCAGCCGGGCGAAAGCGTGAGCCATGAAGTGAAATGTTTGGCGGTTGGCCATCGGCTCAAGTCCGTTCCACATTCGCCAATCAGGCGCAGTGCAAGGAATGGGCCGATGCCGTGAATTTGCGTCAGGTCGGTCCCCGCCAGTTGGTACATGGCCGTGCGCACATCAAAGTTGGGATCGCTGGGCAGCTTGCTGCGATGCTTCGCCTTCGGCAACGGCGCATCCGGAATCGGGTGAGCGATATTGAGAATCGCGACAGCGCGTTCGATCTCAACATCGCACTCGTCGATACACCGCTGGTAAAAGTCATACAGCGCAAGCGCCTGCTTCAAGGCGAATACGTGCTCGGGCTGGTAGTTGCCCACCAGTGCACTACGAATGGTCTCAAGGCTTTCCTTGCAGCGGACGTCGCGCATCGCCGCCAGCCGGTCTGGATCGCGTTCGCCGGCGACGATCGCGCGGACGATCCGCATTCCAGTGACGCCCGTGATATCCGTGATCACGTGGTGCAACTGGATATTCATGAAGGTCAGCGCTTTCTGCATGTGCTGGATATGCGCGGCGGCATAGTCAGTATGCCTTTCGCGGCAACGCAGGTATGCGCGTAATTCCGCGATGTCGCGCCCAGGCCGGAAACTTGCCCGTAGTAGCCCACACGCGTGCAGTCGCTGCAGCCATTGTGCGTCGTTGACATCACTCTTTCTTCCAGGGACTGCGCGCGCCTCGCGTGCATTGGCAAGAACGACTTCAAGGCCCCGGGACTCCAGCACCTCGTAGGCGGCGACCCAGTACACGCCGGTCGATTCCATCACAACCGTCTTTGTGCCGGTCGCGACGAGCCAGTCCGCCATGCGTTGCAAATCGCTCGTAAATGCCTGGAATGTCTGCACCGGCTCGTCGCACAGATCTGGACTCACGGCGACAACATGGAACCGTGAACCGATATCAATACCGGCTGCAAACGGATGAATGATCGGCAACCCTGAGGGCTTGGATCGTGTTCGGTCTTTTGGCATCACCCACCTCCTGGATAATCAGGCGCAGGACGGGGACTCGGAATAGATCAATTTCCTAAACGGGGTCGCCCGAAGACGCCGCCACAGATGAGTCCGCAGCTTCCCCTGGGCCAGGTTTTTTGACGGGGTTCATACCTCCAAGAAGCTTACGGCCACTGTCTCTGCGTGCATCGAGTGTACTCCCCGGGAGTTTCTACTCATGAGGGGCGCGCGCAAGCGCGTAGGGCGGTTTTTTAAAATATCCCGCTCCATCTTCAGGCGAGCCACTTCCGCACGCAGCCGCGCCAGTTCCATCTGTTCTGGGCTCACAGGCTTCGTGCCAGCGCCCGCCAGCCTGCCTTCCCGCTCAGCCTTTATCCAGTTGTACAGCGTCTGTTCAACAACACCCAGTGTCGCCGCCACGGCCGCCATGCTTTGTCCGGCCTTGACCAGTCGCACGGCTTCCAGCTTGAATTCGAGCGTGTACTGTGCCCGCTTTGCCTTGCCTGTCATCGTTCTTCTCCTTGCTTGAGTTTACCTGCTCAGCAAGGGATTCGTTTTTCGGGGGCAAGCTCATGGTTTTGCGGTGCCCAATTCACGGACGGGGGCCTTCTTGAGTTCTATCTGGACCGTGGGCTATGCGAACGAGTTCCACTGGATTCGTAACGACGTTGCGTTCGAAGCCGAGCTGGACGTCGACGAGATTGGCACTTGCTGCGTCGGGTACGAGTGCTACATGAACGAAGACGCCAGGTGAAAACTCCGTGAATTCTACGGACAGAAACGCCTCGGCAGACAGTATCCAAGACTCTTCCGGTGGAATGGGTGCAACGTAGAGGGCGACATCGTTTATGTAGGCCAGTGGGCCACCCGCCTCGCGTTTCGACGGCCACGCGACATGCATGTCTGCGGGCTTGGCCGACTCGGATGTCGACTGGTCATATAACCACTGAAACAGCCATTCTGGTTGCCCTGTATTCGCTACGACGAGTATTGGCGTACTACCGTCCTGCCTAATCCGACCAGATTCGACTATGAAAGTCTGCCAGTAGGACGCTTCGTCGATTGCATGAATATGGCGAGCAGGAAGCTCAACGATTACGTCATTTAGCAAAATCAAGCCCACGTGACTTGCTATCGCGTCAGCAAAGACCTCATTTTGATTGATGGCCACAGGGGCCATACGCGGCTCAGTGAATTCGCCTCTTCGCTGCTTAACAACATTGAGCGTGAATCGCTTTCCCTCTTGCGGCCGATAGCTCACCCGCTGGAACAACGATATAGGGAACCCACCGCCGTCCTTATGAAAGCCGGTCGCCGATGCTGCCGCCGCAACAGAGAGTATCGCGACTTCACTTAGCGGAGCGGACGCTTCCGCCTCGGCTTGCTGTGCACCAGTAGATTCAAGAATCCCTTCAAGCACATTGATTACTCGAGCCGTGCCGTCTGCTACGGTATGGGTCGCATGCCGGGCGGCAAAAAAGTGCTCAGTAATGGTCAAATGAAAGGTCCCACCGCTCGTTCTTAACCGCTCGACCATAGTGCTCAGCAAACGGCGGATATCCTCTACCTTTGCGAAATCCATGCCGGTCCATACGGCAATTTGCCGATTAAGACTCGCGCCAGGCCGCCAGTCTGTGCCGGAGAATACCAATAGCAAAATCAACTGCGCGTCTATCAGCTCTTCCATGCTGCTGAAACCTCTTGCGGAATAGATTCGACCAGGAACCATCTCCTCGCGTCTGAGTTCGGCAGCTGATGCCACTACCCCATCGAGGCGTCCGCGATAGCCACTTTGGAAGCTACCGCTGACCTGCTGTCTGATGAACGCGGTGAGCAGCGCCTGAGCATCGATTTGCGGGGGCGGGAAAGTGCCACCGCCACCTTCCCGCCACATCTTTCCTGCAACCCAGCCACCAGCTATGTGTAAGGCAAGCGATTGGTCTTTGGTGTCTGGATTTGTTAGAGCCCACGAGATAAGCACCAACATCGTCACTAGCTCAACATCACGCCACGCGTTCTGTAGAGCCGCCTGACACACTTCACCGGGAAGGTCAACGCTTCTGGCGCGATAAAATTCCAGTTCGTTTTCGCTAATTCCGAAGGCATTGGCGATTGCATTCCAATCCATCGGAACGTCGTGAACTGTCAAAAAATCAGTCTTACCTAGAAGATAGTAGGATGGGTTATGCAAACTGACGGCCTGATGCCACCATTTACCCATAGAATCTGAGAACCATTCAGCCTGACACTCGTCCCCCCGCACTACGGAGGCCAGCAACAAGTGGCTTGTCCGCTCCATATGCCTATATGCAAGCGATAGCATCTCCTTCCATGCGTCACCGGTTCGAGTCTCCTCGCCTCGGCCGAATCGAACCAAGTCTTCGCGAACGGCTTCCCATGCACCCACGATGTATGTTGAAACCGACTCGTACGCTGCCCCCAACGGTCCCGACAATCGCAGCCGATTATCAGGGCCGCCGGCAACCCCAAGGTGTTCGCCGGCCTTAGCTTGCCACCAATCTCCAATTACGCGATAAACGTCAACACTCAATGACATCAGGCGTTCACGAATCTGCATTGGCTGACCGGTCAACGACGAAGCATTGCAAACATGTCTTCCGACGTAACACATTCTTTTAATTGCTTGGGCCTCGTACGGCAGGCATTCGACCGCAGCCTTCGCCAGTTCGAGGTAAGGGCGCCCCCAACCCACATGCATCGCTATGAAGGGGAACACTCGCGACTCCAGTAGAGCGTAGCTGGCAACAAGCGCTTGTGCATCAGTAGAAACAGATGCATCGAGTAGCGTCCGGTGCAGCCTGACGAGTTCGCTGTACTTAGTCTCGAAAGCATTTGTGTCACGCTCCAGGAGCGCCGCGCGCGCGTCGCTCGCCAGTTCACTCAGGATTTCTCCAGTTGTGAGACGCGTGCCCTCGGAACTTACTTTGATGAAACTGATGCTCAGACGCAAAAGCAAGCGCTCGAGCTTCGAGAGGTCGGAGCCGTTTTCTACGCGGCAGAGGACGACCGTTCCCTCTTCGAACTCGCTGCTTCCACCAAACGGGAAGAAAAGAGCTGGCTCTCTTGCAGAAGCGATTGGAGATGCGGTTCTTTGTCTAGCTTCCCGAACGTTTCTCTTCAACCACCCATTGATAGTCGCTCCAAGCAAGATGACCCGTACATTTTTCACGCGGACGCGCGTAGTGAATTTGCGTATCAGCTGGGCGGAGCCACGGTCATATCCGGCGAGACCCATCGCGACAACTGGTCCCCCAGATTTTTTAGCCAGTGCGTATGACTTTCCGGGAAGCCACCCAAGCCCCTGCGAGTTGAGCAAATAGAGCGACCGAAGTTGAGTTCTTACTTCAACCGACAAAGCAGAATTCACCGCGTATTGCGTCACGATGTCTTGCTGCTGGTCCGGACGGATGAATGCGACTGTGCGGAAGAGAAACCACAGCGTCAACAGACCATTTACCACAAACCACATTGTGTCGACGGACGCCCAACGCAAGCCACCAAAGACCGGCCAATGCACGATAAGAATATATTGAACCGGCATTGCCAAGGCGAGAGCAAACGAGCTTAGACCGGCAACGAGTGCGCCGGAATCCGAAAGGTATATATGTAGTTGCGCACTTCCGGACGCGCGACGTTGCAGCAGGAAGGTAACGAAGGAAATTACGAAGGGGTAGACGAGCCCGACGATAGTGGCCTGAACCTGCCACAGCGTCTGAAAGTATCCCACCCAGTCACCGCTCTTCCATCCGGCGCCTAGTTCTTCAAGCATTCTTGCGCTAACCAAGCGGGACGCAAGACCGCAAGAAAGGAAAAGCACCGATACAATGACTACGTAGACAACGGGGCGCTGGCTCGCAGCCGTAAGTACGCGTCGCGCAATGGAATACCTCAAACGATGGACGATTTCGTTTGCAGACATCCAGGCACGGACATCGGCATTAACTTGTCTCGCGATAGACCACGGCCGGCGGTGGCGCTGCAAAAGGCTGTCTGCTTGCTGAACCAAGTTTATTCCCCGAGTTTTGGTTTAAGGCGCCTAGCGGAGCACTGTACCGGGTAACAGAGTTGTCCCGACATGCGATTTGCGTATGCTCCTGCAGTGGCCTCAAGCGATAGTGGCCTTTCAGCTGGACGTAGCTGCCTCGCCTGCACCAGGCGACCGGGCGCGCAATGCTTCGTATAGCTGCGCTGGTCCAAGCAAAATGTCCTTAAGGCCTTCACGCACACGCTCAGAACCAAGTGCCTGAGTGCTCATCGCACTGTGCGCTTCGAACGCATCCATGATGGCGTGAAGCAGCGCATTTTTCAGGTCTGGTGAGCTGGCGAACTGCTCTTTGCTGTTGCTCATCGCCTGCTGCACCAAGGTAGCGTTTTCGAGCAGCTTGCCCTTGATGACGCCGTTGACGTACACGAGCTGGTCATCGTCCGTGAGCTCGCCTTCGAACAGTCCATTGACCTTCTCGATGATTTCATCGAGAAACGCCTGCTGTTTATCCTGAACGGAGCCGCTTCCGACTGCATCCATCGGCGGGAGCTTTGGTGATTCACCGTGCCCGAGATTCAACGGCTGTCTCCCGATGTTTCGCAAGTTATGGTGAGTCAGCACCACTTTGGAGAGGTCGACCGCATCGCGTTCACGACCAAATTCCAGCAGCGGTATCAGCCGCTTAAAAAACAGGAAGCGCTTTTCGATGTCGGTATTGCCGTAATCGAAAATCTGCGACAGGAACGCGTACAGGCGGACGAACGCGCCCATATCATTTTTGAAGAGAACGAGCGCGTCGAGGGCATCTTTTGCGGCCTGAGCGGCCTTGTCATCATGCTGCTCCTCGGCATGGGTTCGCTCCTGCCACATGGACTTGTAGCGCTTAAGCAAGCGGTCCGCGACGGGAGCGATTGCCGCATCCAATTGCGCCTGAGTTCCTTTCGGGTCAAGGTCAACCTTTGCCACCCGCTCGACCTCGAAGTCATCATAGTTGCCGCTCGCATCAAGCTTGGCACGCAGGTCGTAGACCTTGTGGGGGTCCGTCGTCGCTTCGAGTTCTGCCGTCTCGTAGTAGGTCTTGAACGCCTTCAAAATTTCGCCGGCGTCATTTACGAAGTCGAGGATGTAGGTGGTGTCCTTGCCCGGATGCGCGCGGTTCAGGCGCGAGAGCGTTTGTACGGCCTGGATACCGCCCAGCATCTTGTCGACGTACATGCCGCACAGCAGCGGTTGGTCGAAACCGGTCTGAAATTTGTTGGCAACGAGCAGCAGGTGATAGCCTGGTTCGCTGAACGCATCACGGATGTCTCTGCCCTTGAGGCCCGGATTCAGTTCCTTGCTGGTTTCGGTTACCGGCGTCGGAAAGCTCTCTGGGTCATCGATTTCGCCGGAGAATGCGACCAACACTCCCAACGAATAGTTTTGTTTTTCGATGTAGGCGCGAATCGCCTTCTGCCAGCGGACCGCTTCCTTGCGGCTGGCCACAACTACCATCGCCTTCGCGCGGCCGTCGAGCAGTGGCTGCACATTCTCGCGGTAGTGCTCGACAACGACCTGAACCTTCTGCGATATGTTGTATGGGTGTAGCCGGACCCACTGCATGATGCCTTTCATCGCCGTGCTACGCTCGACCTGTTTCTCGTCGAGCTCGTGACCGTCGTGCGCGAGTTTGAAAGCGAGCTTATAGCTGGTGTAGTTCTTAAGCACATCGAGGATGAAGCCTTCCTCAATTGCCTGGCGCATCGAATACACGTGGAAGGGCTGCGGCAGGCCGTCCGGGCCGGGACGACCGAAGAGTTCGAGGGTCTTTTGTTTCGGCGTCGCAGTGAACGCTACGTACGTCAAGCCCTTTGCGCCGGTGCGCGCTTCCATCTGCGCGGCGAGCAGCGCTTCAGTATCGATTTCACCTCCGTCCTGCAGTGCAGTCCACTCCTCGGCAGACAGCAGTTGCTTGAGCTTGGACGCCGCTTCGCCCGTCTGGGAGCTGTGCGCTTCGTCAGCAATGACGGCAAAGCGCTTGCCTTCTGTAGCGGCCAGTTCCTGCACCGCCTGCAGCGCGAAAGGGAAGGTCTGGATGGTGCAGACAATGATTTTCTTACCGTCTTTTAGCGCTTGGCTGAGCTGGGCGCTCTTGCTGCCGTGCTCGTTCGTGATGGTTGCAACCACGCCGGTGGTCCGCTCAAAGTCGAAGATGGCTTCCTGCAGCTGCGCATCGAGAACTGTACGGTCCGACACGACCAGCACACTGTCGAACATCTTATTGTGCTCAGCATCATGCAGGTCAGCAAGGAAGTGCGCCGTCCACGCAATCGAGTTGGTCTTGCCGGAGCCTGCGGAATGCTGGATAAGGTAGCGCTCGCCCGCGCCCCTAGCTAGCGCGTCGGCAACCAATTTTCGGGTCGCATCAAGCTGGTGGTATCGGGGAAAGATGACGCTCTTGAGCTGCTTCTTGTCGTCGCGCTTGCCAATCAGATAGCGTCCGAGAATTTCGAGCCAGCTCTCGCGAGCCCAGACGTCTTCCCACAGGTAGGCGGTGGCGAAGCCATTTGGATTCGGTGCATTTCCGGCCGCGCCTTCGTTGCCCCGGTTGAAGGGTAGAAAGACGCTCGACGGGCCTGCCAGCCGCGTGCACATCAGTACTTCGCTCTGGCTGACGGCAAAATGCACCAGCGCACCGCCGGGGAAGCTGAGCAGCGGTTCTGCCACGCCTGCCTTAGGATGCGGATGTCGGTCGAAGCGATACTGGTCCACTGCATCCTGCACGCTCTGGGTGAAATTGGACTTCAGTTCGACCGTGGCAACCGGGATGCCGTTGACGAATAGCACGAGGTCCAGTTCTTCTAGCGGGTTGTTCGGCGAATTCCGCACCTGGCGCACAACGCGCAAGCGGTTTGCGGCGTAACGCTGCAGGATGGCTGGGTTAATGGCAAGCGCCGGCTTGAACTGCACCAATGACAGCGGCTCTTTCAGGCCAAGCATTTCCACGCCGCGCCGCAGCACGTCCAGCGTGCCGCGCTCGTTCAGGCTCTTGCGCACGCGCTCGGCTAGTCGGTCCTCGAGCGCCGGGCCGTGGGTCTTGGTGAGGCGTTGCCAAGTGTCGGCTTGCGTTGCCTCTATCCACACGAGCAGGTCGGGCAGGTAGAGCGCGTTGGCTCGGTCGTACTGTGCCGCATCGCCCTCGACATACAGCCAGCCGTTGGCGCCCAGGTGCTGACAGATTTCCGCTTCGAAGTGATGCTCTTGATGCAGGTTGCTCATGCGTTCCCCGGAATCGTCTGTTGTTCTTAAAGGATGCGTTGGCTCGCCTCGCGAGTCGTCGACTTGTCGTTGGGTGGCAGGCGAAGCGAGCCACTGTCGTTCACGCTGCGGCCTCTAGCGCAAATGGCTGCTGGCGCACGTCGATTTTTCCGGTGACGGCTGCGGCAATCAAGGCGCTGCGGCGTTCTTTGAGCAGGTCGATGGCTCGTTCGGCTTCGGTTTTGAGCGTGTCGAGCTTCGAAGTTTCGATGGAGACAAAACTCATAATGGCCGCCTGTTCGGAAACGTCCGGCAGAGGAACAAGGAGTTCGAGAATCACCGATTGGCCGATATTGAGCATCGAGCTGCTTGCTCCCGTCGCATCCAGTTCGATTTGAGCCCTAGTTGCGCGGATGGCAAGATACGCAGACAAGAAGTCTGGACGGCACATGTCTGCCTCCACTCGCAAGCGGTACAGCTTGTCACACAACAGCAGATTTTCGAAATCTTCGGGTACAACGGCTGCACTTCCAACAAGTTCCCGGGTATTGGCGCGAGAAATTAGCAAATCCCCTTTGCGCAAAGAGTACTCGACAATGGGCTCCAACTCAGGTGGAAGCTTCTTGTTTTCGGAAGAGTTAAATATGCCGCCGTTAACGCAACCCACCTTGAGTACGCCCCATTCATGAGGTCCCTCAACTGGATAATTCTCGCACTGCGGACTCCAGCCCTGCTCGATTGACCAGATGATGCGCTTTACTCTTGAGACTTCCCAATGCGCCGGCACTTTCCCTAGCCAACCCACGCCGGAATCCTTCATCGGCGCTTCCGGATTGAGGCCACGGGTAACCGCGTGCGAGATGGTCGCCTGGCGCTTTTCTGCCAGCAGGGCAAGGAGCATTTCCTGTTCGGCAATCAGCGCGTCAATCTTGCCGGTCTCGTGGTCGAGGAAGCCGACGATATGTTGCTGCTCCGGAAACGTTGGGAAAGCGAATCGATAGCTGCGAAGCGCTTCTGCCGTGAGATGTGCAATGGTCGACTTGCCTTCGGAGGCAGTGAAGACATTGAGCGATGACGCGGCTCGCAAGAGATAAAACATGAAGCGCGGCAAGTCCTTGGCGGCATCCCGGCAGCGCAGCCTATGCAAGGCTTTTTGGTAATAGCACTCGTCAACGTCGCCGCGCCAAATTGCTGCGCGGCCGACTTCTCCACCTTCGCATACAAGCAAATCCCCCGGAGTTAAGGCGTAGCGAGCGAGGTCACTTCCCGAGAAGTCCATTTGAGGAAGGTTTTCAACATTGATGCGGTCCCACTGAACATCTGCGTTGCGGAGGTACGGAGCTAAGTGGTCACCGGTGATGCGCTTCTCGTCGAGCATTTTGCCCAAAAGCACCTCGTAGCGGTGCCCAGCGGCCGCGACGCTCCAATGTATGGGCACCTCTCCTATCCAATCGAACCTGCTGTCCTTGTATTCCCGATAGCGCGGCAAGCTCATTCCGCCAGCTCCTCAAGCATCTTCATGATGTTGGCCGACACCGCTTTCAGTTCTTCGTCAATCGTATGTAGGTCGCGCGGCGGCTCAAATACATAGAAATGGCGGTTGAAAGGAATCTCGTAGCCTATCTTGCTCTTTTCCTCGTCAATCCACGCGTCCAACGCGTGAGGCAGAGTTTCCCTTTTGAAGTAGGCGGCAATGTCCTCGGAGAGCGGTACGTTCTCGGTATCGCGCAGCGCGCTGTCCGGCTGCGGCTTACCTTTCTGCTTGCCCTTCAGGCCAAGCAGCACCTTACCATTCTCGTCGCGTAGCGGTCGTTCGACGGTAATGGTGGTGTAGCCGAAGTCTTCGTTCCTGAATACCCGCGAAATGGGTACTGACTTTACCTTGCCGTCAGTGGGTGCTTCCGGTGCACGCCCGCCAGCAGGCACGACCCAGCGGGAAAGCTCTTTGCCCTCTGCATCCAGCACCGTTGCCAGTTCAGCCTCAACGAAATCTCCGAAGAGCCGGGTAACAGTCGCGATTTGCTCGTCCGACATCTCCTTGCGCTTGCTGCCCAAACTCTTGCGCATCTTCTGCCAAAAGCTGGACGCATCGATAAGCTGCACGTTACCCTTGCGGTTCTGCGGCTTCTTGTTCGACAGAACCCACACGTATGTCGCGATGCCGGTGTTGTAGAACATGTCAGTTGGCAACCCGATGATGGCTTCCACAAGGTCGTTCTCCAGCACGTAGCGGCGGATTTCGGATTCGCCCGAGCCAGCACCACCAGTAAAGAGCGGCGACCCGTTCAGCACGATGCCGAAGCGACTGCCGCCTTCCTTCGCCGGACGCATCTTTGAGAGCAGGTGCATCAAAAACAGCATGGAGCCGTCGGACACACGCGGCAGGCCGGGGCCGAAGCGGCCATCAAAGCCTTTTTCTTCGTGCTCCTTGCGCACCACCTTTTCGACCTTTTTCCACTCCACGCCGAACGGCGGATTGGAGAGCATGTAGTCAAACTTGCGTCCGCTGTGACCGTCGTCCGAGAGCGTGTTGCCGACAATGATGTTGGCGACATCCTGCCCCTTGATGAGCATGTCCGCCTTACAGATGGCGTACGACTCGTCATTCAGCTCCTGCCCAAACATGGTGAGCCGCGCGTCCGAATTGTGTTCAAGCAGATACTCGCCCGCTACCGAGAGCATGCCACCCGTGCCCGCTGTCGGGTCGTAGATGGTCCGGACCACGGCGTTGCCGGAAGTCAGGACGTCGTCATCTTCAATGAACAGCAGGTTGACCATCAGCCGGATGACTTCGCGCGGGGTGAAATGCTCCCCGGCCGTTTCGTTCGAGATTTCCGCAAACTTCCGGATGAGTTCCTCGAAGACTAGACCCATCTGCGTGTTATCTACGACAGCAGGGTGCAGGTCGATGTTTGCAAACTTCTCCGTGACCAAGTACAGCAGGTTGGCTTTCGCGAGTCGTTCCACCTGGGTGTAAAAGTCGAAACGTTCGAAGATGTCCCGCGCGGCGGGCGAAAATGCCTGGATGTATGTATACAGGTTCTGCCGGATATGGTCCTGGTCACCCAGCAGCTTCACGAGGTCAAGCGGTGAGGTGTTGTAGAACGACTGTCCGGCTTTGCGCGTGAGGAACGGGTCCGGGTTCAGTCCCGCCTTCGTCTTTGCGTCAAATTCAGCCAGTACTGCCGCCTTCGTCGGCTCAAGCACGCAATCGAGACGTCGCAGTACGGTGAACGGCAGAATGACGCGTCCGTATTCAGATTGCTTGTAATCGCCACGTAGCAAGTCGGCTACAGACCAGATGAAAGAAGATAGGGCCTGATGGTTCATTTTTTTGATACCTATACCTGCTACCACTTGTTGGTAGGTCGGCCGCCCGAGTCGAACGGTGATTTGGCGTTACCGCAGTTAACGGCATGAAATGTCCGAGATTTTACCTCCGAGCCCAGCAAATCGAGGCCTGGAATCTCGCCTGCAGACACGAGCAGGGTTTGACCAGTCACGACAATTTGGAGGCGTGCCAATCTCGTCAGAACAAGCGGGCCAATGAGAGTGCCGGAAACGACTATGAGAATCATCGGCCCACTGGGGCGCCGAATGCCGCAGATTCGACGGTCCGAATGGTCGATGCCAACCCAAGCTGCCGTCACAGGGACCATGCATCGCTCTGCTGTGCGGCCTATGCGGTGCAATTGAACCGATGGCGGTGGCTGCCGGGGATGCGTAGTGAGTCAGAGAGCTACAGAGGCTACAACGCGTGGGGCCGTGCCATCTTGCAGCAAGAAGATATCCTGCAGCGGGAGCGATATGCGGCGAGCGGGACTATCACGCAAAACAACAAAGTTGTTGAAGCGTCTGGCGTGCTTGGCTATTTCGATATCGACGAGCAAGCACAGCAGGCCGGGCTCGCGTGGGCGCGAGCCTGGGTCGACAGCGACGGCTAGGCATAACAGAAGTTTGCCCAGACGAGCCGTGCTATGCGGCCATAGCGTAAGTGAGAGGACCGCCGACCTTCCGAAGACGCCGGTGATTTCGTCCTCTAAACCTCTGAACAAACCAATAACGGTTTGCAGCGCGCCGTTTGTCTCGGCGCACTCTTCCAATGAGGATTCGCGACTTGGCGTGGCGCGTCAACTGTAGTCCCGCGAAACAAATTTTCGTGCAGGTGGCTAATTAGCCGACAGTGAATGACTTCTGTGGCGCGAGCACTCGCACGGACCGGGTCGCCCGTGTCAACGCGACATACCATTCGAGCTTCGTCCGGCACGCATCCGGCGTAATAACAACGTGGTCGAATTCTAGTCCCTTCACAAGCAACGTGCTTCCGACGGACCGGTTTCGCACGATTCGACCGCGTTCGCGCCGTGTATTGGCAACTTGCCATGTCGCATCTTCAAGTGAGAGACCGGGATTCTCTACGCACAGACGTAAAGAGGCCTTAATCCCGTAAACGAGTTCAGGACGGGTGACCGTAACACCTCCTTCGTGTTCGATGCACTGTAACGCATCGACTACATGCCGGAAGGATGTATCTCGCGCCATCGCGCAAAGGGCAATCTCGGCAGGAGAAGCTGGAATTCGCTGGCGCCCCGGATTTGCCAACAGACTTTCGACGCGTTTCCTCTTGGATGCGGCAGCGGCACCAGCGAATGCCGAGCTTGCAAAATCAAGGACGGCCGCCACACGCTCGATACCTCCGGTGTTTCGCACGGAATCGTAGAAGTCCCGCTCGCATCTTCCAGATACGGGTTCGACGGTTGTGCCGCCAATGGTTTTCGCCAGCTTTGCGCGCCGTACTGCGTCGAAACTGGAATCGAGTACCGCCATCGTCTGTCCGGGCTGTTGTGAACGAACGAAACAGAACTTGCCCAAATCAGTGACCGGCTGCCCAGCCTCGCACTGCACCCACTCAACGGACTGCGGCACATTGGTTAGGTCAATCTTGCCTGCCTGAATTCCTGGTCGCGCTGACAGCAGCCACGCGCCCAGCTCTCCGTTGTCAACGGCATTCCAGCGGTGCGGAGTCGCGAGCCGCCCGGCCAGGGGAAATTCAGGAAGTGTGCGCGTGTGCCAGTCGACGACGCGGTCGGTTCGGGTGAAGCCGAATATGGCCTGCAACGGGTCGCCGAACACATAGCAGCGCATCATCCGGCTTAGTGCGCATATCAGTCGATGCTGCGACTCTGCGCAATCCTGATACTCATCAACCAGCACGCCATCGTAAGACGCGGCCAGGACGCTCTGGACCGCACCGCTCTCGACGAGGTCTGCGGCAGCACGCTGAACTGTCGACCAATCGTTTTCCTTTGCCGTCCATTGAGCTGATAGATGCGAATTCTCGGGAAATGCGCGCGCCCAACGGTAAGACCACGCTGATATCGTTTCGACATGGGCCTTTACGTCAGGCACTGAGTACTTCTTCAGTCGCTTCCGGATTGCGTCAACGCCCGCGACCGTATGCGTGAGCACGAGCCAGCGCCCCGTAAGCGTGCCAGCTACAAGGGCAATCTGTTCGGTCTTTCCCGTACCAGCAGGAGCCTCGATGGCTCCCTTTCGCGTTGCCAGCATTTTCCCGACGGCGACCTCAATCATTGGCCGTCAACCAGTTGGTGAGCAGTTGCAGATAGCCGTCGAGGCTGCCATCGCCCAGCAGGTCGGCCATAGACAGAATCTTCGAACCGATTTCGAAGCAAAGGTCGAAGTGGTTCTTAATCCACTTCGACCTGTTCGCCTGGATTCCTATCGCCTGCACGAACCCCGGGTTTGAAAGGTACGGCTTGACTTCGTCAAGGTTGTTGAATGTGATTTGAGCCAATCGCGAAAGCTCCTGCAGCAACCGGGAATGGGTAATACTTTCGGCAATCAACGAAAGCAAGTCGCCCAGCAAATCGACGGGTAATCCACAGAACAGTTCCTCTTCAGTACAGCGCGAAAGCCCCCATGCGAAATGAGGAACGCCGCCTGCTTGAAGCTCCTCGAACGTGTTCTTGTCCATCGGCCGGTCACTGTCCGTAAGCACCGCCGTGCGGTAGCCCATCCTGGCGAAGTGCAGTGCGACGGCGAACACCGCCGGGTCACCGCCGCCATCTACGAGAACGACACCGCTTGCCTGAATATTTCTACTCGTTCCCTCGGCGAAACCTTTCAGCAACCCGATTTCCGTTTGCCCCTCGCAAACCAGCACCGTCTTACCGAGCAACGCCTCCCCCTTATCGCGAACGTACCGCTTCGCATCTAGGACTGGCGTAGTAGCCGTCGCTGCTGGAGCAATTTTCACGGTGCCGTCATTGGGGTTCCGTCGACAGACAAACACTTCGTCAAAGCGTACTTCGCGCAGAACCACCGTCGAATGAGTTGTGATGAACGCCTGCCCGCTGCTGGCGACGCGCTGACGCAAATGGCTGACAAGAAGTGAAATGCGATGGGGCTCCAAGCCGTACTCGAGTTCGTCGACGAGCAGGAACTGTCTACCGGCGGATTCAGCGCTCTGCAGTGCAGCCACCGCCAGACGAGACGAACCCGTTCCCATGCAACGCATCGGCACATTTCCATCATGTAAGGCCACGCCGCTCGCATTCATCGAGAAGCTGGTGTGGTCGAGATTCGCGACCAGTCCGCTCTGGACACTAACGCCTAGCTTGGCGATGGCGGGTGCGATAGCGTTCACTAAATCGGAGAACGCCGTGGCACTACCCGTTGCAAAGCTATCGCGTGCTGAGCGTAGCAGGCCGTTGAGCGTCGCTGGTAGCTGTTCCGGGTGCGAGCCGACCCGTTGAAGAGACGACCCACGTCCCCAAGAGAGATGTCGGTCAGCGTATGCGCCGAGCCTTGCCGGAGCCATTGCCTTACGGTCCGAAAAGCTCAAACGCCGGGACTTGTCCACGATACCGTTGCGCGAAACGTAGATTGACCACGACGGCTCGAGCGTGCTATCGACGTCAAGCTGCAGGATTAGTACTGGCTTGACTTCGAGATGTTCCGCCGGTTCAGGAGTCCACTGTCCGGTCGCCGCATTCCATCCCGACAGCAACAGGCCGTAGCGGTCGTCGCGCAGGAACTCGGCGGGAAGCCCAGACAAGACTGCACTTATCGAAATCGCCTTCGAGGTGTCGGTGTCGTAGAAGTCGAGGTCATCGAAGGTCGCGTTCTGGCGCTCAGCGAACAGAAGTTCCAATGCATCAAGGATGGTTGTCTTCGCGCTGTCCCCGGGACCAATCAAGCAGTTGATGCCCCGCGCCGGTCGCCAGCAGAGACTTTCAATGCCTCGGAAATGATTTACCCACAAGTATTCGATATGCACTGGCGATATCCCCGGATGGTCGATATACGAGCGAACGCCCGATTGTCTTTCGGTTTGAATACTGCCATATGCCGGGGAACTACCGGCGAAGAACGGGCCGTGCGTCGTGCCTTTCAAGGTCAAGTTTATGCGCCATATTTGACCGGACATTGCGGGGCAAGGGCTTTTACATCGTCGTTACTTAGTAATGCCGGATTGGGCAAAAGAAGAATTTGTTTAAAGATTTCTCCGGGTTCATACGTTTTTTCGGCCACAAACGCCAAGAAGTGAATGCGTTGCCGTACGTGCGGTGCAGCTCTTCCCGGGCACTCGGGCTCGAATAGCCCGCGAATTGGCTGCCACTGACCTCTGTGTAGCCAGCAGTGCACGAGTTCTTGCGGCACCCCGTTTGGGCCGTAGGCAATTTGCCTATAGTCCCATTGGTCGCCGCCGTCCAGAAACGCCCGCATGTCGACGACGATGATGTGAATCCGTCCGTCGGGTTCCGGAAATTTCACGACTTGGTCACCGTTGAAAACCTTCTCTCCGATTTTTTGCTGGGCCAGTAATATTTCGCCTTCTTCACTCTCCTCGTTTTGTCCTGCGTTGTTTGCCATGCGCGGCGACTGTAGGAATCTTGAGATGAACGGACCTCTATCAAGCGTAGCTCGCTTGACCGCCTCGCTCGGGCGGATACTTGTAAGTTCGAACAACCAGTCCGTATTTCCGGGCACTCGGAAGTCGATGACTGTCTCCCCGACCCCTCCGCGATATTCGTATTCGGGCGTCAACCCTTGCAGATACAGACCGTGAGCGAATCTCGCCTCAAACAGTAATGGCATGTTCTCGCTCTTGAGCCCTCCGTCACGGTCAATACGTTCGGCAAGTGGCTTGGCCCATTGAACCTCGTTCAGTTCAGGCAATACCTTCTGCATCGCCTGTCCCTCGCGTTCACTCAATGTTTCACACCACATGGTCGTCTCCTTCGGGAATTCACGCGTCTAAGGGTGCAGTGACTACTGAACATGTCTTCAAAAACGAGCTGAAGAAAACGCCCGCAGAAGCGGGCGTTCGACGAGCACCCCACCCTACGACGCAACGGGGGCAGTCGGCAGCACGGCAATGACAAGGCGCTTTCCGATGGCCGGGACCTCATAGTCGGGTACAGGCGTAAAGAAGGGCTTCACGCCGGCACGCACCAGGCAATCCACGCTCTGCAATTGGGCCAGGAACTCCTCGGCATCAACGGAGTGGACCGCGCCGTCCAGCCCCTGAATGACACCGGCACGATTCTGCTGTTCCGCCCAGCGTGAGGCCGCGAGGTCTTCTGCGGCTGCGTTGACCATCTCACGGTCTCCGGCGCTGAGCTTCGACGACAACGCGAAGCTCACCGTGTCCGTCGCATCGAGCAGCCCCTGAAGAACCTCGGGCGATTGCGCATCGACCCACGCCTCCCGTGGGATGTTGCCAACCAGTACGTTGTAGTCAGTAACATCGAGGAACGTCGCTACCTTGACGAACAGTCCGATAGGCACAGGGTCCGGCAGCTCGTCTGCGTCGACCTCGAGTTTTTCAGCCAAGACGCCCCTGGACAGCTCCCTATCGGCGAGCAGGCGGTCAAGGACCTCATCGTTAAGCACCACGGATTCAGGCAGCCCGCTACCTGCCGGATAGCGAATTGCGGCGGCAGGCTTGACCATCGATTGCATGAGGCCGCGCTTTGCAAAACGCTGCGCCCGCTTGAGAAGGGATTCCGTAGCAGGATGCAAGGACGTAAGGTTCGAGACGCGCATCGGATATTCCGTTTCACGAAGGACATACACTACTGCCACCGATTCACTGCCAATGCGAATCGACGAAATGTCCGCGACAGCTTGCGCGAGCTGCGCGGGCGTCCAACGTTCGAGCAGTGCGGAATAGGCCTCAAGTTCGTGTCCAGCGGCAACGCGCAGACCGCCGCGCCACAACTCAAGCTGACCACAGTTCTTGCGACCGACGGTACCGTACTGCGCGCACGCGTATCCGACCAGGACGCCCGGGCTCCCAGCCTCCTCAACGGTGCGGCGCAACGACTCGAGAAAGGTTGGCATGCCCTCAATCCACTCCGACACGCGGCTTTCGTCGGCGAGCATCAACAGTGCAATGGCGTATCCGGGCTGCATCAATTCGCCGAACGTGCACATCACGGCTTGGGCATTGCGGGTCAGCGTAGCCGTGAAAGGCTGGCGAAGGTGCGACGCGAACGCCGATACGTTGCTCACAAAAGCGCGAGCAGCATCGTCGAACTGCGTGAACTTCGTTTCTACGCCATCGTGACCGACGGCGGCAAATTGAAGGCCGAACGCAGGCGGCTCCTTAGGGTCGTTCATGCCGCGACGCCCACGGAGCTTGGCGGCAACCTGCAAAGCCTGCATGTGCCCGAGCTTTACCCGCTGCAGTTGCAAACGTTGGCGAAGCGCTAACGGCAGTTGCGATTCATGCACATCAACGAGCGCCTCTACGATTGCACGTGCGGAATCAAGAGAGAAGTTGGAACGACCCACAAACGAGTGGAGAGTAGCGGCCTGTTCAGCCACAGAAGGGATGGCAAAGTCAGACATGAGACGTCCTCGACCAATGGAGGGCTTTCGTGGTCAGGCGGCACGCGTTACCTGAGCGCCCTCCTGGTTAAGGAGTCAACACTCAATGTGGGGGGAGGCGGTCTGGCTTTGCCTGATGCGTTGCGTGCGCGTGACGGGTGCCAACTTACCCGGGCAGGGAGTCCCTGCCTTTTTTCAGAATAAGCAAGATTTCGGTCGTTTGTCAAGCACCTCAACCGGATAGAGGAAGCGTGGGCGACCCCCTTAGACCGAGGATTACACCATCAATGAAAATTACGGCTCATTGACGGCAGCTCGCTGAGCAGATGCGACATGTCAATGAGACGTTGTGCCACGAGATGTCGCACCTCACCTTCACACTGCCATACGCCCAGCACTCCGAGTAACGACGCGCCGAGAACCTCCTTGCGCTGCTGCTCCATCACTTTGGGCCAAATGATGACGTTGACATTTCCGGTTTCGTCTTCAATTGTGATGAAGATGACACCCTTCGCTGTCTCCGGACGTTGACGCACCGTGACGATGCCGCATCCGCGCGCCAACCGGCCGTTCCGATAAGTCTGCAGCGTTGAGGCCGGCATCAGTTTGTTGGCTAGCAATTGTGGCCGCAACAGTTCCAGCGGGTGCCGTCCCAGTGTCAGCCCCATCGACCGATAGTCCTCAACGATGTCGTCCGCTTCGGAGGGCGCACCCAGCTCCGGTGTTTCGTCTTCAATTTTCGCGACCGAGAGCATGTCTTTGTCCGGCACGGCTGCGACCGACTGCCACAGCGCTTCGCGCCGATTGCCTGCAAGCGATGACAATGCGTTCGCTGCGGCAAGCACCTGCAGGTCGTGACGGTCCAGCTGCGCCCGCCGCGCGAGGTCGGAGACGGTCATGAACTGACGCACGGCTCGTGCGTTCTCGATACGTTCTGCGGCCCCATCGCGCATACCTCGGAGCAACGATAATCCGAGCCTGACGGAAGGTTTCCGCACGCCGTCGATTGGCTCGAGCGACGAGTCCCAGCCACTGATAGTTACGTCTACCGGCAGCACCATCACGCCGTGGCGCTTTGCGTCCTGCACCAACTGTGAAGGCGAGTAGAAACCCATCGGCTGGCTATTCAGCATTGCCGCCAGAAACGCTTCGGGCTCGTGACGCTTGAGCCAACTGCTCGCGTACACGAGCAGTGCAAAGCTAGCCGCATGACTCTCCGGAAACCCGTACTCGCCGAAGCCCAGTATCTGCTGGAAGATACCGTCCGCAAACGACTTGTCGTAGCCGCGCTCAAGCATGCCGTTGACGATGCGGTCGTAGTACCTCTGGAGCCCACCTTTCCTTTTCCATGCCGCCATTGCGCGACGTAGCTGGTCGGCCTCTCCGGCGGTAAAGCCCGCCGCCAAAATGGCAACTTGCATTACCTGTTCCTGGAAAATCGGCACGCCTAGCGTGCGGCCCAATGCAGTCTCAAGCGCCTCGCTCGGATAGGTCACGGGTTCAAATCCCTGACGGCGCTGCAGATACGGGTGGACGGCGCCACCTTGAATTGGTCCCGGGCGGACGATGGCAACTTCGATGACGAGGTCATAGAAGGTCTTCGGCCGCAGTCTCGGCAGCATCGACATCTGCGCGCGCGATTCAATCTGAAAAACGCCGACCGTGTCTGCCGCCGAAATCATCTCGTATGTCTGTGGGTCTTCGGGCGGTATGTCCTGCATCTCGAATCGCTCGCCCCGCTGCTCTGACACGATGTCCAACGCCCGGCGGATAGCCGACAGCATGCCGAGCGCAAGCACATCGATTTTCAGAAGCCCTAATGCCTCAAGGTCGTCCTTATCCCATTCGATGACTGACCTGTCCACCATGGCAGCGTTCTCGACCGGCACCAGTCTCGTCAGCTTCCCTCGACTGATAACAAAGCCGCCCGAGTGCTGCGACAGGTGACGTGGAAAGTTGAGCAGCTGCGAGGCGAGTCTGGCCCACGCCTGAATGAGTGGAGTTTCAGGATTGAGGCCCGACTCCGCGAAACGCTTCAAAAGGTCCTGACTGTTATCGAACCAGTGATGCGACTTCGCTACCGCGTCAACTATCTGAGGGTCCACGCCCAACGCCTTGCCGGTTTCACGGAGTGCACCGCGTGGACGATAGGTTGACACGGCGGCGGCGATAGCAGCTCGGTCACGCCCGTACTTCCGATAGATGTACTGGATGACTTCTTCGCGACGCTGATGCTCAAAGTCAACATCGATGTCAGGTGGTTCTCCACGCTCCTTGCTGATGAAGCGTTCGAACAACATGTTCCCTCGCGCCGGGTCCACCTCGGTGATGCCCAGGCAGTAGCAGACTGCTGAATTTGCGGCCGAGCCACGCCCCTGACAGAGGATATGCTGGCTACGTGCGAAGCGCACGATGTCGTAGACGGTGAGAAAGTACGGCTCGTATTGAAGCTCTGCTATAAGCTCAAGCTCGTGCTCAATCTGCCCTTGTACGTTGTGCGGTATACCTGATGGAAAGCGTCGCTGTGCGCCGACGTACGTTTCCTGCCGAAGGTAGGCCGCTGGCGTGAAGCCGATGGGAACCAGTTCGTCCGGATACTCATAGCGCAGCTCATCGAGCGAAAACGTGCACCGGCTCGCGATATCCACCGTCGCCGCGAGCGCCTCGCCCGGATAAAGGTTCGCGAGGCGCAATCTGGAGCGCAGATGCTGTTCGGCATTGGGCGCCAGGTCGTAGCCACACTCATGGACTGGCCTGCCCACGCGAATGGCTGTCATTGTGTCTTGCAACGGCTTTCGTGAACGCACATGCATGACGACGTGGCCTAGCGCGACAACCGGCACATCCTGATTGCGAGCGACGAATTCGACCGCTCCCCGATGGATGTCGTCCATTGCGCGCTGATGCAGCACAAGACCGACCCAGGCCCGTCCCGTGAACGTATCATCGAGCCACTCGACCTGCGCGGCAAGGGCGTCTTCTTTCGCAGGAAAGTCCGGAACGAGAATCGCGAGGCAGTCTGGCATGCCACGCAGGTGCCGGTTTTCCGTGTCGGGCCGCGAGATGTCCTGGGGCGTGAGCCGGTATTCGCCCTTCGGCGCGCGCGTCCGAGCGAGCGTAATCAGCTCGGATAGATTACCGTATCCCTCGCGGTTTTTCGCGAGCAGAATCAGAGCGAATGCCGGTGAGCCGTCGGCGTTCACAAGGCGGAAATACGAACCGACGATAAAGGGCAGCTTCGCTTCCTTTGCAGCAACGTGCGCTCGAACAACTCCGGCTAGCGAGCATTCGTCGGTCACTGCGAGCGCAGAGTATCCTAGCTGCGCGGCTCTCCCGGACAGCTCCTCCGCATGCGATGCTCCATGCAGGAATGTGAAATTCGAAAAGCAGAATAGCTCGGCATACGCCGGCAAGATGTTGAAGGTTGTGTCCATGGGCACTTCATCCGAAGAGACCATGTAAAAACCAACGCTGTTCTTCCTCAGCGTCGCGGCTGCTTACGCGTTCACGATATATCCAATAGAAGCTTGTGTCTTCCGCTTGAGCAACGTAATAATCGCGCGTTACAAGTTCGCCATCGAACCAGCCAGCTTCAATGCGCTCACCGGGCGATACCATGCGTAATGGCGAGCCGTAGAACGGCCTGTGCTGACGCATCAGGAGGCGCACCGGGTTATCCAGCATCCAGGTCGGCCTCGGAAGGCCCTCAGGAAGCTCTTCCTGTTTCGCCTTGTGCGCCACTGGAACCCAGCGGTTTGCAACCTCAGGTCGGTGGTCGGCTGTCGGTGCGGGCCGAAGGACGTTCTCTTCGCCAAGTCGTGCGACGAGTAGCTCCAGCAGCCGTGCATGGTCTTCTTTGGAGCCGCCCGGCTCTGGAAACAGTGTGTCGGAGGCCAGCGCTGCGGATTCAACCCTGGATGCATCAAGCCGCAATGCGATAACGGGCGCAGTCAGCTCGATACGATGAAGCCGCTCTTTCAACAGCCGGACCAGGTGTTCCTCCCGCCACGTCGGCTCACCTAGCGCAATGTCAATTGTCGTCGGCCCGATGGCGTCGCGCCCGCGTTCGTGTTCCAGCTGGAGATTTATCGCTGTGACTGCCAGTTGCTTCGCGCAAAGCCATCCGCACAGTTGCACAATCAGTCGATGCGCGCCAAAAACGGCGCCGTCGGCATGCTCAAGCCGGTCAGGCATCTCAATGCGTGCAGAAAAGGTCGGCGGCAACTCAAGCCAGTCGAAAAGTTCCGGGGCTGTCCCGAACGCACGGTCAAGTGAATCGAGCAGGTGTTCCCCGCAACGACGCTGCAGGCCTGCGCGGGGCAAACGGCGTACGTCAGCGATGGATTCGCAGCCGAGACCGAAGAACCAATCGGCGAATGGGCGAACTTCAGGAACAGAAATCATGGGGAGTTGAGACAGCCGCTGCTCGAGTGAAGCCAGCTTCAGCACCCTACGGTTCCCAAACTTCGCCAGTAGCCATGCGCCTTGTCCGGTGGGCGCAGCGCTGATGCGCGCGCTGAGGCCCAATGTCACGAGTACTGCCTTGGCTTCGCGGCAGAGCGCACGCAGGCCGCCGAAAAGCCGCAGACTCGCGCCAACTTCGACCACGACCACCGCTTCGTCAAGCAACGCGACTTCGGGCGAGAACCGCATCAGGGAGATGCCGACCTCCCGCTGTGCCGCAGCTTCCCGACCTACATCGCGCTCATGCATCTCCGTCTCGGGCGACAGAGTGAGCACTCCACCACGCTTCATGCCGAGGCGGACGCCAGCCGCGCGCGCCGCAAGGTCGGCAATGACAACTTTGTCCTTCTCAAGCACAGCACTGCCCTGAGCCGGCTCAGGCGACCAACGCGGTCGGAATACTTCGAGCGGCAACTTCGGCAAGTGAACGGCGAGGAAGACGCGCATGTCGGGAAAGCAGAACAGGAGTTGGTTGAAGAGGAATTGACAAAGGCTCTGCGCGAGAGGGGCCTCGTCGTTTCACGATATCGACGGTCAAGCCGTCGGATGACGGTCGTAACGCCAACCGCAAAAGTGCCGGTGAAGAATCCTGCGCTGCAGCCAGCGGCCTCACCATGATGAACAGCGTCTCGGATGATTGCGCGGCAAGGTGCAAACGTCGAAGCGATGACGCTTGCGCATACTGCGTCCAGAAAACCAACGCACTACAACTTCCCGCCCGCAGAATCTGTTCAGCAGACCAGAGTGCGTCGGCCGTTGTCTTCGCGTTCACGCGTAGAACCTGGTCAATGGAGAGGCCGATGTAGCTCAGCCCAAGACCGTCCGGCGTATGCGGCGGCTGCACGAAGGCCACCGGCCGGTTGCCCGCCGCACTCAACGCGGGACGCAGAAGCCTAAGCTCGCCCATGCCGGCTTGTTGCACCAAAAGGTCTATCAGCGCCCCGACCGGCCAACCACCACCCGGCAGCTCGGCTGAAAGCGCCGGGTAGCCGGTATCAACAACCCGCCCACGGCCGCGCGCAAGCTGCGACGCCCGCCACAAGGACGGGTGTATCTCTTCGGCAGTAACGCTAGCGGTAGACATGTGGCATCGAAAAACCTGTATATTTATACAGTATCGTACACGCAATTTTGCGACAGTGAACTGTCACTTTTAATCGGAGGCTGAACTATGGATGCACGCGTTCGCAAGGTCGGCCATCCGATGCCCGAGACAGCGGCCTTCGTCGCAAAATTTCGCTCGGTGTTCGGCGACGAGGTGATTGACGATGCGGTCAGGCGCGGGAAAGCCGGAGAGCCGGTCTTCTACGCGTGCGAAAATGGCCGCACCGTCGGGACAGCGGCGCCTTCGGGCGACAGCGTCTGGCAGGTCGATGATTCGATTCACGACCGACATTATTGCGACGGTTGTGAGGGCGAATGTGTCGGTCAGGGAGTCTGCTGCAGTGACTGGCTGAAGCGAAGAAATCAGGAGAAGGACCGATGAGACTTGTTGGATGTGCCTTGTTGCTACTCGGCTTCACGTCGTCTGCGTTTGCGACTGGTGAGTACAAGGAAATCTGGTACCCACCAGAGGTAGGTGGCGCGCCGCTTCATCCTGCGACAGCGCATAAGCCAGCAAAACACAAGCATGCCATGCCGCGTATCGTGAAGGCGCGGACGCATCGTGCACCGATGTCTGCCTCTGCGCCGACGCTTGCGATGAAGCGACACACCGCGCCGACGGGCGTAACCGCGAAAACGCCAGAGCCGGACCTGTCTGACATCCCCCGGCAGATAACGCCAGAAGGAAATGTGCTTCGCGTTGATTCTCGCAATGCAACTGCTGAGGTCACCCGTTGATGGAGTTAGAGAGCTACAGAGGCTACAACGCTTGGGGCCATGCCATCTTGCAGCAGGAAGACATTCTCCAACCAGGGCGCTATGCGGCAAGCGGGACCATTACGCAAAACAACAAACTTGTTGAAGCGTCTGGCGTGCTTGGCTATTTCGATACCGAGGAAGAAGCACAACAGGCCGGGCTCAGTTGGGCACGAGCGTGGCTGGACAGCCACGGTTAGGCATTGCAGGTCGTTTGCTCGGATGGGCATTCCTATGCGGCCAGCCTGTGCTCATAGTATGGCCGGTCTCGGTCATCCAGGATTGCGTACTGTGTCGCCAGGTCAGCCGCGTTCGGATTGAGCCAGACGTCGATGTTTTCCGGCTTGATTGGAATGATGCATCGGTCGTGGCCTGCCGCAGCCACTTCCGGCGGTGGCTCGTCGGTGATTGCTGCGAAAGACAAGAGGTCGGGCTCGCCCGGCGCAGACCAGCGTGACCAAAGACACGCGACAAGCATGTCATGGGCCGGGTTGGGCTTGAATTCAAGGACGACATTTTCGTCTTGCTCCCCCTCTGAGAGGTTTCGCCCCTCCGTCTTCGCTCGGCTAACATTTTCGTAGAATGCGCTGACGACAAGAATGCCGTGCGTATAGCCGAAAAGCGGTTTCCAGAATCCTTCGAGGTTGTCCCTGCGCGCGTTGTAGGTGCCAGCGTATTTGACGTCGTATGACGGAGGTTTGCCGGCAATGCGGCACTGATATCTCATGGGCCTGATAACGCGCTGACCATTCTCCACCACCAGAACTGGCGCGTAGTGCCCAGGGAAAATGCGCGAGTCGCGCGCCCTTGGTTCGGTCCGCTGGATGTCGTCCAGCTTGCCGCGTGTCCAAGCAATTTTGTCTGTCGCGATTCGCTGGCTCTCGGTTGCCGCCTTCGTCACTTTTGTCTGAAGTGACCGCTCTGCGTCCGCAAGACGGGCACGTTGCTTGAAGAGGTCCTGTTCGAGCTTCGTCACCTGCTCGGCCTTGAACTGGTCGATGAGCGCTTTGACTTCTCGCTCGGCGTCTGACTGCGGGTCCGCGAACGAGTCTTCAATTCCTTTTGGTATCTTTGCTTTACTGCCCTCGGCTCGCTCGAAAAACAATCGAGCAAACTCCGCGATGCTCATCTGCGCGCCGAACATCTTCACGTACTTCCGATAGTCAGAAAGGATTTGAGCCGAGTAGCACATAGGAGTCTCCCGTTTGTACCTCATCCGTAGCATGCCACAGCCTGTGGCGTGCCGCCCTCCAAGGACGTTCCCGTGAACACACGTACGTGCGAGCAGCACTGACTTGCCGCAGACGCTGGTGTTTTCGTCCTTTAAGCGCATTGGTTGAAGGCTATGTAACAACACAACCCGTTTAAGTTGAACTCGACAGCGTGAGATATACAGACACTTTCCGTGTGATGAGCTGTTCGGTCAGACGTCTTGACGAGACAGTGGCAACCAAATAATAGTCGTGCGAAGCTCTATTTGGAAATCGTAGATTTCCTGTAAATCGACCGTAGAAAGTCTATGCCATCTCGGACCCGTGAGTGTGGCGCTCGGACGTCCTGGGCCGAAGCAGTGAATGTCGTACGACAGAAAATCTCTCGTCTGCTAGTTGCTTCCGATGACGCCAAAAGGTACGCCATACGTTTCCAGTAGGTAGTTCTCTGCGACACTGAGCAGGGCCAGTTGAGCAGCGCTGGCTCGAGCCTTGGACAGTCCAGGTTGAACGATGAAAATACGAAGCTTCAGGTCGGCGGTGCGGCTAGCGTCCTTCATCGCGATAAGAGTTTCCTGCGTGCCATGCTGATACCGCGTCGCATGCTTTCCGTCTTTGGTCTTCGGTTCGCGCCTTAACCAATGAAGGAACAGGTCGGTGCGTCGGAGCTGACTGAACCGCCCCGAGAATCGTGGAGGCTGGTTGGTTTAAGTTGATGCCGGCACAGCGATGGTATTGCTGAATTGCCGGTAGTAGTTTGCCTCAGCTTCAGCGGGCGGGATATAGCCGAGAGGTTCCATCAGCCGATGATGGTTGAACCAGGCTACCCATTCCAGCGTCGCCAATTCGACGGACTCACGCGTTTTCCACGGCGCACGACGATGAATCATTTCTGCCTTGTACAGCCCGTTGATCGTTTCAGCCAGCGCGTTATCGTAGCTGTCGCCCCTGCTGCCAACCGACGGCTCGATGCCTGCTTCGGTCAGCCGTTCGCTGTAGCGAATGCTGACGTATTGCGAACCTCTATCGGAGTGATGGATCAGTGTTCCGTCATTGTCCGGCCGTCGAGCGTACAGCGCCTGTTCAAGTGCATCCAGAACGAAGTCCGTGGTCATCGACGAGCTGACGCGCCAGCCGACAATGCGCCGAGCAAATACGTCGATCACAAATGCGACATAAAGCCAGCCCTGCCACGTCGAGACGTACGTGAAATCCGAAACCCAGAGCTGGTTCGGCCGGTCAGCCTTGAACTGACGGTTGACCCGGTCGAGCGGGCGTGGAGCCGATACGTCGGGGATCGTCGTGCGAACTCGCTTTCCACGCCTCACACCGCGCAAACCCTGTTGCTTCATCAGCCGCTCGACGGTGCAACGTGCCACCGCGATACCCTCCCGGTTCAACTGCTTCCAGACTTTGTCTGCGCCGTAGACCTGCATGTTGGCCTGCCAGACTCGCTTGATTTCCGGACTCAGAAACTCATCGCGTTTCGCTCGGGCACAGCGCCGCGACGGATCGCGAAGCTGTGCGGCATGACGCCGATAGCCAGACGGGGCAATCCGCAAGACCTTGCAGATCGACTCGACCCCGAAGGTGTCGCGATGCTGATCGATAAAGGCCTTCAGGACTTCAGGCGGCGGTCGAGTTCCGCCTGGGCGAAAAATGCGCTCGCCAGCTTCAGGATCTCATTGGCACGGCGCAGTTCCTTAACCTCACGCTCCAGTGCCTTGAGGCGCTCACGTTCCGACGTCGTGACGCCCTCACGCTCACCCCTATCAACTTCTTCTCGCTTGACCCATCCCAGCAGCGTCTGGCTCGTACAGCCGATCTTGGGGGCGATGGATTCGATCGCTGCCCACTGCGAGGGATACTCGCCCCGATGCTCTTGCACCATGCGCACAGCACGCTCGCGGACTTCAGCAGAAAATTTGTTCGACTTGTTCATAGCTCCATTTTCTCAAAAATTGGAGCCTCCACCAAATCCGGGGCGGTTCAGACCGTGGAGCCATGCTATGCTCTTCTGCGCCTGTCCGCATACAACATATAAGTCGTCTACTCGTGCGCCGGGTTCACCCCCAGCATACTTGCAGTGGTAAAAATCGACTTCAATGACAGGCCGACCATCTTCTTCCTTGTGAATCGCTGTAACGACATCAGCAGATTCCCCCGCGCCGTCGTCATCAAAAATAATGTGATAAGTCCCGTCCGCGCGCAATTTCTCGATGACGCGAAACTGAATTGAATCCTGCGCGCCCGTTACACCTTGGGCTTCTTTTCGAATGTCGATTCCCGTCCAGTCCCACGATTGAATCCTGTTTCGGTCGAACGTTTCGAAAGTCGCCCGCAGCTTAACCAATTGGTTTCCCTCAAGACAGGAGCCGTCGGCGAACCAAAACACGGGGGGATTTTCTTCGAAGAAATCGAGCATCTCGAGCTCAGTATTGCTTCGCCTCATAGTGCTCGTGCCGTTCACCTGAACAAAGCGGTAGTCCGCAATCTTGGAGTCGTCGCTGGGCAGCGCTAGCTGGAACACCGCATCCGCTGAGTCGTTGAATATCCGAAAGAACAGCGGGCCGTCCTCCGTGGGCGAGACAAGGTCGATGCCGACGCGGCAAAATTCGGTCTCGGCGGTACTGCTACCGAAACTGACTGCTAGCGCCGATTCGCGTTGAGTGTAGATGGCCTCTGGCCAGTCAATCGCAACTGGCATAACCCTTGGCCGCGAGTCGGCGATTTCTGGAACGAGCGTTCCCTTGAGCACCGCCTCCGGGTCGATAGTTTCGTCGATGACCTTCGTTCCGACGTGCTTGCACCAACGCACAAACGCATCGATGCGGAGACGCTGAAATGACCATACTCGTCCCCGCTTCGCTGCACCAATAGTTGCGGTCGCGCCATTCTCATAGCCCATTCCGGAAATGACAGCCTTACGGGCGTTGTGTTTAGCCGCATCCGGAAGCCGGCTCGCGACGTCCGCACCCATGCGCCCGATAAAACGGACCTGACGACCGAACTGCTCATTTAGGCCGAGGTTCGTCAGGAGCAAACGCGTGACGCCATGGAAACAACGATAGAGCAAAGGGTCTGTTAGCAGTTCCACGTCCTCGCCGCAAAGCGCCTTCGCAAGCGACTTGTACTCACCGTTCTTTCCCGAGCCGTGAATGAACAAAAGCGACCTCTCCGCATCCCAAACCGCCACAAGCAGTTCCCAAACCCAATCGTGTATCGACTCGATGTCCGTCCATGACAACGGTCGTGGGCTTCCGCTCACGACCACTAGCACCCGCTCCTGCTGATTGATGGAGTGGTAAACCTCGTGGGACGACTTCACTGCAAAAAGTCCCTTCCTGAAGTTTTCCGGTTCCCACACCGAACATCGCGTTCGATAGATAACCATGCTTGCGGCCACCTTCAGTTCGCGCAAGGGAAATTCGGGAGGGAAGTCACCGAATCCCGCAAGGAACTCCTGCGACGCAACCTCGCCCGCTATAGCGGTCTCGCTGAGTTGCGGAAGCAAATCGTTCCAGTCAGGGTCTTGGGTATAGAGCTTCCTGAGTTCAGACTGGACTTCAACGTTCGCAGTATTCGCAATGAACGTCGCGTCACCGACGTCGCTGCGCGCGCGGGTAAATCTGCCAGCAAGCTGTAGCGTTACAGACAGACTCTTTCGAATATCGTGAAATGCGGCTATTTTGAGTTCTGGCATATCAAAACCCTCGCCGAGCATATCAACGCAGACGACTATTCTCGATTCGCCGGACCGAAGCCTTTCCAACGACTGGCGTCGCTCTTGAGCACCGAGTTTGCTGTGCAGCAGGACGGGATGATAGCGACCCATGCTCTCGTAAAGACCGTGTACGGCCACTGCGCGTTCAATCGACGCGACCCGTGCCATTGCAACATGTCGACCGGTTTCGTCAGCCTCAAGCGCGGCTACGGCTTTTTCCGCAATAGCTTTGTCTGCCTTCGCCGCGTCAAATTCGAACACTGTGGCGAATCGGATTGGCCGGAAATATCCCTCGGCCTGTGCCTTCCTCAGAGGGTAGGCGTAAATAATTTTGCCATCGATAAGTTGGTCGTCCTCCCGGAATGGCGTCGCAGTGAACTGCAGTATGTGACGACTGGCGAAACTTAGTTTGAAGGTTTTCCACGTTGGCGCCTCTGCGTGATGAGCTTCATCGACGAAAAGGTGGCTGCAGAGGGTCGCCATCCGTTGCTGAAGTTCTGGCGCGCATAGACCCGCAATCTGACTGGTCGTCACGATAATGTTGCAGGCGTCGAAGAATTCTTGCACGGCTTCGACTGTCTTTGGTTTGTGCTCGAGGACCCCAACGACAGGATAGTGGGCGCTTGCGGAAAGAACTCGGCATTGGGGCGACTTGAACACGCCCAATGTGAGGAACTTCGCTGCGATTTGGGTGCGCAACGCATCCGTTGGAACGACGACCAGCAACCTGTCGCATGGAGTTGACACCAAGGCAGCAAGCATTGTTTCAGTCTTGCCAGTCCCCGTAGGCATTACCACGGAGGCGACTCCGCTGCTAACCGACCAGTGAGCATGGATGGCATGTAACGCGCCTTCCTGCGGTAGCCGAAGGCCAATCACGTCATTAGCAGGGTCCTCACCGATGTATGAAAATGCATTGCGCCAAGAAGCTATCGCATTCGTGACGCGCTCCCTACCCCGTGCGTGGCCTAAACGCTCAAATGCGGGGTGCTGAATCCAGGTTCCGGCACGGGCGTCCATTGTTCCGTTCGACGTCTCGGGCGAAGCAAGCTTGATGAGTGCTGCCTCCTGCACCCCAGGTCTAACGCGTGGCTCCTTGTTCAGGACCAAGAGCGGCAAGCCACCGTCGGTCGGAGTCACTTCCCAGCCAGTCGCCCCGTCAGTCGTATATCGAACGACCGTGGCGTCGATTTCACGCTCAGGTTCAAGTAGTTGACGTATCGCATTCTTGTCTTTGTACTCTCTTACTGCATAGATGCTTGGAAGACGCACTCTCATTTGCAGCTCGCCGTTCTAGTTGTATCGGTCCAGTATGCCCAAAATAACGTAACTACGGATGACCGGCTCATTTTTTCACTCGACTCACGTTGCCGCAAATCAGCTGATATCTGTCGCACCGCACGGATTATCGAGATACTTATTCAACACTGAATCTTTGCGCTATCAAACCAGTAAATATCATTGTCCAGAAAAACCTACGGCCATTTAGCAAAAAATTCATGCTCGCGGAATGCGGGCCGCCCAGTAGGTGGGACATATCAGCGAGTCTCCGGGCTGCGAGATGGCGGACTCCCCTTGGCACTGCCAGACTCCGTACACTGCGCGCAACGACGCTTAGCGCTTCTTTTCGCTGCTTCCGCGCCCAGAGTACGCCTTACCTATTCTGGGGCGGTGATACGGGCGCTCGATGTACTGTGCTTCCTTCGTCAGGCTGGGCCATTTATGCAGCGTGCATAAATGGCGTCTGGAGAGACTATATCGACAGGTCAACCCTATCGCAATGCTTTTACCCGGCGCCATGTTGCGCGGCAATATTGACGTGCTGCGGCCGGGTACGATAATGAACTGACGGACATCGGATTGGCATCGGCTGCACGAGAGTCTCACTGATGTCTCGCCCGGCACCGCACGCAACTCAAGGCGCGTGCGTGAGGAGGTCTGGCGGAGTGTTGATGTATCGAAATGCTCGAACTGCTGACAGGTAGCCAATCGAACCTTTGTCGACATGCGCCCATATCTGAATTGGCATCGCACGCACGTGTTCAGGAAATAGTTGCATACGGGACAGCATCAGGCTTTCTCGGCATTATCGGCGCACGCACCGAAGCTCGGCGTGTTGCAACAAGAATAGATGCCGTGTTGTGTGCGGCCCGCAGTTTGGTTAAGGGGTAGATAATGAAGCTCGACCGCTTTGCAAAAATTCGCGACCACCGCATCTTCAAGGACTTTGTGTGGCCGAGAGGTCTCGAAAACTTCGGACGGTTCAACCTCATCTATGGCTGGAACGGGTCAGGGAAGACCACGCTTTCTGGCCTCTTCAAGTCCGTTCAAGTGGCAACAACCCTCGTAGAGGGCGACGTAGAGTTCGTTTTCGATGGCACTCATGTTTCCGGCAAGAACCTTGGAGCATCGGCACTGCCACCCGTACGCGTGTTTAATCGGGAGACGGTGGCGCGGAGCGTATTTGAGAGCAGTAGTGGTCCTCTCTCCCGTCTTCCTCCCGTCTACGTTTTCGGCGAAGAGAGTGCGGAAAAGCAACGCCAATTGGATGCGCTGAAGTCGGAGCTGCCGAAGCTGACCGACGAGGCGGCGAGGGCTGCGAGCGACGAGGCCCGGGCTCAAAGAGAACTCAATGAGTATGCGACCAACGCTGCGCGCGCGATAAAAAACCTGCTGACCGCTCCGGGCGGCAGCTTCAACAACTATAACGCCGCTGACTTTAAGGAAAGGATATTGGTTTTTAGCCAAGCAGCAGAGCCGCGTTTGTTACCCGAAGACCGCCAGGCGTTGCTCGATATGAAAGACGCGACGCCCATGCCGCATCTCGAGTTTGGAGTAGTAAATTTCCCGGATGTGATGGCACTTCAAAACGAGGTTCGAGAAGCGCTCAAAAAGACGGTCATATCGAGCATCATTGACGAACTTGCGACGAACCCAGAGGTTAGTGTTTGGGTTCGCGACGGCCTAGCTATTCACAGGCATAGCGAGAACGCCGGTATGTGCAAATTCTGCGACCAACCGTTACCAGTAAACCGATTGCAGAAGCTCGAGGCTCATTTTAACGACGAGTTCCGACGTTTTACTCGCGACCTTCGAGATTTGACCAAGCGCATTGAGGGTAGGGCCACATACCTAGACGGATGGACAAACCTTCTGCGCAGCACAGACTTATACAGAGAATTCCGCTCCGAATATGATGAAGCACGACGCACGTTTGACTTAAACCTCTTCAACCTTCGGGGTGGGCTATTAGCGCTCGCCGGTGCTGTGCAGGAAAAGCAGGCACGCGTTTTTGACTCACTGGAACTTGAAAGTCTGCTCGTCGGAGGAAGCGGTCTCCCGGAAGAAAACAAGTCATTCTTGTCGACTTTGTTGAAATCTCTGCACGCCGGCGTACCCGCGCTCAGTGAATTCATGGGACAGCAGGCATCTGCGCGCATGAAAGCGGTTGTGCAGAAGCATAATAGGAAAACGAACACATTTGCCGAACGGGTTACGTCTGCTCGTGAACGGTTGCATAACCATGAACTTGCGATTGCGCTCGATGACTGGCTCGAAATGCAGAAGCAGTTAGAATCTGCAAAGAAAGCGCATTCTTCAGCCGACGAAGCTAAGGTGACAGTCGACAAGGAGATTCGTATGCTGGAGGGGGTCATCTTGGAACATCGACCGCCTGCGGCGGAACTGAATCGCGAATTGCGAGCGTACCTCGGCCATGACGATATCCAAGTAGTGCCTGAGGACACTGGCTATCGGCTAGTTCGACAAGGCGGTGCCGCAACGAACCTCAGCGAAGGGGAGCGCACCGCAATCGCATTTCTCTACTTTCTTAAGTCACTTGAGGACCGGTCGTTCGACTTGAATCACGGTATCGTAGTGGTGGACGACCCCATATCGAGCCTCGACTCAAACTCCATCTACAGTGCGTTTGGCTTTATGAAGCGTCGGCTGTCTAATGCTGGTCAGCTATTCGTGCTGACGCACAACTACACCTTCCTACGACAGGTACGGAACTGGTTCAGGCACGCGAATCGTCAAAAGGCGAAGCCCGCGCGTTTTTACATGTTGCGAGCGTCCTATGTTGGCGGACAGCGAAGCTCAACACTCGAAGAGATGGACCCGTTTCTGCGGGACTACGAGTCTGAATATCACTATCTTTTCAAACGAATCGTGGAAGCTAGCGCCTTCCCGGAAGGCGGACAGCTACAGACGTACTATGAACTACCGAACTTGGCCAGGCGCTTATTGGAGGCATTCCTGGTGTTCAAAATTCCAGATGAAGACACATTGCACGCAAGGCTGGAAGCCGTCGATTTCGACGGCCCCAAGAAAACGCGAATTCTGCGGTTTCTTGATACGCATTCTCATGCCGAACAAATCGCGGAGGGCCACGATGACGCGTCGGCCCTTTCCGAAGCACCGGACGTCCTAAAGGACCTGCTCGAACTCATCGAGAAGTGCGATGGCGGTCACTTTGAGAGGATGAGACAAGCAGTCTTGCCACGGTGAAAGTGGCTATTGAAACGACGCCGGAAGGTACCGCGACTCCGGAATACAACAACGTACCTTCGAATGAAAGAAACTAGTCCGATAAAAATAGCTTTGCTGGCCACTACCCTGGCGTTGGCAACAATGGGAACGGCGAACGCTACCGGCTGCCTCAAAGGCGCGGTCGTGGGTGGAGTGGCTGCCACGATGCTGGACACCATGCGGTCGTTGGGGCAGTCGGAGGCTGCATGGTTTGCAGGCAGCTAGCGAAACAGCACGCTTAACAGCAAGCCGCGCAACGTCAGGCAGCACAGGCGCAATAAAACGTCGTCGGCTTGGTACACCCGGTGGGACCAGAGAATCGCGCTTCCACCGGGCAACGGACAACTGCGCTCAGGTCATCGACTCGGCGCCAGACTCGACAGTGGCCACCGGAGCAGTCACAGCGGCGTTCTTGCCCAGTGCTTTCTTCGCCGGCGCCTTCGCGTTCACCGCCTTCTTGGCAACCGTTTTCTTCACCGCAACCTTCTTCGTCGGTGCGGTCTTTGTCACTGCGACCTTCTTGCCGACGGCTTTCTTGGCAACCGCCTTTTTGGCCGAAGGCTTCGTCTCGCTCGAAGCACGCACATCGGCCGCCGCGCCGGCGCCATCAATCAGAAACTTGCTGCGGTCTTTCGTTCCAGCCAACCACGCCGGCGCCGGACCGCGCCCGCTCCACGTCGCGCCAGACTTCGGGTCACGATATTTGGCAGGCTGCGGCCCCTTCGGCTGCCCCTTGAGGGAAGTCGCACCGACAGAAGCAGATGCCTTCCTGACCGCAGTCTTTGCCTTGCTCACAGCACCCACGCTCGCTGCAGGAGCAGCGTCCGTAACACCTTCAATCAGGAACTTCGTGCGGTCCTTGACCTCGGCAATCCAAGCCGGCGCGCGGCCGTGACCAGTCCAGGTCGCGCCCGTTTTGGGGTGCCGGTACTTCGGTGCCTTTTTGGCTTTGACGCTGCCGACAACTTTAGTCTTGCCGCTTGAGGCATTACCCTTCGGTGCTTTCGCTTCGCGCGTCGCCTTTGCATTGGCCTCGACATCTTCTGTCGTCAATCCGTGCTTAAGCATCAGTGCACGAATTTGGTCGACCGCCGCCTGAGTTTTCTTGGCCAGCAGGGCGTCGGCTTGCAGCTGAAGCTTCTTCACCTTTGCCTGGATTTGCTCTAGTGTTGCCATATGGACTCCCTTTGTTGTTGATTAAATGAGCGCACTATGCCACGTGGATGCATACTACGGCTATAAGGTCACAGGTTGCCGAAGGTTCTGTATGAATCCAGACGCCCAAATACGACATTGAAGAACCGGTTTCCTGGTTCTCCACTCAGCAAGGCCGCTTGCGCCTGCTCCCGAGTTTCCCGGAATGCGACTGCTTGCCATCGGCATGCCTATCCCATCACATCGGCGCAATGCACGTACCGTGCGATTCGCCACAATCGGCGTTCGATGAACGTCAAGCAATTGTCTTAAGAAGGAATCTTTCATGGACGAACGTAAGCGAGACAGCATGATTGCTTATCTCCGCCATCGCATGGACGAGTTTGGCATCAGGCCAGACGACCTGGCTGCAGCAATAGCAAGCGAAGAAACAGAACAGAAAGAAGCGCGCTACCGTAGTGCAACGGGGAACACCTGGAGCGGCGAAGGCGAAATGCCTCAATGGCTTAAACAAGCGACTAGCGCGGGACAATCCATTGAACATTTCGAATTGTCGTCAAAGGCAGCACGCACGGTTCAGTCTGCCCGAGCCGGTGTGGATTGGCGTGATGACCCATTTGCAGGCACCCCGCTTGCACGCGGTCAGCGCCAATAGTGAACCAATACGTCAGCTGCATGGCGGAGTCGCTAAAGAACTAAGAGGCACCGTGAAAGCCCATATTTTGCTTTTTGCTGCGCTGCTGACCGTTCATGTGGTGGCGCATGCGGAGGACCAGCAATGCGCTGCGGCGCGCAAGCAAGCGGTTCCTGCATCGCTGAAGGTGGTCAACGAGATTGATGCCCATGTCGAGCAGGTCCCACCGGACGAGGCGAACTACTTGCAAACGGAATACGTCGCTGCAATCAAAGACCACAACCAAGCGCGTTACAACATGCTGGTGGACCGCCCCCTTACTACGCCGCGTGGGCTTTGCACGGCTCCTTGGCACGGGTTCGTGAAGAACTGACTGGCATGGGGGGCCCGGCGTATGGCGAGTCGCTCGAGCGTTTTCAGACCAAGAAGGCTGCTTTTGTGATGGCCAGATTGAGCTTCGCAGTGAACGACTGGATGGCATACTCCCGCGTTGACAGCGCTCGCAAGCCGCACGTCCTCAACGAAGAACAGCAGGAACGCTACAGCGAGCAGTTGGGAAGCCTTTCGGCAATCCTTGCGACATACATCGGCTGCACAGTCGACGCAATCAAGTAGCTTAAATTCAAGACCATCGGGGGATGGAACGTCATGAACAAGAGATTAATCGCCAGTTCGGTCGCCATGGCATTGCTCGCAGGATGTAGCAGCGTCGGGCCGGGTTTTGCGAACCATCCTGCTGACTGCGCGATAGGCATCGCGTGGGCTGACTGCCTACCTGGCACGCGGGGATACGCGAACGGCGGCGGGAGCCTGCACCGGAAAGAAGCAGCAGACGCGGCGAAGGCGCAGCACGACGCATTGGCAGCGCAGTATGAATCCGCGTTAAAGCAGTGCGAGGCCGACATGTCGACGCATGAGCTCGACCCGCTCCGCGACAAAATTCAATTTGCTCGCAAGTTCGACGACGCGCCGCCGTTCCAATACGCATCGCTCGACGCGTTCCCGTCTGCCGCCGACCGGCCGCTCATCGCGAAGTGGGCGACCCTCCGGGACGATTGCATCAGACGCGAGCATGCTATTGACGTGATTCCGCCCAATGCGACGCCTCTCGACGTTACGCTTATCAAACAAGAGCAAGCATTCGGACAAGAGGCCGAAGCTAAAGTGGGCGAGCTGGTCGTCGCGCTCTACCAACAGAAACTGACGTACGGCGAGTTTGCACAGCGCCGATATGCAATTGGCAAAGCAGCGGTCGACGCTTCGCGGCAGTATCGGGAAGCTCGTTTGATTCAGGACCAGGACCGCCAGCTCCAGGCGCAGCAGATTGCTAATCAGCAATTCGCGAACAACCTCAATGCCTGGTCGAACTCCATGCAAGCCGTCAACGCCCGCCAGCCGCAGACTGTTCATCTGAACACCGTGAATAGCGGTGTGCATTGCACGTCTGCCAGCTTTGGAAACATAGTCAACACGAACTGCAACTGAGCGTCGCCTGCACCGCGAACAGCCCGCTAGGTGTGAAATAGATACGTGCTCGCTTGTTTGAGCTCGTACTCTCGAGTCGTCGCCTCAGTTCGGGTATAGCACGGCAGCGTGCAGTACTCTATCCGAGGCAGGTTCCGGAGGATGTAGTCGCGCAGCGGCGCGTTGTTACGTGTGCCGGCACCGAGCGGGGTCGGTAGCAGCGAGCTCATACGCAACGCGACGTTGCCTCCGCTGCCACAATATACAAGGGCATCTTCATTGCGCAGTTCGTAGACGCCCGGGCCAAACGGCGCGACAAGAATTCCGAAGTTGCGCGGGTCTGGAAAAGCTCGCCATTCTGACCAGTCAGGCATCGTTGCCTCCTATCTCGCCCGATAGCCTACATGAAAAGCCCGGTTGTGCGGGCTGTGGTCAGATGCCTTCCTGGGACATTGTTTTCAGTTCGTATTCGACGCGGTACCCGTCGTCGCAGGCATAGACCCGTCGGCCGGCGCCGGTGTCCGTGGTCAGGTAGCAATGCTCTTTGGCGACCACGTTGTGCCACGCGTAGCGCTTGAACTGGGGGCTGTCGGCGGACCAGTTGGCCAGGCAGGCGAAGGCGATGAGAGCGCAGCTGGCAAGCAGGGCGGCGTCTTGGCGGTCGCGCGTCATTCCTCTCCGCCCATGCCCAGCGCAACGCTGCGAGGGTTCTCCCGGTACCGGACCATGCCCTTGACGTTGAGCAGCCCACCGTCTTCGGCGTAGGGGCGTTGCTGATACAACGCAGCCCAGTCATAGGCCGGGAGAATGGCTTTCTTCTTCTCCAGCAGAAAGTCGACAGGGCACCCGACGCTGGACTTGCGCGAGAGTTTTGCTCCACCTGCCCGTGCTTCAAACCCTTTCGCATAGCCTTGTACGTGGACGCAGCCTTCTCCGGGGGGGTACAGGTCATCGTTTTTGCGTCACCTCGGCGACAAACCCCTTGTTTTAGGGCCTCGCCCGTTGCAGATTCACATCCGTGTTGCTACGCTAGCGCCAGCCTGAGGATTTAGGCCTTTGCGTATTGTCGGTGACTACGCAAAGACAAAGGTCTCGGGCCAACCTTTGACCAATGACGAGGAATCTATGGCAACAACGAGTGCAACGAAAGCTGCAGCAAAACCGGCTCCGAAGAAGGTGGTGACTCCGGTCGAGAAAAAGGCGAAGGCACCGACGGTGAAGAAGGCTGCGGCTCCTGTCACGAGGACGGCGGTCGCTGCCACGCCACTGAAGCCCATCAAGGATTCGTTCACGAAGGCTTCGCTCACAACCCATCTTGCCGAGCGCGCAGGTGTCGAGCCGAAAGCGGCGAAAGCTCTGATGGCCGCTCTGGAAGAAACGGTGCTCGCGTCGGTCCACAAGAAGGGCGCGAAGGAATTCACGCTGCCCGGTCTGCTGAAGGTTGTTGCTCAGGACGTGCCGGCAAAGAAGAAGCGCTTCGGCAAGGACCCGTTCACGGGTGAAGACAAGTGGTTTGCCGCGAAGCCCGCTTCGGTGCGTCTGAAAGTTCGCCCGCTGAAGAAGCTGAAGGACGCCGCTCTCTAAACCGAGACGCTGGAAAGGAAGCCCCTCGCGACGGAAGTCTGAGGGGCTTTTTTGCTTCTATGCCTGAGGCGTACGGGCCTTCATTTAATTTGGCTACTCAAGATGAGCTGGGCGATACTGCGGAGCACTTGGCGTCCACTGCGAGGAGCAACACATGCGAGGACGACCTCATCTCAGCAACGATGGGAAGTCGAGCGCACCTACCTTTGACTGAGCGGGGTCCGATTGAAGCTCTTGAAGCGGGGCAACTATCGTCGCGACATAGCCGCCCTGTGCGCTCAAGGTGACAATTTCCTCGTCTGAGGGGAGGACAGTGAGCCCCGTCATGTCGGAGCGGAGCGCGCGGACCTTGGCTCGATACTGTTCGATGGCGAGGGCGACGGCGGCAGTCGTGCTCATGTCCGCCGTACCGGTCATGCCCGCGCAGATGCGGTTGTTCAGGAGGTCGACCCAGGCTGGGGCCAGGGCCACCCCCTCTTTTCATCGGACGCCCCCCACTCCGCAGGCGGAGCAGTCTCGACCGACGCCTCGACAGGGCTCGCCTCTTCAGACGCGTCGTGCGCGGGTTCCAGCGAGGCGTCCGCCTTCATCTCGGGCAGGTCCTCCCCAAACCACTTCACCTCTTTCCGGATGTGAGTCACATAGACTTTCCAGCCCTCGGGGTTGCCCTCGAACAGGTCGTGCTCGACGGTGGAGGCCAAGGCTTTGCGATTCAAGTGCTCTTCGAGCAGTTCCTTTGGCCACAGGAAGAATGCGCTCGCGGCGCGCTCTGTGAATGCCGCAGCAGTCATGGCGGAGCTGATGCCTCGCAGAAACTCGAACTCCTGCAGCGCCTCCTCATCCTCGGCCAACTGCACCACCGGGGCTTCCGGCCGGTTCAACTTGGCCACCCAGCTCATCGCTTCCAAGATGTCACCAAGGTGCAGCAACAGTTGTCGCCTGTCAAAACGGTCGTCCACAGTTCCCTCCGAGCTAAAGTACGCAATCATTCTACCGCCCGAAGCGGGAGCTTCGGACGCGAATCTGCCGGAAGGCCGGCCGCTTGTCCTCGGCAGTGTGTCTTGTTCTGATTCCGTCCGGAGCGCATCACGCGCGGGCCATATCCGTGCAGACTCCACCAGGTTCGCCGGCGTGAGCCACGTCGAGGTAAATTGACGCGTGCGGTCGCGTCCCGGACTGGCTACAGTGGACGGACCAAGGGAGGCGAACATGGCTGAATCCAATCCGCTCAAGCTGTCGCATGAACAATTGCGCGCCACACTCGCGGCGCAGTCGCTGCCGTTTGTCGAACTGTTCGAGCGACAAGGCGTATCGCTGGAGTTGTTCTCGCCACGCACCGCCGACATGCAGCAACCGCACGACCGCGACGAGTTATATTTTGTCGCGTCAGGTCACGGCACGTTCCGGCGCGAGGATGAAGTTGTTGCTTTCGAGACCGGAGATTTTCTGTTCGTTGCTGCACATGTGCCACATCGCTTCGAAACCTTCAGCGATGACTTTCAGACGTGGGTCGTGTTCTTCGGGTCCGTTATTCCACACCCGACGCGATAGACTGGTTACGCCCGCAGGATGTTGAAGCTCCGACCGCGCGCGTGGAAGCTGACGACAAAGATGGGATGCTTAAAACCCGGCTCGTGCGAGTACGCGGCCGCGTGCAGGGCATCGGCTATCGCGAAGCCTCGGTACGCCGCGCCTAGGCGCTGGGCGTCATGGGCTGGGTCCGACACTGCATGGACGATTCGGTAGAAGCGATGCTGCAGGGCTCGCCGGAGCAGCTTGCCGACATGTGCCCCTTGTTCAGCGAGGACTCGTCCGCAGCGCTAGTCGACGAGCTTGAGGTAACCCGGTCCGTGCGGCAAGAGCCAGACTGCTGCATCGGCGGGCACCTGTTGGTGCCATATGAGCAGTACGCGCAACAATCCCCGGGTCTCGGCCTGAGCAATGTCTTGCAATGTTCGAATTCGTTAAACCACACACAAGCGTCGCTCGCACACGCCGCGCATCGCCACATCGCGACATCGCGACATCGCGACATACGATTGACTTTCGGGCGCTCTACCCTAGGATGGTCTTTTGCTGCGTCGCAATAGCGATTCCAACTCTACGACTCGTCGTTCGTGATTCCGTTCTACGGTTTCCCGGACATTCGGCACTTCACCCCTATGGAGGTAGTGATGAGCAATCTTGCCCCGGAACAATTGGTCGCCGCGCAGAAAGCCGGTTTCGAAACGACGCTTGGTCTCTTGAGCAAAGCGTTCGAAGCCATCGAAAAGCTGGTCGAGCTGAATGTGCAAGCGGTCAAATCGACCCTTGCCGAAAGTCAGGAAATCCTGGCCAAGGCGTTTGCGGCCAAAGAGCCGCAGGAGTTGTTCGCGCTGCCTGCGAGCCAGACGCAACCCGCCATAGAAAAAGCGCAGTCGTACTGGCGCCATGTCTACGAAATCGTGTCCAGCACCCAGACCGAACTCGCCGCGCTCGCAGAAGCTCAGCTCAAGCAGTACCAGCAGGATTCGCAAGCTTTCGTCGACAGCCTCGCGAAGAACGCGCCGGCAGGAAGTGAAGCAGTCTTGTCCGCATGGAAGTCCGCTATTGCGACCGCCACCGAAACCGCCAGCTCAGCGTACCGCGCTGCCCAGGAGACAACGAAACAGGTTGTCGAAAACGCCGAAAGCAACGTCAGCGCAGCGTCTGCCGCCTCGGCCAAGTCGACTAAACAAGCCATTGAACAGGTCGAAGCGGTCGAGAAGAAATAAGGTCGTTGAGGTCGCGGTTGCCCAGGAAATTTTCAAAGCGAGCTCTGCTCGCTTTTTTGTGAGTGCCCTTTTTCGACTCCCTTTTTGGCGGCAACCAGTGCACCTCGGACGCTGTCACGGACCTACCGGTTACGCCGGTTCTGTGACCGCTGTGAACACGCTATCGAGGTCCATGGCCGTGCTCTCGAACAAAAGCGGTGGCCTTCTCATCCCATGCGGGCGCGGTCAATCAAGTACGCGCCCCCGTCCACGTTCACAATCGGCAAACAGCCGAAAAAAGAATGGTCCGCCATAGCGGACCATTCTTTGCAAGATAGCGAGCGCGCCAAGCTATCAGATAGGCATGATGTTCGCCGCTTGCTTGCCCTTGGGGCCCTGCTTTACTTCGAAGCTCACCTTTTGTCCCTCCTGAAGGGACTTGAATCCCTCTGCCTTCACCTCCGAAAAATGTGCGAACAGGTCTTCGCCGCCGTCGTCTGGCGTAATGAAGCCAAAGCCCTTCGCATCGTTAAACCACTTCACGGTACCGGTTGCCATGATTGTTTCCAAAATTGAAATAGGCCGCGTTATATAGACGCCATCGGCCGCGTCGTAGATGCGTTCAATGTCTTCGGATGACGGAATGTCACAGTCCACTGCGATTGGCGTAGCCGTCATTGGGCGATGCTTGCTGAAATGGAACAGACCGCCACGCGTAAACCGTATGCGAACTTGTAGCGCGGCACAATGGACGTCTTTCCGGACTGCCGGATGGCCGGATGACTGGCCAGGGGCTCCGGGCCCTTGGCTTTACCGCGCCAGCGCATACTATCGGGAGGCCTCCGGAGCCCATCATGCCAGCAAAGCGCAAGTCTGCATCCGCATCCACTCAGCCACCGGCTGTCCCCGACCTGGCCGATGGACTGAAACTGGCGCTTGCGCCGGTTGCGACTGCTCTGGGAGAAGAGCTGGCGGGGTTGCTGGCTGCGGCGCTTGACGGCAGGAAGCTGAAAACAGGAGACCGTCTCGCCGAGGCGCTCAACCTGGCATTCCCCGAAGTACTTTTGAAGGCCTTCAGGCAGGAACTGCTGTCGTCCGATGCCGATGCTCGAGCGCGGCGCGTAGTGCTCATGCATCTTCTGAGTGCGGTCGATGTGCCCGCTGGCCCGCTCCGGCGGAAACCGAATGCGCCGGTGGAGCCGAGCCAGGTTGCGACGGCCTCGGATGACGGGAGGATTAGTGCCGCAGAAGTCGCGACGCTGCTGAACGTGTCGCCGGCCTATGTCAGGAAGTTGGCGACGGCGGGACAGCTGGGTGACGTCGGTAGCGCGGTGACTGGGGAGACGACATTCAAGCTGGGCGCGGTACAGACATACCGACAAGCAGAGAAGCGGCGGCACAGAAAGGGCGTCACGAAGCATGATTAAGGCGAGTGAGGGGGCCGGGTTGTACTGCACTGAACGCTCTTTAACCGCGCTTTGCTCCGAATGGAGACGGACGGCCGTCAACGCCGGAGCTCGTCGCGTTCGAAGTCGCGATGCAAGAACTGAAAGACGCGCGCGAAGCGTTTGACATCCTCATGTCCCGCAGGTCAGGCGAAAATCCGAGAGCGACGCATCTGTAGCAGCCAGCTCGTCACCGGTTCATCCGCTGTTTGTGACGTACCGCTGCAGGCAGCGTCGTAGCTCAACTTGGCCGATGGGTGCAGCCGACGCCGCGACGAGAGTTTGGCCGGGCAATCGACCCCCGACGAAATGCAAGCAATAGGAGACGTTTCATGCGTATGAACGGTGCGACAGGCACGATGACTCTGATGACTGAACGAGACGACACGACCGGCCAAGACGTGCGCGTCTTGCGCCTGGAAGCAGCGGTCGACGGAAAGGCCATCCTTCTCATCGACGTTGACCAACGGAAGCCCGGCATTCATCGCGAAATTCGCTACGAGATTACTGCCGCAGAGTTGATTGCAGCGATTCGTGCGCACGGTGCTGAGTTGCCGGGGGAACTGCCCAATCCGTGAAGTACGCTACAACTCGGGGCCGGACCAGCACCGGCGTTCCACCGCCCACCAGGTCCAACCTGGCCCCACGCCGGAACGGCGCACCGGCGAGCCAACGGCTTACGGGCGCGTCGCGTTCCAAGGGGGCGATTTCCCGAACCGATAGTGACATTCAGTACAATTGGCAGTCAATTGCGCCGGCATACTCTGTGGGACCGTCAATGGCAGTTAAACGTTGAACTCAGACACGCATTATCAGACCCTTGGCGTTACGAGCACCGCGTCCGCCGACGATATCGTGAAGGCGTACCGCCGATTGGCGATGCGCTGGCACCCGGACCGCAACCCGGCCAACCCGCACGACGCCAAAACGAGGTTCCAGCAAATCAGGAGCGCGTACGACGTGCTGAGCGACCCGCGCAAGCGAGAGCTTTACGACCTCCAGATTTCGGCACGCCGGTCTAGCTCATCCGACAGTGCGTCGCCAGGCTCGTCCTTTGATGAGGCCGTCCGGGCGCGATGGAACAAGCGACGTGGACCGCCGCCCGTCCAAGGCGCGGATATCGAATGCAAGATGACGGTCCCGCTCGAAACGGTAATTTTCGGCGGCGTTGTGGACGTTACGATGCTTGCACCGAGGCTGTGCGGAACCTGTGACGGAAACGGCAAGCTCTCCGGTCATTTCGCGTGTCCGTCATGCGGCGGCGACGGCAAAGACGACCATGGGCGCAATTGCAGGAAGTGCAGTGGCTACGGCGCGGTCGACGAGACGCGCTGTCCGAACTGCAGCGGAAAGGGCGTAGTCAGGACTGAGAAGACGATAAGGGTGACTGTCCCGCCCGGTGTCGTCGAAGGCACCGTTCTGCGTGTTAAGGGCGCTGGAGGCCCTGGTCTGAACGGGGGTGCGCCGGGTTCGGCTTTCTGTCGCATCAAGATTCAGGCGCATCGCACCTACGAGCTGCACGGCCTTACCCTGACCCGGGACCTTACGGTGGACTTTGTCACAGCCATGTTGGGTGGCGCAGTTCCGGTCGAGTTATTCGGCACGCAGGTCAAGGTCGCCGTGCCGCCAATGACCCGAGCGGGGAAAATCGTCACGATGGAAAAGGCGGGGTTGAAGAATTCGAAGACCGGGGAGAACGGTGACCTCAAATTCAAGGTCGTCATCGATTTGCCTGCCAGTGCTCACCGGTTAAGGTCCGAGCACAAAGAAATACTGCGGGCAATGTTCAACGCGGCTGCCGCTAAGTGAGCGGTTCCAGCGGCGGCGCGCCTCCGCGTTGAATGACCGTGAAGTCGTCGGCGTTTGATTGCCCAGTGCGGTTTCGAACCGCACGCAGCCTCGGCGTGCTTGTGCGGCGCCAGAAACGTTTTGAGGTGGCCGATGCCGCCCGTATACCCGCCACGCCCTGCGACACTTATTCCGACATTTTCTTGGCAAGGTCATGGACAACACGGGCACATGTGCCACCAGCATCTGAAGCTGGACGACTATCCCCTGCCAGCCCCGGACGCTGGCACACGCTGTCGGTAGTGGGCCCCCGTGCGAAAATTCGCTAACCGTCCATCGCCTCAAGCGCGGTGACCGCCAAGCACACATCCATTGAAGCCGCAAAATTTGCAATCGGAGGCGGCCGGCAAACCCATCGAGCTTGTCGGGCTCCCCCTTGAGGCGGATGCCGTGTCGCGACGGGCTGTTGCTCCGGAATAGCGTGCGTCGGATACCTGGGGCGTGCCTCACTCGCTTAACGAGGGACCACACTTACGCGTAGCACCCGTGCACTACGCGCGCGAGGTTCTCGCCCGATTGTCTTCCGCATTGGGAAGCGACCGTGGCGCCCGTTCCCCTGTGCTGGGCATCACCGTAGAGATTGCGTGCTTGAATACCATCTGGTGGCCGGACGGGGACTCCAGGAGAACTACGTATGAGTCGAACGACGCGACCTGGCCGCTCAGTCTGATTCCGTTAATCAGGTAAACGCTTGCCGGGGTCTTTCCCTTGAGCAGTGCCTGCAGGAATTCGTCTTGAACTGAGGCTTGATTTGACATGTTGTTCTCCGCCGCCGGTCGTGCTCCGGGACATTGTACGCTTACACCTTCAGTGAAAGAGTGAGGTGTTTTGGGCGATGTCGGCCGCTAGCAGCCCTCCGGCACGGGCTCTCTGGTTTCACACTGGATAACCTGCTCGTGAATTCGGACGGACCGGCACAATAACCAAAGTTGATTCTTGTCGTGTCCTAATATCACGCACGGCCAAAAAAAATCCCGCTCGTAGTGGCAGGCTAAGCGCAGTCTGGGTTGCCTCAGAAGATGAGGCGGACCCAATAAGAAACTGCAACACGAGAGTTCCCTGCCGACCAGATGCGCAGCCATGCGTTCAAGACGACTTTCTGCAGACGCTCGTAAAGGACAAGACCACCGTAAACGTGTTCCTCGTGAACGGCATCAGACTGAGTGGTCAACTGGCCGGCTTTGACCAGTTTGCAGTTCTGTTGGAGTCTGGTCCAGGCGTGCAACTTGTTTTCAAACATGCCATTTCGACCGTGATGCCGGTCAATGGCAGGGGGCCCGGCACGCGACCCGACCGACGCGCCGATGAGTAGCGACAAGTCGGACCGCTTGCGAGCTCGCGTCCGACGAGAACTGCCATGAAATGCTGTGGCCTAAGCTTCATCTGCGCATAGCCACGCGAGGTCCACGTGGAGAAGTTCAGAAAGGCGCTCACAATCCGTACTCCTCGGAACGGTAACTCCCGCGCGCCAAAGCGTCACGTCTCGTTCCGCCGCGCCGAGAGACCTGACCACCCGACTGGAAGTAGTCGTCACTGACCTTGGGCTCTCGCACAGACGGTTAAAGTCGCGGGGGTGACCTGTTTTTCGGTTTCGCGCTGCGGTCTCGACATTTTCGGAAGCAACGCGTAGCGCCCCTGGTTGTCGGCTGTCATTTCCCCGTGGTACAAAGAAGGCGTCACGTTCTGCCGTTCCGCTGAATGTGACAACAAGACAAAACTTTTTGGAAAATTCAGGAAAATGGCAACAGGTACTGTGAAGTGGTTCAACGATGCAAAGGGCTTTGGCTTCATCACGCCGGACGGCGGCGGCGAAGACCTGTTCGCGCATTTTTCTGAAATCCAGGGAAACGGCTTCAAATCCCTCCAGGAAAACCAGAAGGTGAGCTTCGAAGTGAAGCAAGGCCCGAAGGGCAAGCAGGCTGCAAACATCACGCCGGCCTAAGTGCCAGCTCTTCTTTTGCAACGCAAGTGCCCGGTTCGCCGGGCATTGTGCTTTCTCGACGGCACATAGCAATGTGAGCATTGCCGACTGACAGAGTTTTTTCTGCCGCCAGGCTTCGCGGTTTTGCTAGGCGTTCGCGGGCACACTTGCGACACGCTCCCGTACAGCGTTTGCAATGCTCCTCCTGATGCTCCTTGCATTCTGCGGCGCACGCAGCACACCTGCGCGCACAAGGCACAGATAGCCGTCGCGTGGCGGCGGCTGCATACCATGCCACCGGATGCAAGGCGGCAGACCGCCGCGCAATCGACATCGAGTTTTATGCGTTCGGCCATTTCGGTCGCATGTTCCTCTCACAAACGGGAAGCGACGCAGTGGTCGCAAGCCGTCGCTCATGCGTCGAAGGCCGAGATGCAAGGTTGATGCTGTTCGTGTGCCATTTAGCTCCGATGGAATGGCCGGCGACAAGACCGGCTCATTTCACCGAGCAACGCACGAACCCAGTCTGCACCGTTGTCCTTTTCGGCCTCCCGTGCCAGAGCCGGGGCGAGCGCACTCAGGACCATCGGCGTGAGCCATCAGGTCAAGGTATTGCCTCAGACTGCGTGCGGACGCGGAAAAACCTTTCGACGGGAATAATCGCGACTATGCCGTCGCCGGCCGGCCCGACGTGCGCGATATCCATGATTGCTCTTACGAGGGTTTCAACGTCCGATGCCTGGGCGAAAATTTCGATTTTGAGGTGTTCGGTCGTCCAATCATCGGCAAACAGGTTTGGATGCGCGCCGAACCCTTTTACCTTGCTGACGGTTATGCCGTGGATATCAATAGCGCCGAGCCTCTTTTCCAGAGTTTGCAGAGCGTCCGGCCGAACAACCGCCACAACACATTTAAGTTCCATGTCTTGCTCCTCGTTGACTCCTTGATGGAAGGACGTCATGCGCTGCTACCCCTTCGGCGCCCATCTTGCATCAACTACTGCCTGAATCTTCCCTGCATCTCGAACTCCGTCTTGTAGCATCTGATAGTCTATCTCTGCCATACCTTCGGGAACCGGGCAAGTTACTGCAATCCGGTCTTCAAAGCATTGCAAGCGCAACGGCGGCGTATCGACATGGCAAGCGTGATAAGTGCCTGCGCCAGCTTCTTCGGGTCGTTGGCCTCTTTTCCATTGACAGCGACCGTTGCTCCACGTGTAGCCCGCGCCGTCGCAGCATATGCGTCGATTGCTTTTTTCGCGTACTTGACGGAATGCCGCTGAGATACTCAGTGCTGAAGTATCCTGGCCCCACTACCGTCACATGAATCCCCAACGGGGCGACCTCGATGGCCAAGCACTCGGTGATGCCTTCTACGGCAAATTTCGTCGCGCAATAGCTAGACGCGCCGGCGTCGCCGTGTTCGCAGCGGAAAACTCGCTCGGCGTTCGCTCCATCCGCCAGATTTCTTTGCCCGCGCGCCTTGGATGGCCCGTGAGATGTTGGTTGGGCGCCCGAGCCGACACGACGCGAGCGCGGCGCCTCAGGCTACCGCACCAAACAAGGCGCCGACACCTGCAGACACACCCATTGCCAAAGCACTCCAGAAGACCACGCGGACAACGCCAGGGCCGACTTTCGCTCCGCCCGCTTTTGCGGCCAGGCCGCCCAGAAAGGCTAGCGAAACCAAGGCAGAGAAGACTATAAGTGGAACCAGCACCGGTTCGGGCGCAACTGCGGCAACGATAGCCGGCAAGGCTGCGCCCACCGAAAAGCTGCAGGCAGAAGCCAGTGCTGCTTGCAAAGGTCGGGCGGACGTCACTTTCGAAATGCCCAGCTCATCACGTGCGTGAGCGCCAAGCGCGTCGTGGGCCATCAGCTTTTCGGCAACCTGCTTGGCAAGCGGCAAAGCCAGACCGCGACGCACATAGATTGCAGTCAATTCTCGATGCTCGCGCGGAAAGTCAGCCTCGAGTTCGGCCTGCTCTTGGACCAAAGCTGCCTTTTCAGTATCCGCCTGCGAAGAAACAGATACGTATTCGCCAGTCGCCATCGACATGGCCCCCGCAACCAGCCCGGCCACGGCCGTGAGCACAATGCTTCCATGAGAGGAATGTGCTGATGCTACGCCGGTAACGAGGCTGGCAGTCGATACGATGCCATCATTGGCTCCGAGAACCGCAGCACGCAACCAGCCAATGGTTTCAAGACGATGCTGTTCCCTATGTCGCCTGGCCATATTTCCTCAACGTTCGAAGCTCTCACCTATCAGCCTCGACCGAACGCACAGTGAAGCTGAGCACCCAGCGCCGTGCATCCAGGCGACCTACCGCTTTTTGCCGCCAATAAAGCCTGGCAGCACTCTGGCATCCGGGCTTTTCGCGAGGTATTCGCCCTGATGTACAGCCGCAGTAAACTGAAACGAAGTGGTCCAAAGTCGGATGCGAGTCCGGAAGAAATCGGCCCACTGGAAATCCGCAAATGGCTCTGGCGTCTTGGCATAACCGTCAGCGTCCCTGACGAATGCAGCCAGGCTGCGAAACGGGTCGTCTACCAGACCTGACACATGACCGGGGACGGCCGCTATCCCGTGCAAAATTCCTTGCTCGTCATACGGGTGCACCCAGCGCTTCAACGCCATTTCGTTCCAGAACGCCTCCGTGGCGAGCTTGGAAACGTCGCACACCACCTCCACGTAGGCATACTCAACCTGAGCGTCCCACAGCGCACGTCCGAGGTGATGGTGGTAAATGATAAAGTGTTTCCCATCCCTGCCGAGGACAGCAGGCATCGGTAGCGCCTTGATGGCCCATCTGAGGTCATCGCCGTGTTGTCGCCAATGCAAGGTTGACCCGTATGCCGGCATCGGACTGACCAGCCTGCCAATCAAGAAACGACTCCGTCATCAACGGCTTGCTGCCCAATCTGGCTGGTCTGCCGATTTTCGACATGAGGGCCAATATTATGTTGGTGTCAGCAGCCGAGTACGTCAACCAGCGATTCGGCTCTGGTCGGGAAGCAATCCGCGCGAGGTATTACACGTGCACGCGCATTTCTGGGACATCGACCATCGCCCTAGACATTGATGTCGGGCCAACCGTCCGCATAAGTTATGCCGCGTCATTTTTGAGGTGGACCGCGAAGGGTTCCACGTTGCTCCGGCTCGACGGAACCAACCTTGTTGTTGAAACTATAATTCCGCCATGCGGGACTGCGCCGTGCGCGCTCACCGCAGTCTGCCATTCAAGGAGGTTTCATGAACAACATATTGAATGATGATGGGCTCAATCTCCTGTTCCGTGAAGCGCGCACGCATAGCGTGTGGCTGAACAAACCGGTCGCCGATGAAACACTGCGGCAACTTTATGACCTCATGAAGTGGGCTCCCACGAGCGCCAACTGTAACCCGGCAAGAATCGTTTTCCTCCGCACGAAAGAGGCCAAGGAACGGCTGGTGCCGGCCCTCTCCCCCGGGAACGTAGACAAGGTGATAAGCGCCCCCGTGACGGCCATCATCGCCTACGACCTGAATTTTCACGAAAAGCTGCCCACGCTTTTTCCGCACAATCCCGGCATGCGTGACCACTTCGCAAGTGCGCCGGAACTGGTCGACACGACCGCGAGGCGCAATTCCTCTCTGCAAGGGGCCTATCTGATTCTCGCCGCTCGTGCCCTGGGGCTCGATTGCGGACCGATGTCCGGCTTCGATAACGCGAAGGTCGACGAGGAGTTTTTTGGAGGAGGGAAAAGCGACCGGGATGCCGACGAAGAGTTCTTCCCGGAAGGTCACCTCAAATCGAACTTCTTGTGCAACCTGGGATACGGCGATGCTTCCAATCTCCACCCGCGCGGCCCGCGCCTCGATTTCGACCAGGCGTGCACGCTTTTATGACCCGGGACGCATCCGGAGGAACTTGCTCGCGTTTGTACGATTGTTGTTTCAACCCGGCGTACCTTACGCCGCTTACCTCACAAGGACCGCTTTTTAATCGGAGAAGCCAGGGAAAAAGCAGGGCTCATCGCCCCGCTAATCCTCCCCTAGCCGGAAAGACACGCCAGCACTATTCACCATTCCTCGCGATGGCATCCCAGTCGCGCTGCGGCTTTTTTAACGAGCGGCAGTGAAGTACGTGCCCGGCGATACGACCGCAAATTAACGGCAAGACCAGGAACGAAGTAGTAGCGCATGCGCGCAGACCACGCGCACACATTGCAAGCAATATGTCCTTGTTATTTTCTGCCCTCCGCTTTGCGCTCGTCGTCTACGTTGTGGCGGCGGTGGCCCTTTACGTTTTCCAGGACCGGCTGCTGCTCCCTCCGGTCCCAAGCGTGACTGATATCCGGTCGGGACATCATGGGGACTATGAGGTCCAAGCGTGGTATCCCAGCGGCGGGTACTCAGGATATGTGGTCACCCCAGATGGCCGCGAACCGGTTGGAACGGTCCTCGTCTATCACGGTAACGCAGAGTCGGCGGAGAACAAGCAGTCTCTTGCCGAAGTGTTTGTGCGTGTTGGATACCGGGCTGTCCTGGTCGAGTATCCCGGCCATGGCAGAAGACCGGGCGCGCGAACGATGAGAGCGGCTTTGGCAGCATCGCGAAGCGCGCTTTCCGACGCCAGGGCCCAATGGACAGGACCTGTATTTTTGGCCGGCGAGTCGCTGGGTGCCGGCATGGCAGCACAAGTAGTCTCCGGCAACGAGTCAGCGGTCGCCGGTGTGCTGCTCATCACGCCGTGGGATTCGCTGGAAAATGTTGCCTCGGAGAAGCTACGGCTGTTTCCAGTTCGATGGATATTGCATAGCCCGTTCGATTCGGTCGACGCGCTGAAGCACTATGTAGGTCGGGTCGTTGTAGTCGGTTGCGAGCAAGATACACTCATCCCCGTGTGGCACGCTGAGCGGCTTGCCCGCCTGCATCCTCATGCGCAGCTCCTGCTATTGCCCGGCGCCGGTCACAATGACTGGTTCAGTTCGATGACCACCGACCGTTGGCGAGACGTTTTTTGCTGGCTGCAGGTGGCGCCAGCGCAATAGCAAATCCGCGCGTGCCACGACAACCGCGTCTCTCGCCGAAGACGTCCGCAGCCACCGCGTTACGCGCGCGGTACGGGATGAACCTGCGGAAGTCTCCGCACGCCGAATGCAACACCAGCGCCGTTCGTGTCAATGGTCGTGCCTCTCGTCGCCATCCCAGTGGTCACGGTGCCAGCCATCTCTCGGGCCACCGCCGTCGTGGTCATGGCCCCAGTCACCACGACGCCCATCGTAATGGTCCCGAGCATCGTGCCACTCCCGTTCATCATGATGGTGCTCTTCCCACTCCCTACGGTCCCAATAACGATGCCCGTCGTAATAGCGGTCTCTATACCATCCCGGACTGATGACAACAGCAGCAGGAGGTTCGACGTACACCGGTGGCGGCGGTGCGTAGACCGGCTCGGGTGCATACGCGACACCCGGGATGCCAATGTTGACTCCAACATCGACATGCGCGAGAGCGACGGACGATACGCCAATGCCAAGGCCGGCGACGAGTGTCATCGCGAACCAGCGGCTACGTAAGATGGTCATGATTTGCGTGGTCAGATATGTACGGTTGAACAGTTGAATGGCTGCTAGTCAGCTACAGTTAATAGCGGTGATAGTAGCCGCCTGCAGGCACAACGATGCAGCCGCCCAGCGCGGTTCCAAGACATACGGCCATCAGCATCAGCGCAATGATTCGTTTCATAACGTGCCTCACTTGTCAGTTGTGAACGCACTATATTTGGAGCGCAGATTACCAGTGTGTTTGTGTGTAACGAGACGTGTAATTTGAAACGCCTACCTCGTCCCGAGCCTTCTCAGGAATTCCGTCCGAGACGTTAAGGAGATGAACGGCCAGAAGCCGTCCCTTCAACTGAATCGGAGACGAACATGCACGACATTGCCTACAAACTTGCCGCTGTTGCAGCACTTGCCTTTTCATTCGCCGGCACCGCCTCGGCGCAAACCAACTGGGATGCGACGCACCCACGCCGTGTTGAGGTCAACCATCGCCTCGCGAATCAGGACCGTCGCATTCACCAGGAAGTACGGGAAGGCGACATGTCGCACGCCGAGGCGGCGAGACTGCATCGGGATGACCATCAGATTCGGCAGGAGGAGCGCGATATGGCAAGCCAGGACGGCAGCCATATCACCCGGCGAGAAAACTACGCGTTGAATCAGCAGGAAAACCGCGTAAGCGGCCAGATTGGCCAATAGCGCTTATCGCCGATGGTAGACAAGGCGCGGAACTGGGGTGGGCGGTCTACGCCTTCCCCAGGGTCGGTTGCCCCCAGACTTGCTGGAGGGGAGCATGAAAAACACAAACAAGCAGTCTCGGCGTCGCCAGGTCGAGAAATGGTTACCTGCGGCTGAGCGCTTTCTCTGTCTCGGCGATTTTCTGCGGCGGCTGAAAGGCCTTGACCTACGTGTCGTCCCCCGGCCTCTTTCGCTGAACGCGCGTGACCACTACATATCGAACGACCGCTCGAATCGCCAGGACCAGCAAGGCCATCACAATCACGATTGCGAACGGGAAGCCGAGCAGATAGAGCTGATTGGAAGCAATGTCTTTCATCACATGACTGCCAGGTTGAGGAAGGTCAAAAACACAGCGAATCCGTAGACGAGTTGCGCTACCTCCTTGATGTTATGCGTACAGCACTTGTTTTTATGTGTTAGCCGGTTTAGCAATTTCAGTGGGGAAGCTAGAACAAGCTGACGTCAGGTCTTAACCGCACTTCTGTTCGCGTCGTTCGAATGTTGTAAGAATGCGGTAGGTCCATGGCTTTCATGCCTGACGCGAAGACCCACTTTCCTGAACTAGCCGGTCGGGACCTTGGGACAAAATCGGACACCCACTCACCGAAGCCCCGCAATCGTGGCATTGCAAGGTATAGCGCACGGCCGCTAGCCGTCGATTCCAATTCCAAAAACCTCGCGGACGATGGCCTCGATTCGCTGCAGGACGGCGTCTGGCAGATACCCGAATCGCTCATACTTGTCGGCAGGTAGCCGTCCGTCATTTGCGCGAATTAGGCGAATGAGACCTGATACGTCGTACTGCGGGATGTCAAATTCCGCATCAATCCGTTGTATCGCACGTTCGTAAGCGTCGGGGCTCATGGAGCATCCCTCCTCTGTTTGCGCAAACTGTCGTAGTGACGAGAAACGCGCGCAGCACCATTTCATCACTTTCGGGACGCAACAGTTTCCTGTCGTCTTAATGACGCCACGGTCTCGGGTGATGGTGCGCTCGCGTTCGTAGGTCACGAGCTTCGGCCCAGTTCCTGTCCTTTGCAACAGTATTGGTCATTTGCAGGCCGCCAGAACTCGAAATCACATAAGCAAGAGGAAATCGTCTCCCCTTCGAAATGAGGCTACTGCTCCTGCTGCTCACGCAGCCAAGATTCAATCCGCGAACGCGCATCGGGCGAACTAACGCCGCTTTCGGGGGAGAGATGAACGAAATGTTCGGCGTAACCAGCCGGCACTCCCCATGCCCTGTCGTCGAGCGCGAGCCAGGTCTTCACTCCGTGAGACCAAACGTGGCGTAGGATTTTGGATACGCGGTCGGTGCCGTCCCGCACCTCGCCCATCCTCGACCTGATTCTCATAGTGTCGTCAACCACTCGGCAACGTAGGGCTTCGGGAAGGTGCGAAACAACACCGTTACGGCCTATAAGCAGCAGCCAGGACGTGGTCAGTACAATCTGAACGCGCTGGTGCGGTGCAAGCAGTTCAACGAGCACCGGGGCGAATTCGAACAACTCCCGCCTGCTCTCAAGTGCGACGAGCCCGGCGTCATCGATGACCGCAGAACCGGCGTGCAGCGTACCGTCTATATCTAGGTAGAGGGTCGGCGCTCGCGCGTCGAAAACGAGTTGAATCCTAGTCACTGGGCCTTAGGTATCGGTGACGAATGCTGGGTACCGGTCGTAGATGGGGCCGCCGATGGTTCGGTGACGTTGTTCGCGTCAACATCCGATGCTGGATAGTATTCTCGCGTTACGTCAGCAAACTCTTTGATTCCGTCGCGCTTGCAAACAAACTCCCACACGTATTCCGCATCGGCGTTATAGCCGGGCGGACCCTGTAATAGATACACACGCCCGGAGCGCGTGGTGGCTACCATTCGTTCTCTATCGAACTCAGTCAGTGCGGAACTGACCCGGCCGTCAAAGTCATCGAGACGCGCTCCAACCAGACGGTCCGTCCCATTGTCTGCACGCAATACTCGCCAACGAATCAGGACAATGTCGTGCTCTTCCGTCAGCGGCTTCACCTTTCCGATGCTCATATAGCTGCTCCTTTACTTCTGTTCGTTGATTCGGATAACAACGAATATTCTTGTAGCCAAAGTCATCTACATCGTAGTGCTTACGTTACAATTTCAATTCGCCCGCCGGAACGCCACGCACGCTCGCCGCGCCTCCTGTAATTTCTGGGGTATCATCCTTCACAGACGCAGTAGGACTTCGCGAAAGATGCTCCAAATATGTGCGTCCCTTCCGCACGATATAGGCTCTATGTCCATGCGTGGTGCGTCCTCCCTCATGACGCTGGTGTAGACCAGACCGTCTTTGAGAACAACGTCAAACCGCATGATTGTGATTGCCTCCGTAGGACGTGCACGGCGGCCGACCCGAATGACAATGGTCATCGCTGTCATCGGGGCCCGCCTTTCTTGAGGCGTTGTTGCACCTCCATCATTCGGCGCCTCAAGACGCTTCAACATCGATGCGATTACTTCCCTCAAAAGGGTCCCGTCGCCCGCTCCAGATGTCTCGGCGAAACACTCTCCCAATAGCACCGACGGTTCGCCGAGGACATCAGAGTGTGCGTTCATCTCCTGGCGGTATGCCGTAGCGGTCCATTTCCATGCTTCGCCGATGCCTGCGCCGGTGACTTGAGCTTTCATGATGAACATCTATCAGATTTGCCAGTCACGCCAGTTCACATCACCAACATGCTGGCTAGCGACGATGGCGAGTGCCAGCCGGTAAATCCAGTCCAAATTCCCCGCAGGATGACAGTCCCAATTCGTCCTCGTGGTGAGCTCGAAACGCGCGTTATCGTCTAGCCGCCATCGCAACGTGCCGTCTGCTGCATTCGCCGGCTCTGCCCCGCCAATTCGCGCTATCAGCGACGAGTCAGGCATTAGCACTAACTCGTATTCGCCGTCTCGGGCATACCAACCGTCGAGATTCGAGGTATGTCCTGTGGTGATAGATTGCGAGCCATCAGGCTCGGGACGCCTGCCGCGTGTGTCGTGGCGACGCGCCGGCCATCCGAAATAACCGCATTTAACCTCTCTTGCCACGAGCGACTTCACCGCATCCTCGAAGTTCATCAAGAAGATACCGAGACCAAGTCCCCGCTCCTCGTCGGGATGCACGCTGCCGCCGATTACCGCAACCAACTCTTCGTCTTGCCATACCTTCCATATCCCAACGTCCGGGTCGTATAGCGCCGCGAACTCGTCGCCAGCGCTGTTTTCCATTTGTATCTCGGCGAGGTAAGTGTTTTCTTCCCACCAGTAGCGAAACTGCGTTGCAAACATCCGTTACCGTCGAACCCGCATGGATTGCCCTCCGGTTCAGCGCAGCCCGGAACCGTAGAACGCTGCGCAGATAACGTTTGGGCCAGTAATTTGTACACATCGCAGAACCCTAGAGGTCTGCGCCCTCTGACATTTCTGCGGCGAACAGCAAGTCGAACTGTGCGTCTCAATTAGGCGTATCGCTGAAGTAGCCGGCCCGGGAGCGACGTCGTTGCGTTTCCTCGGTATCGCGCCCACCGCACGCATCACAAAGCCCATTGTATAGTTTATAGAGTGCTATTTACAAGAGTGCTATTTCTTTATATCTAGAAAAAACTATCGTGGTGGGGAATGCTTGCGCGGCTATGCAAAAGCAACCATCCGCTGCAGCTACCCAGCTCGCCCAACGACTAAGAGCTTTACGAGACCTGCGAGACATGACGCAAGATGCATTGGCGAGGATGTCAAGCGTGTCGCGCCCGTCTATAACGGCCATGGAACGCGGCAAGTCAAATCCCCGATTCGCTACGTTGGACCAGGTCGCCCGGGTGCTAGATGTCGACATACTCGAATTGATTACAAGCGGGTTACCCGCGAGCGCGAGCGCCGACAATCGCCCCTCACTTGAGCGAATTGCACGGAATGTAAACAAGGTTAGGGCCGCCCTTGGTGTAAGCCAGGAAACGCTGTCCGTACAGTCGAGGCACTTCCGGACTTACGTCGGGAACTTGGAGAGGCAGGTAGTCAATCCGAGCCTTTCCGATGTTGAAGCAATCGCATTCGCGCTTGGGGTTGGAATTGAAACATTGCTACAGCCACTTGAACCGGGTGAGCTCGAAGTAGACATGCAGAGGCTCGTCCGCAAAACTCGGAAAGAAACCTAGCGTACAGCGCCGCGCCGGCACCAATATCCGGACCGACGGCACTTCGGTGGCCAACGCCCATAAAGCGAGTTAAGTCGAGAACGAAGTAGGGAGAACCAACGGACACGTGAGCGGAACGGATAACGGCTGTGGACATCCGCACCGAAAACAGAACTAGGCGGACACATCAGCATGGACATCCAGACGACAGCCTAATCGCTATATAGAACAATCACTTACGGCTACGTCCATAACTGGTTACTCGAGGGCGGTAGGTGTGCGCGCCGACCAAGGTCATCAGTGTGGTGAATGCCTAGAAGAGCCTTGGCGCCCAATTGGACGCGGGACGCGAACCCGTGTGATTGCGCGGGAGGTTGTGAGCGGAGACCTGCACCAGAACATATTGCGGGCAAGTTGCTATGCGAATCCCAAGGTACATCGTGAAGAAGTGCCCGAACTATTTGCGCTAAGGCGGGCGCGTTGTGTCGCGCTGTTTTGTCGGAACCGTCCTCTCAAAGCGCCTGAGGAACCACCACTGGACGCCGGCTCGGACCGGGGCCGACGTGTCGAAGCGCGTAACTCCCAGTGCACTCTAAACCCTATGAGTCTTCTCCGGTCGACTTCCGACGCGTTCTCCGAATCGGTATCACCTTTTCGGCAGTAAGCTTATTCAGCTTCTTCTTCGCCTCAAATAACTCGTGTAACAGGGAGACCTCCCTCGCCAGCGAGGCATCAAGCGCCAGCCGTAACTGCCTGATTTCATCCTTTTTCTTCGATAGCGCTTCTTGCTTCTCCTTCGCCGGTTTCGATTGTTCGCCTGCTGCCTCGTCGATGGCCAGAATCAAATCCGCGAATATCGCTCGCGACTTTTTTATGCTCCCTTTCGCGCGCCCCGCCTCAACAGAGACCGCGTCGTTTGTTATGCGGGTTCCTTTATTGACTATCGTCGACTTCCCTGACTTCAGCCTATCAAGTGCAGTGAAATAATCCTCAAGTGGGCCTTTGCCGTCAGTCACGCATCTCTCCTTCACCACCTCTCTTCCGATGATTCCTCGCGAACTCCCTTTTTACTACTTTGTCCCGAGCGCTCACCAGAACTTCAAGGTCGGCCTTCTCCATCCTGTACCCCGGGGATGTCGGGTCAAGCGCATCGACCAAGTTCGACTGCGCGACAATGACCCGCTCCAATTTGGGCAGGCGTCCGACAAGATTTTTGCAACCGTTCACGCATTCCACGTTCAACCAGCTCAGCGGCAGCTTGTCGCACTTCTCAGTGCTCGTGCATCCGCCGATGCTCGTCTCACGATATGCCAGCTCACCTTTTTTGAAGCGCCTCATCGTGCGCTCTCTATTGAACACTACGACACCATCGTTGTCCTTCAACCGGTGTTCAATCCAGTTGCCGTGAGCTCCAAACAATACCTCATCACCAAGCAGAACATTTTTTATATAGCTTAGTGCAGCCGACGCCGGCTGAGTCGACTGCCATTCTCGGCCGAAATGCGCTTTATAGTCACCTATGAAATTTTCTGCAAAGACCGACCCACGAGCGTAGTAACGAGACATCTCTTCCGTTATGTGTTGAAGCTGTCGGCGAAGTGATGGAAGAGAAACCAAGCCAGAGCGCTGTGCATACAAGGCGAGCGAACGCCTAAGTTGATGACTTGTCAGTTTCCAGGGTGTACCGACAACGAAATTCTCTTCGGTGCGCCACGCTCGATGTGGGTCGATGTGCTCAAGCTCAAGCAGGTCAGCTTCCGTAATTAACGGCTGCAGGCTCGAACGCAAACGTGGCATTTCGCTCAGGCCAAGAACGCTAGTCACGAGACCGTTACCGTCGGATTTTGGTAGCCGCCCCCCGAAGCCAAGATGCGATATGGCTGGCATTAGCGGTGCGGCACCTGGCGATATCGCTTCTTCTGCGTCGCCTACGACGACCGCATGCACGATGGACGCGATTTTTTGCGCTATCTCGATGGCACTAGCCCCGACGTTGCCGGTTACCCAACTCGCCTTCTTTGGCGTGCCCCCTGTAAGCTTGGAGGTAATTCCGTTTATTATGTAGTGAAGGCGCCCATTTTTCTTCGATGTCTCGAGGCAATCGCACGTGAGCGCTGAAACCTCTTCGTTGCGCATACCACTGTATGCATGAATTGCAAGGCGAGCCACCGTCTGCATGGTATGGAGCCAGTTGGAAATGCCTTTAACGTCGGCGGAAATGTCGTTAGAGTGAAAATACTCCTTGAGACCGTATTCATTAAGAAGTTCCGGCATGGTGAACATGTAGGCTTCCCCCAGTTCTTTACCCTTGCCATTTTGCAACCCCTTACTTCGTCCCAGTCTCGGGTCGGCGTAGCACTTCCTAGTCAGGTCTAGGAACCGGTCCAACACCGCATTGAAGTCTTCCAGCTTTTGGCGGAGCGTCGACAGGATATGCGTATAGATTCTGGTAGGAATCGGTGGAACCTGCTTCAGAGAATCCCCGTACTGCCCAAGAATCACCCTTAGCGATTGCTGCACCTTGTCACCCGCGACGCGGTAACCTACTTCTTCAAGCCCTAAGGTCGCCAAGTCCTCGAGAAGTCCCGGGAGGCCTAGCAACGCTCCGGGACTAGTGTCGGACGAGAACTCCAAAACTTCACCTTCATCGGTAAGGAAGTCTTGGATTGTCCGCTCGCGACTTTCGCATCGTCGCGCTATGGCGCGAAGCAAGCCGACACGCTGTTTAAGCGTTCGATATGAGAACGGTGGACCGTCCCTCCTCCAAATAACAAGATAGAGTAGGAACTTCATTTCACGCACGAGTCCGGCCCGAGCGGTGGTCTCCGGGTCTTTCTTTCGCCAGAACGCGAAATTCAAGGGGCTGCTTCGCCCCCTGTCCGCATATGTGGTCCAGTCCCAAATCATATTCTCGTACCTAGAGGCGACCGTGCCGTCACCACGTCGGCTCACGACGGTGTCGTCGGCAGGAGGTTGGCCTATGGCAGAGGCGCCTACCAGGGGGACTGACGATATCAGTTGCGAAAGGCTTTCGGTACTTGAGTTCATGAAACTAACTCGAGGATGATTAACATTTCCAGCTTTCTGGCCCAATAGGCGTCGAGTTCGCCATTTTCAACTTCCAGCGTCACTGCACCGACAAGACCCGGGCTCAACCTATCAATCTCCGCAAGCAGGTCCTCGATGCGTTTGAAAATCGGCGAAAAAATGGACGAAAACTGTTCTTCATCGTGGGTCGTCGCTGTCCGCTGGATGACATACCGGCAACTGACTAGTTTCCTCGTGTCATCTTCGTCCGCGTGTACCCTGAACTTGTTGCAGAAGAAGCAGCCCTCGTTACTTAGGCAATCCGGTACGACGGCCGCTTGCTCGCTTTGAGTCGGGGCACCAAAATCTGAGCACAGTCCGACCGGGCGCGCGACTCCGTTCTGAACCTCACATCCCTTGGCAATCACCGCAGTTTGGATGCTATCGAAAAATGCCCCTAGCTCTTCCATCTGGACAATCGGCGAGCCTTCCGCGTAGCTATTGCGTACGGTTGACTCTGTATTTTGCAGAATCACAGACGCAGTCTCCGTGTCAACGCCACGGCGAAGCATCCAGTCGCCGCCTCCAGCGCGCCATTTCCGCGATTTAATGTTGGGTACGTTTGGGTCGATTCGCCTCAAGCTAGCCGCAATGTGGTCCTGTGTCTTCGCTTGCAACGGTTCGAACTTTCCCGTTTGGCCGTCGCAAATCATAAAAAGATACTCGTACTCACTTCCGTTCAACAGATATTCACGCAGCTTGAGAAATTTTCGGAGTTCCGGAAGAAAAACCGTCTGTATTTCGAACGTGACAACTTTCCCTCCTGCTCGGGCCTTCACCGCCCGGAAGCCCTGACGTTCCGCGCCTACTTCGTAGTCGGCTCCCCAAGGTAGTTCTCGGACCTGTGCCCAGTTCATGTTGGTCCGCGAGAGGAACATCACCACAAATGCTTGATGGGCCCGCAACGCGGCGGCGACGCGATATGCGCTGCGCTCGTTGACGTTCGCGTCGTTGATAGCGGCGTGGGCGTGCGAGACAGCAATCGCCGCCGCGTTTAACCGGTCCGAGGGATAATCTTGGGAATAGTAATGCGCAATTTCCGCTGGTTCTGCAATCGTACCGGTCCCGTAGTCGAAGGCCCAATAGCCCAGTGTCAGGCTTTCACGAACTGCAAGCTGATGTGGAGGCATGCACCACTTTCGAGACGGAAAAATCCACATACTGTCATCAGCAGCGCCAAGGCTCCGTGGGACTGCCAGCGGATAGGGATAAGGCTTGAAATCTAGGCACAGAGACGTCAGACCATCAAAGAGTGCCTGACAGAGCGCAAGCATTTTGCCTTGGTCCTCTTCGCTGGGTGGAACCGTTGGCTGCGCGGCCCGTTTCCTCGAGCGAGGAAGACGCACTCCGTGATGAATGTCGTCGATATCGTAAAGCTGTGCCAAAACCTCGCGCAATGTGCTGACTCGCACACCGGCCGTCTTTTCTGTCATTCTCTGCGCGGCCACCTCTTCCCAGAGATGGGACACGAAACTCCGAAATCCTAGCCTGAGTGTCGGCCGATTTGTCAGCACATCGGAGAATCCGCTCTCGTTTGCCCAAAACAAAAACCGCACGAATGTTCTCGCCGCTAAAGCTACCGTAAGCGGACTGTAGGCGCTATGGCTAATCTCGCGAGAAAAGAAAATGATGGCAGCGCGCATTGGCGCGACTCTTTCTGGGCGAAACGTTGATGCATCCACGAGGCGCTCAGAACGTGGACGATTTAGGCCTCTCTGGGCGCTAGCGACCTCCGTTACAGAGGAGTAGCAAAACGCGCCGAAATCAATGGTTTCGCCTTTCTTGAATTGCAATATTGCGCGCTCTGGGTGTTCGACAAACCCGTCGGCTATCAACGGCAATTGCAGGATTTCAATATTGCGCCGGGCATAGTTCACAGCAAACCCGCCATTGCTTTTTCGGTTAGCGTTTTCAGATGGCTTTCCTGTTGAACTTTAACCTCACGCACCATCTTTAGATTGCGTCGATATTGAAGGTATCCGTCTGTGGTCGCAGTTGAGTCGTGTCCCATACGGACCGCAACGAACTTCCGCGCATCCTGCAGCGTAATTTCTCCCTCAGTGACAAGCTTCATCTGTGCGTCCGTCCAGTTCATGCCAGCGGTTGCCCGTGTATCATGAAATCTATAGTGATAGTGGGCGACGTTGTACTTCTCGCGAATAAAGGGTAGTACGCGGTCACGAATAAACTGTCTGACCGCCTGCCCAGCCTTCATGTGGCGCAGGTCGTTTTCGTCATCAAACTGTATCGCTTCTTCCTTGCTTCGATAGAACGGGGCGCCGCGCTCGCTGAGAAATAGATACTGGTCTTCCGCGTCACCCCCCTTAGCCTTGCTTCTCCGCCGGGTCGCCCGCTCGCTCATTGCGTATGTACTCAACATCGAATAGAACCAACGTGGAACATGAAGCACCATCTGTTTATCGTTCTTCGTGTCTATTCCTGTACCTGCACCAACCGGCATTCGTATTTCGCCGCTTGCATCACTACCCTCTTGCATCAATACATGCCGCACTCGAATAGTAAGGACAGTCTGAATCCGCGCCCCGGTCACGAGAGCGAAAATGTGAATTAACACCATCTCGATATTGCCGATGGATACCAACGCATCCACCAACCATTCCTGTTCCTCGAGAGGTAGCGGCCTGAGCTTTCCACCGTCATCAATATATCCATCAAACGAGTCGCGTTGCTTTGGGGCGCTGATAGACACGTCCGTTTTTGAAACCTTTTTGAGGCGACGAAAGCCCCGGGCGTCGGAGATGTTTATGTAAACATCTCGCTCTTTCCACGCGGGGAAGGCGGGCTCGAATACCTCTTCCGTTATTAGCCATCGATAGAAGCTGACGACGGTACCCATCCTGCGACGCGCCGTCGAGGCTGAAAGCTCTTCGCTTTTTACGCAAAACGTGAGATGCCCACTGAATCTATAAGTAGGCCGCATTTGCTTAAGAGACGGAAATTCCAGCCAGTCGATTTTCTCTTCGTCCAGAAAGCGGCGGTACGAGGCCAAATCGTCGCCGATTCCCATAAATGTGGTCGCCAACGGATTCAAAGTGCCCTGCATACGAGCAAGGAGATAAACCTCCGCCTCAGCCCAAGGCACACCGTGTCGGTCGAGGACGATTGGAAACAGATTGAAGCGATGCTTAACCCAGCGGGGCTTTCCGTCGCGCCGGATACCGCCGACAGGAACCATCGTCGGCCTCACAAAATACGACTCCGACGTTGCCGAAACCTCATACGCATCGGGGTCGCCCGCATGGGAAACCTCGGTCAGCGTAAATTGAGGTAGAAGAATCCGCCTCGCGAGCCCTGCAACAGTCCCTCGATTCATGAAGTTCGTCCTCCCTGCAAGTTGCGACTTCTGTCCATTATTACAACACTTGAGATTGTTGGCAACATTGCGCATACTTATGCGTAAATCTCAAAGATCAGCGACCGGGAGGACTGAAAGGTGTTTAAACCCTATTCCAACGATGACGACGTGCTCAACATCCAGGGCGATGCACTCACCGTCAGCAACGGCACCACGCGCGTGGTGCTGAACGGAACGCTGGAGCTGACTCGGGACCAGCGCGGCCTGAAGGCTGCGCTGGCGCTGAAGGAAGCGATCGATGCGGTGGTGGCTGCGCTGCAGGCGCAGGCCAGTCTGCCGGCACAGGTGAAGGACGAGCCCGATGCGAAACCGGGCATTGTGCAGAATCCGTTTCAATAGCGCGCTCACGGAGCATGACGTTAGGCTGTTGCTGGTGTAACGGCCGAGACCGCCCCCGCCGGCGTGGCGGGTCTGAGATCCAGCGCATTTGCCGTCAGTACGACGTGCTGTTGTGCGCGGACGAAGTGATTGGGGGTTTCGGGCGCACCGGCGAGTGGTTCGCGCATCGGCACTTCGGCTTCGAACCAGATATGATCTGTATTACTAAGGGTCTGACGTCGAATTACGTGCCGATGGGCGGTCTGATGATGTGCCGGCTGATCGGCGCCGGCGGATTCAGGACCCCGATATGTATCCGCCGTTACGTTTTGTCACCAGAGCACCGTCAACTGCTGTCCTCCGGCCAACGTTAAACCGGCAGCGCTGAAATATTTCAGCCGCTGCACAAAGAACAACCGGTTTAACCAGGAGTTACATCATGAAGACGCTTTTCGCTGCTCTCGCTTCCGCTCTCGTCGTGTCGACCGCATTCGCACAAACCGCCGCGCCGGCGGCCGCGCAACCCGCACAAACGCAGCCCGCCGGCCAAGCGAATCTGAAGGCGAGCACCGCCGCGCAAACCGGCGCCGCCGACAATGGCACGGCGACGACGAATGCGCCGACTAAAGCTGCTACGAAAGCGCATGTGAAAAAGGCTTCCGCCACACACACGGCGAAGACGCACAAAGCCACCAAGAAGACTCCGGTCGACACAAGCGCAAGCAAGACCAAGACGGACAGCACGAAAGAGGCCAGCACTGCCCCGGTAAAAACCGACGGCGCAAAAACCGACACGACGAAAGCGCAATAACACGTGATCGGTTTTCGGCACGCACCGGCCAGGCATGCGTAGTTAATCGAAGCCGAACTGTGCCGTTCAGGGAGGGCGAGTCTAGTGACTCGCCTTTTTTTCGTCAGACACCCCAATTTTTGCACTGCGTTTACCCGTAGACGTCTAATCTCGAACTGTCTTGATCAACCATGGCGTCAACGAACGCCGCATCAAATGGCTCTCACGCAATCAATCGACAGCTTCGAAATGCAGCCGCTCAGCGCGCCGCCGGCCCAACGCAACAATGTGATTCCCTTCCCCGCGGCTCGCGCCCGCTTGCAGGTGACCCTGCCCCACCCTCCGCACGATCTTCCTGGCGCCCAGCTGCGCACCCTGCTTCATTCTCCGCTCGGCGTGTATGTGATCAGCACAGAGGCCGTGCGCGAAGAAGTACGCGTGCAACTCGACATTGCGCTCGACGACCTCGATTTCACCTTGCATACGCTGATCTCGACACTCCCCGCAGCACTGATCGGACCATTGAAGCGCCGCCAAGCCGTCCGCGATCAAAAGCCCTGCTGGCCTTCGATCATTCAATGACGGACGAAACACGCATGCCGATCACGCGCGCTTCGGCACAACTCGTCGAGCGCCTGAGCACCGCGCGCGACCGGTTGCAAGACCTGCGCGCCGAGTTTGCCGGGGTGATGAGCTAACGGGCTAAATCGAGCCGATCTTCGATCAATCCCGCGCTGGGTTCAGCTCAGCTAGCGCGTTGAGCTTTTGCGCATCGGCGATTTCGATTTCCGCATAGCCCAGCTTCAACGCACCCTGCGTTTCGAACTGCTTGAGCACCTGATTGATCGTCTGCCGCGACAAAGCCAGCATCATCGCCAGGTCCTCCTGCGGCACTTTGAGCACACGCCGCAGTGCGCCGGGTTCGCCGTAGCCGCCTGCCATCAACAACAAGCGGCGCGCCACGCGCTGCGCAGCCGGAAGCAAGGCGGCTTCTTCAATGGCATCGAACGCGAGGCGCAGCTTTTGCGTCAACAACAAACCGAAGACATGCCAATACTCGGGCGCGCGTTCGAGCAGCGCGGCAAGCGCGGCGCGCGGCACATGAAACAGCTCGGCATCGCGTTCGGCATACGCGTCATGGGTTCGCGGGCGGTTATCGAACAACGCGATCTCACCGAACCAGTTGACCGGCTCGATGACCGCAAGCAACGCTTCCTTGCCGGCCGAACTCGCCGCGCCAATTCGCACCAGACCGTCGAGCACGCAATAGAGGCCGTCGTCGGAATCGCCGCGCGTAAAGAGCCGTTCACCGGCCGTGAGGCGCTCGACACGCCCCGCCTGGATCAACTGCGCCTGCATGGCAGCGGGCGCCGAGCGAAACCACGCACTGCGCTCAAGCAGCGTGGCAAGCTCATTCGATGAAAAACTCACAGTCATAGGACGGCATCCGTGCCCGATTGTCGGCTACCCGATGGTTTCAAATTCGGCTGCCCGCGATTATGCTGACTTTGATCGAGGAGCGGCACCCATGAGAACGCTGACGCAACAGCTTACGCAATACGCGGCCTACCATCGTGACCGGCGCAATATCGCCACGCATTTCATCGGCATTCCGATGATCGTGCTGGCGCTGGCGGTGTTGTTGAGCCGGCCGGTTTTCGGCTTCGGTGCGCTGCCGTTTTCGTTGCCGTTTGCCTTATCGCCCGCGTGGGTGCTGTTCGCCGCGGCGAGCGTCTATTACCTCGTGCTCGACGTGCCGCTCGGGGTAATGATGACCGTGGTATCGGTGTTGTGCGTCGCGTGCGGACAGTGGCTCGCTGCGCAAGCTACGCTCACCTGGCTCGCCTCGGGCATCGGACTATTCGTGGTCGGCTGGGTGTTTCAGTTCATTGGCCACGTCGCATATGAACATCGCAAGCCGGCATTTGTCGACGATGTGATCGGCCTGCTGATCGGGCCGCTCTTCGTCCTCGCTGAAGCATTGTTCGGTTTCGGCTGGCGGCCGGCGCTGCGCGAAGCGATCGAGGCGCAGGTCGGCGCGACGCGCATCAATGCGGATCGCGCGGCGGCGCATCGCTGAAGCGAGGCTCAGCGCGTCGCAAAGCGAACGAGCCGCACGCTATGCAATGCCGTCAGCGCAACCGCAATCCAGATCGGAATATACGTGACCAATTGTGCGGCACTGAGCGTCTCGCCGAGCAACGTGATCGAGACAAACACGAGCAACACCGGTTCGACATACCCGAGGATGCCGAACAATGCGATCGGCAATAACCGGCTCGCCTTCAGATACGAAGCGAGCGCAATGGTGCTGAGCGCACCGAGCCCTGGCAACAGCAAGCACCACATGTCGATACGGTTGCCGATCGTCGCAAGCGACCCGCCGATGACGACAAACACCGCCGCCGCGGGCAGCAGCAGCGCCATTTCCACCGTGAACATAGCCAGCGAATCCTGGTTGATTTTGCGGCGCAGCACGAAATACGGTGGATAGCCGAGTGCGACGAGCAAGGTGGGCCATGAAAAGGCACCCGTCATCCACAGTTCATGCGCGACGCCCAAAGCGGCGCAGATAACAGCGAGCCACTGCAGACCGTCGAGACTCTCGTGATAGTAGAAGCGCCCCACCAGTACCATCACGAGCGGCAGCAGAAAATAGCCGAGCGAGACTTCAAGCATGCGCCCATGCAGCGGCGCCCATAGAAACACCCACAGCTGCGCGCCCAGCAAACCTGCGCTGACAACCATCGCCGCGCCGAGCTTCGGTTCCGTCACCATGCGGTAAAGAAGTTGCCGAAGAATAGGCAGGCGTTTGCGCAGCACGATCAGCAGAAGCGCCCCGGGGACGGTCCACACAACACGCCATGCGAAGATGTCGAGACCGCTCAGCGGCGCAAGCAGCTTGGCGTAAGCGGACAGTAAAGCAAACATCGCCGACGCGCCGAGTGACAACGCGATCCCGCGCTTTGGGTCATACTGGTTCATCGCGCGGCTCGTGGCTCAATCCCTTTGGCATGCGGTGCGGGGGCGCGAGCAGATGCAGATACAGGTGTGTGCGGCGCAGCATACGGCTGCACGCCTCGAATTGTTGTCATTAGAAGTGAAGTCTCACAAGCTGGCAGTGCGGCTGGTAGTGCGTATCAGGCGCTGCGTTTTTATCTTCGATAAGCGATGCAAGCGGGCATTCTAGACGGGTTCCCCGCCAACATGCTCGCTCATTCCTTGCAATTGGCAGCAATTTTTCCCGTGCGCATCGCGCGCCGATGCACTAGAACATAACTTCACGTGCGCCAGGCAAATCCGCAACTGCAACGCCGGCCATTTCCCGTGCAGTTGCTCAAGCGCGAATCTTGCTGCGAAGTCTGGCGACACCGTTTGCAACGTCATCTGGGAGATCCTGGATATCCGTCGCAACCGTCAACCGTCAACCGTCATTTGCAACCGTCATTTGCAACCGTCATTTGCAACCGTCTTCTGCAGCATCAATGAGCCGGGCTGGCAAAGGCAGTCCACGCGGACCGGGCCAGCCCTTCTTCCTCACGGCATGCATCAACTGCGTTTCGCCGCGCATGCCGCCGCCCGGCCAGCAATCCCGCTCATCGAATGTGACTACTGGAGCCAGCATGACCCAGCCAGCCCTCTCGCACGACGCATCGCCCGATCTGCTTCGCGCTACCTTCGCCGCCGACGTACGCGCCGGACTCACGCACACGCCGCAGAAAGAGCTGCCGTCGAAGTATCTGTATGACGAAGTAGGCTCCGCGCTGTTCGAAGTGATCACCGTGCTGCCCGAATACGGCGTGACACGCGCCGAGGAGCGGCTGCTCACGAAGCACGCGGCGGATATCGTCGCGCACCTGCCGCACGACGTGACCGTCGCCGAACTGGGCAGCGGCAGCGGCCGCAAAACGCGGCGCATTCTGGAAGCGCTGTGTAAAAAGCGCCCCACTTCTTACTTCCCGATTGAAATTTCGCGCAGCGCGCTGCAGTTGTGCAGGCGCGAACTCGGCGACATCGAGCGCATCTCGATCGTCGGCTATGAACGCGATTACCTGGCCGGACTGGCCGAGGTGAGCAAGAACCGCGCGGCGGACGAACGCTTACTCGTGCTGTTTCTTGGCAGTACGATCGGCAATTTCGGCCGACTCGCGGCGACGCGTTTTCTGCGCGATATCCGCAACATGCTGGCGCCCGGCGACGCGCTGCTGCTCGGCACGGATCTGATCAAGCCGACGCCGGTGCTCGTGGCCGCCTACGACGATGCGATCGGCGTGACCGCATCGTTCAATCTGAATCTGCTGGCGCGCGTCAATCGCGAACTCGACGGCGATTTTCCGCTCGATGCGTTCGAGCACGTCGCGCGCTTCAATCCGGACGCGCGCAGCATCGAGATGCATCTGCGCGCGAAACGCAATGTCACCGTACACGTGGGCGCCGCGCAATTGACGGTCTCGCTCAAAGCAGGCGAAACCATCTGGACCGAGAGCAGCCACAAATATCGCGCGGACGAGATGCCCGCGATCGCCGACGATGCCGGCTTCGTGTGCAGCCATCAGTGGGTCGAAGATGAATGGGGGTTCGCTGAGAGTTTGCTGGTGGCGCGCTAGGCGCTCAGTCGTGCCTCGGTGGCCTCGGTGGCCTCAGTGCTGCTCGAAGCGCTCGTAACGCTTTTCGGTCGCGCGCTCCTCGCCGGTCACTTCGGTCACGCGCGCCGCCGGCGGCCCGTGCCGCAGCCACGACAGCATCCGGTCGACCTGGTTGGCCGAGCCCTGCAACATGGCTTCGACGGAGCCGTCGTCGAGATTCGCCACCCATCCCTTGATACCGAGCGCGTGGGCCTGCCGCACAGTGGCGTGGCGAAAGCCCACGCCCTGTACGGTCCCGCGCACCCGCACGTAATACGTTTCGATCCGCTGATCCAGATCCGGGGCCATGCCGTCCTCTCCTGTGTCCCATGCAACGCAAATCTTTCAAGCCGGCATTCTAGTCGCGTCGCGACGAGAATGCTCGGCGATGTCTCAGTTCGCCTGCGCGTCCAGGCCGCCCGGCGCGACACGCGGCCCGCGCGACACGTACAATCCGTCGACTGTCACGCAGGGAATGAAAGAGAATGACCGAACAGAATCGCGATCTCGTGCTCGTGACCGGCGCATCCGGCTTCGTGGGCTCGTCGGTGGCGCGCATCGCGCAGCAGAAGGGTTTCAAGGTGCGCGTGCTGGTGCGCGCTACCAGTCCACGCAAAAACGTCGAGGCGCTGGATGCGGAAATCGTCGTCGGCGATATGCGCGACGAAGCGTCGATGCGCAACGCGCTGCGCGGCGTGCGCTATCTGCTGCACGTCGCGGCAGACTATCGCCTGTGGGCGCCAGACCCGAGCGAAATCGAGCGCTCGAATCTCGAAGGCACCGAGGCGACCATGCGCGCGGCGTTGAAGGAAGGGGTCGAGCGCATCGTCTACACGAGCAGCGTGGCCACGCTGAAAGTCACCAGTTCCGGTCAGTCCGCGGACGAGACCTCGCCGCTCAAAGCCGACCAGGCGATCGGCGTGTACAAGCGCAGCAAGGTGCTGGCCGAACGCGCGGTGGAGCGCATGATCGCCGAGGACGGCCTGCCGGCCGTAATCGTCAACCCGTCCACGCCGATCGGTCCGCGCGACGTCAAGCCGACGCCGACCGGTCGCATCATCGTCGAGGCGGCGCTCGGCAAGATTCCCGCGTTCGTCGATACGGGGCTGAACCTCGTGCATGTGGATGACGTGGCCGCCGGCCATTTTCTCGCCCTCGAACGTGGCAAGATCGGCGAACGCTACATTCTCGGCGGCGAAAATCTGCCGCTGCAACAAATGCTGGCGGATATCGCGGCGCTGACCGGCCGCAAAGCGCCGACGCTGAGTTTGCCGCGCTGGCCGCTTTATCCGCTCGCCGCGGGCGCCGAAGCAGTCGCCAAGATCACGAAGCGCGAACCGTTCCTCACCGTCGACGGTTTGAAAATGTCGAAGAACAAAATGTACTTCACGTCGGCGAAAGCGGAACGCGAGCTCGGCTATCGCGCGCGACCTTATCGCGAAGGCTTGAGCGATGCGATCGAATGGTTCAGGCAAGCCGGGTATTTAAAGCCCTGATCAAGTCCTAACCCGGACACGATACTCCGCGCCGGGCCGCGCAAGCCGCATCACCCAGGTCGTGCAGGCCACGCCGGACGCTCCGGCGTGGCCTGCACGCACTTTGTTACAACGTCACTGTGTTTGCGACAGGTAAAAGCCTACGCGCAGCAGTTAAAATCGTGGGTCTTACCAGAGAAACCTCGCATGAATCTTCATGAACAGCTCGGCGCGCTGGAAATGGGCGTCGATCAGCTCATCCAGGCTGTCGTGGCCCCACAGGCCGAAAACATCCCCCAGACACCCGCAGAGGCCGCAGCGCAGGCAGCGCCGGTGGCCAATCACGTCTCATCCGAATCGCAAGCGCAAGACGTTGCGCCTGAAGCAGCGGCGGTCGCGGTAGAGGCAGCGGAGCCGGCACCGGCGCCTGGCGAAGAACCGGCCGCCCAGTTGCAGCCGACGCTCGAAATCAACCGCCCCGCGCAGAACGAGATCACGATGACCATCGGCGGTCAGACGGTCGCGCTGGGTGCTGAGCAGATCGGGCAATTGATCGAGGAATTGTCGAACGCACGTGCCTCGATGAAGCCGGAACCGCCGCCCGGCATCCCGCCGGGCTGGCGCTTCGTCTCGACGAAAAACCCCGTCATGGCCGTGCAGAAACAGTCGAATGGCGACCGTCTGCTGGTGATGCGCCACACCGGCCACGGCTGGGTGCCGTTCACGTTCTCGCCCGACATGGTGATCCAGATGTACATGATGCTCACCAAGGGCTGATATAAAGGTCGATTTAAAAAAGCGGCGCCTGAATGAACTGAACCCCAAAAAGCGTGGACGGGTGTCCAAATTTTTGGGGTTCAGTTTAGAGTGCGCCGCTTTTCTTTTCGTCTGATAAATCTCTGAATGCGCGTCTCAGCGCTCCTGCACCGGCGCCTGCACCCGCGCCTTCCATTGGCCGCCCTTGCCGCGCCAGTAGCGCACCGCCGACGCGAACGTCGCGCCGACATAGAACAAAGCCACCAGCGGCAGAAACGGCGCCCACAGCGGCGAGCGGCGGTAATAGCCGAGCATCGGCGCATAAGCGCAGCACATGAGCGCCCAGGCAAGCCACGCCGGCCAGCCCTGCGGACCGAGCACCAGCGCAGCCACCGGCGGCATCAGGTAGATGATCGTCATGCCCAACAGCGTGCCTGCCAGCAGCAGCGGCGAGTAATGCAACTGGGTAAAGGCCGTGCGCGCGATCATGTTCCAGATCTCACGCCAGCTGTCGTAAGGACGCAGCGACACGCTGCGCGCCGCCACATCCAGACGGATCGGGTGACGCCCCGTGCCGCGATGCTTGATCCGCGCAGCAAGGCTGCAATCGTCGATCAGTTCGGCGCGAATCGACTCGATGCCGCCCGCTTCTTCGAGCGCGCTGCGCCGGACCAGCATGCAGCCGCCCGCAGCTGCGGCCGTGCGGTTGCGCGGGTTGTTGACCCACGAAAACGGGTACAGCTTCGCGAAGAAGAACACGAAGGCCGGGATCAACGCCTTCTCCCAGAACGAATCGCAGCGCAGACGGACCATCAGCGAGACGAGGTCGCGCTTTTCCGCATCCGCACGGGCGACGAGTTGTGCGACGGCGTCGGCGGGATGGCCGATGTCCGCGTCGGTGAGCAGCAGGAAATCGGCCGGCAGGCCGAGCGTGCGCACCGCCTCGATACCTTGCGACTGCGCCCACACCTTGCCGGACCAGCCCGGCGGCAGCGGCTTCGCGCTCAGGACCGTCAGGCGATCGGGGCATTGCAGTTGCAACGCGGCCGCGCGGGCGGCGTCGGCGGTGCCGTCGGTGCTGTGGTCGTCGACGACAATGACGTGGAACTCGCCCGGATAGTCCTGCTCGAGCAGAGTTGTGACTGCTTGCGCGATCACATCGACCTCATTGCGTGCCGGCACGACGGCGGCAACCGCAGGCCAGGTTTCACGCGGTTCGAGCGTGAGCGGCGTGGCGGGACGCGCCCGCCAGAAACCGCCACGCGCGAACAACAACACGCACCAGATCAGCAGGGAAAGACACGAAAGAAGAAACAGAACCACCGCCATTAACCATTACCCTCGAGTGAACCCGCGTGGACGCCGACGCGTCGCGACAGACGCATCACCACAGTGCGTGCCGCGACGACGCACCAGTCAAGCAAGCCGCCGGATGGCGCCGCACAGCTCGATTCGCAGCCGCCCGGGAGTACGCAACGCGAGCGGCAGTTTATACTGCGCAATCGCGCCGGCGAGCTTGCCGAACAGGAGTGGGTGCACCGGCGCCGCGCGCCGCTCTGATCCGACGCCCATCCAGCGAGCCTTGAAACCTTTCTGTAATGCGGTCGCAAACGTGCACCGCAGGACCACGTAGTTTAAGGGTTCCGCCAAACCGGTGCAGCGTGTAATCATTGCCATCCGCGCATTGCCACCCGCGCATTGCCGCCTGCGCCACGGATGCGGTGCCGAACGGCGAGCCCTCGGTGCGGCGGCTGCCCAACACCTTGGCAGGCGTGCAGAGCAAAGCCGGCCTGATAGCGTTAGAATGCGCGTTTGGTTTTGCTGTACCGGCCTCATCGCCGGGGCTCAAGACGTCAACTAAATAGATGGTCGCGGCGATAAAGTCATAATTACCGACTTCTTCGAGACCCGCGTCAGTCGGAGTTCGCCAATTTATGCGAGTCATCCTTGCTCAGCCCCGCGGCTTTTGTGCGGGTGTTGTTCGTGCCATCGAGATTGTCGATCGCGCGTTACAGCAACACGGCGCGCCCGTGTATGTCCGCCACGAGATTGTTCACAATCGCCACGTGGTAGACAATTTGCGCCAGAAAGGCGCGCGCTTTGTCGAAGAACTCGATGAGGTGCCGCATGGCGCCGTCGCGATTTTCAGCGCACATGGTGTCGCGCAGACCGTCGAGCGCGACGCGGAACAGCGCGGCCTCGACGTGCTCGACGCGACCTGCCCGCTCGTGACCAAAGTTCACGTGCAGGGGCGCCAATATGTGGCTGCGGGCCGTACCCTGATCCTGATCGGCCACGCAGGCCATCCGGAAGTGGAAGGCACGATCGGCCAGATTCCCGGCACGGTGCTGCTGGTGCAGAGCGAGGCCGAAGTCGCGCATCTGGACCTGCCGCTCGATACGCCGCTTGCGTACGTCACGCAGACCACGCTTTCGGTCGACGACACGCGCGGCATCATCGACGCCTTGCTGCGCCGCTTCACCGACATCGTCGGTCCGGACACGCGCGACATCTGCTACGCCACGCAAAACCGCCAGGCGGCGGTGCGTGAGCTGAGCAAAGAGGTCGAGGTGCTGCTGGTGGTGGGCGCAACCAACAGTTCGAACTCGAACCGGCTGCGCGAGATCGGCAGCGAAACCGGCGTGGCGAGTTATCTCGTCGCCGATGGCTCGGAAGTGAAGCCGGAGTGGTTTGCGAACGTGCAGACCGTCGGCATCACGGCTGGTGCTTCCGCGCCGGAAGAGATGGTAACGAACGTAATCGATGCGCTGCGCGCATTGGGGCCTGTCGATGTCACGACGATGGCGGGCCGTGAAGAGAAAGTCGAATTCAAGTTGCCATCGAAACTGATGCAACCACTCGCTGCACGCGAAGTTTAAGGAGGACGTCTTGTCTATTCCGCTGCTACAGAAAGTCCGGGTTGGCGCATACATCATGCGTCAGCATCTCTCTGGCAACAAACGCTACCCGCTCGCCTTGATGCTGGAGCCGCTGTTCCGCTGCAATCTTGCCTGTAATGGCTGCGGCAAGATCGATTATCCGGATCCCATCCTGAATCAGCGTCTGTCGCTCGAAGAATGCCTTGGCGCAGTCGACGAATGCGGCGCACCGGTCGTTTCGATTGCAGGCGGCGAGCCGCTCCTGCACAAGGAAATGCCGCAGATCGTGAAGGGCATCATCGCGCGCAAGAAGTTCGTGTACCTGTGCACGAATGCGTTGCTGATGGAAAAGAAGATGGACGACTACGAGCCGAATCCGTACTTCGTCTGGTCGGTTCACCTGGACGGCGATCAACAGGCGCACGATCACTCGGTGTCGCAGGAAGGCGTGTACGACAAGGCTGTCGCCGCCATCAAGGAAGCGAAGCGCCGCGGTTTCCGCGTGAACATCAACTGCACGTTGTTCAACGACGCCGTGCCGGAACGCGTCGCCGCGTTCTTCGACACGCTCGGCCCGATGGGCGTGGACGGTATCACCGTCTCGCCGGGTTACGCGTATGAACGCGCGCCGGATCAGCAGCACTTCCTGAACCGCGACAAGACCAAGCAACTGTTCCGCGAGATTTTCAAGCGCGGCAACAACGGCAAGAACTGGTCGTTCAGCCAGTCGGGCATGTTCCTCGACTTCCTGGCCGGCAATCAGACGTACGAGTGCACGCCTTGGGGCAACCCGGCGCGTACGGTGTTCGGCTGGCAGAAGCCGTGCTACCTGGTCGGCGAAGGCTACGTGAAGACCTTCAAGGAACTGATGGAAACCACGGAGTGGGAAAAGTACGGCACGGGTAACTATGAGAAGTGCGCGGATTGCATGGTGCACTGCGGTTTCGAAGCGACTGCCGTGATGGATACGGTGGCGCACCCGTTGAAGGCGTTGAAGGTCAGCTTGCGCGGCCCGAAGACTTCCGGCGCCTTTACCAAGGATATTGCTTTGGACAAGCAGCGTCCCGCTGAGTACGTGTTCTCGCGGCACGTCGAGATCAAGCTCGAAGAAATTGGGCGCGCTGGAAAGGGTAAGAAGGTGCAGACGGCGGCTTCCGCTTCCGCACACTGAGAACTTCTGGCATTGGGGCGGCTATGTCCGCCCCATGACTGACGCGCATGTTTCGCAAAAAAGCGCGGTGGCCCGATTGCCCAGCCCCTCACTTAGCGTGTTGTTGCCGGGCGTTTGATTTAACGCTGAGCCCCGCCAGTCTTGGATTGGCGGGGCTCTTCTACTTTTAAAAAAATTTCCCGCGCGGAAAACGAGGCCAGGCCTCCTTGGAAGGCCGGGCTGCGCGGGACTGAAGGCTAGGTATTGCTGAGGCCGTTGATACCCGGACGCGGCCTGAGAACCCCCGCCAGAGGTCGTCGCGCACGGATTGCCGTGGACGGATTGAATGCCCGAAAGCGCCGAGAACTGGTCCTTAAGCGGAAATTGCCGCCGAATTTTAGACTTTTGGGCCGAAAAATATAAAAATGCCGAGGATTTGGGTCCTCGGCATTGAATCAGCCCCGTCCGGCAAGGCCCCTAACAACACGCTAAGTGAGGGGCTGGGCCCGATTGCCACCGCGCTTTTTCTTTTTTGGCTGACTTCAGCCTGCGCTGCGTGCGTTATGCGCAGTCAGGAACTTGATCAGGCCGTCAATGCCGCCCTTGGAAATCTGATCGGCAAACTGCGTCTGATACACCTGAATCAGCCAGGCGCCCATCATGTTGATGTCGTAAATCTTCCAGCCGTTGGCGCCCTTGGTCAGCCGGTAGTCGATGGCATCGTCACCGCCGTTGCTGATCACGTGCGACTGCACCACCAGATCCTTGGCGCCGGCCGCCTCATTGACAGGCAAAAACTTGAACTTCACGTCCTGATCCCGCAACTGCGAAAGCGATGATGCATAAGTGCGCACCAGCAGCAGCGTAAACTGGTCATATAACTGCTTTTGCTGCTCAGGGGTTGCAGTGCCCCATGCCTTCCCGACCGCGATCCGCGTGGTGCGCTGAAAATCGGTAGCCGGCACAAATCGCGTTTGAACCAGCTCGGTAATCTTCGCCATATCGCCACCGCGCGCCTGTGGATCGGCCTTCATCGCGGCCACCGTGCCTTCGACGGCACTCTTCACCACCGCATCGGGCGCGCTTTGCGCATAGGCCGCAGTGGACACCACAGCCGCAGCCAGAAAAGCAGACAGATAACGTTTCATACGCTCGCCAAATCCCCAAGAAGTAAGCGCTGGCAGGCTCACGAGCCCACAGCAAATGCAGGATAGACCAGTATACCGATATTGCGTTCCCGCCCCATCCACGCCATCTGGGAGCCGGCCTTTCTACCGAAGTGGAACCGAGTCGCTCTGGCTCTGTATACTTGTGCACTTTCGTCAAAAACACTATCCGTGATAAGGCCACCTCCGCCTACATGCTGAAGTCATCTATTGTCCGCCTCGTCGCCTATTCGGTGCGCCATCCATCACGGATCATCGCCGTGTCGCTCGTGCTCGCCGTTTTGAGCGGCTTCTACGTTGCCTATAACTTCAAGATCAACACGGATATCGGCCGTCTCGTCGAGACCAACAAGCAATGGTCGTCGCTCGAAAATGCCATGGACGCAGCCTTCCCGGATCGCGGTCAAACCGTGCTGGTGGTGGTCGAAGCCCGCGCACCGGAGTTTGCCGATGCCGCCGCCAATGCCCTGACAGCCGCGCTCAAAGCCGATCCGAAGGAGTTTATCGCGGTCTCGCAGCCCGCCGGCGGCCCGTTCTTCGAACACAATGGCCTGTTGTTCCCGTCGACCGACGAGGTCCTCTCGACCACCTCGCAGCTCGTCCAGTCGCGCCCGCTCGTCAATGCCCTTGCGCACGATCCGAGCCTGACCGGCCTCGCCGGCACGCTCACCACGAGCCTCTTGCTGCCGCTGCAGCTCGGTCAGGTGAAGCTGGCCGACATGAGCCATTTGCTGTCGCAAAGCGCAACCACGTTCGACCGCGTGCTGGCCGGCCAACCGGCGGCCTTCTCATGGCGCGCGCTGGTCGATAAGGGCGCCGCCACGGATCCGGCGCGCGCCTTCGTCACGGTGCAGCCGGTCGTGAACTACGACGCGCTGGAACCGGGCGCGAGCGCGTCGAAAGCGATCCGCGCCACCGCCGCCTCGCTGCACCTCGATACGCGCTATGGCGCCACGGTCCGCCTGACCGGCGAACAGCCGCTCGCGGACGAAGAATTCGCGTCGGTCCAGGACGGCGCCGCGCTCAACGGCATCGGCACCTTCATCGTCGTGCTGGTCATTCTGTGGCTGGCACTGCGTTCGAGCCGCATGATCGTCGCCGTGTTCATCACGCTGTTCGTCGGGCTCGCGATCACCGCGGCGCTCGGCCTGCTGCTGGTCGGCGCGCTCAACATGATTTCGGTCGCCTTCATGGTGCTGTTCGTCGGGCTCGGGGTCGATTTCGGCGTGCAGTTCGGTGTCAAATATCGTGAGGAGCGCAATCGCGACAACCGTCTTTCCGCCGCCCTCATGCATACCTCACATAGCATCGGCGTGCCGCTGACGCTCGCTGCCGTGGCGGTCGCGCTGAGCTTCTTCTCGTTCCTGCCGACGGCTTACCGCGGCGTGTCGGAATTGGGCGAGATCGCCGGCGTCGGCATGTTCGTCGCGTACTTCACCAACATGACGCTGCTGCCGGCGCTGCTGAAAGTCTTCAACCCGCCGGTCGAAGCCGTTTCGCCCGGCTTCAAGCAACTGGCCCCCGTCGACGATTTCCTCGATCATCACCGCAGGCCGGTGCTGATCGGAACGCTCATTGTGGTGATCGGCGCTTCGCCGTTGCTCACGCATTTGCACTTCGACTTCAACCCGCTGCATCTGAAGGACCCGCACACGGAATCGATGGCGACGCTGCTGTCGCTGAAGGATTCGCCGGAAGCGGCGGTCAACAATGTAAGTGTGCTGGCGCCCACGCTGGCCGACGCGGACCAGAAGGCCGCACGTCTGCGCACGCTGCCGGACGTGGGCCGCGTGACCACGCTGGACACCTTCATCCCGGACGAGCAGCAGCAAAAGCTGATGCTGATCGCCAGTGCCGCGCAGCAACTCTTGCCCGCACTGCAGCAACAGTCCGCGCCTCAAGCCACGGACGCGGTGCGCGTCGCCGCGTTAAAGCGCGCGTCGAACCAGCTCTCGCTCGCCGCCGACGACCACCCGGGCCCGGGCGCCGCCGAAGCCAGGCATCTGTCCGCGACGCTGCAAAAGCTGGCCGCCGCCGACGCCGCCACGCGCGAGCACGCCGAAACCGCGATGTCCGAGCCGCTGCGCATCGCGCTGCAGCAACTGGCGGATCTGCTGCAGCCAACCGAGATTACTCGCGACAACCTGCCCAAGGAGATCACCACAAGCTGGGTCTCGAAGGACGGCCGCGCGCTCGTCGACATCGCGCCGAAGGTAAAACCCGGCACCGATCCAAACGACGACGCAATGCTCGCCCGCTTCGTCCACTCGGTGAAGAAAGCGGAGCCGGACGCGATCGGCGGCCCGATTTCGATCCTGAATTCCGCGGATACGATCATCAAGGCGTTCCTGCAGGCGGCCGGCTACGCGTTGCTGTCGATTGCCGTGCTGTTGTGGATTGCGCTGCGGCGGCTCAGCGACATGCTGCGCACCCTGGTTCCGCTACTGGTGTCGGCACTGGTAACGTTGGAGTTGTGCGTGGTGTTCGGCATGCCGCTGAACTTCGCGAACATCATTGCGCTGCCCCTGATGCTGGGCGTCGGCGTAGCATTCAAGATTTATTTTGTCATGGCGTGGCGCAACGGGCAGACTGGCCTTTTGCAGTCGAGCCTCACGCATGCTGTGTTGTTCAGCGCAGCGACCACGGCAACGGCGTTCGGCAGCCTCTGGCTGTCGCACCATCCGGGTACGTCGAGTATGGGACGCTTGCTGGCGCTCTCGTTGTTTTGTACGCTGATCGGCGCTGTGGTGTTCCAACCTGTACTGATGGGCAAGCCGCGCCCACGTCGCGCGAAGCACAAAGGAATATAAGTATGAAGATGCGAACCACCGTGCTGGCGCTGACCGCAACCGGTCTGATCTCCGGTTGCGCGACCGGCCCCGACCGCAAACCGGGCGACCCGTTCGAACCGGCCAATCGCGTGATTTTCAATTTCAACGACGGCGTGGACCGCTTCATTGCCGTTCCGGTCGCCAAGGGTTACCAGAAGGTGACACCGCAGCCGTTGCGCACGGCGGTGAGCAACTTCTTCTCGAATCTGGGCGACCTGACCAACGTCGCCAACAACCTGTTGCAGCTGAAGTTCACGGACGCGACTGAAGACTTTGTGCGTTTCGCGTTCAACTCGACCTTTGGGCTCGGCGGCCTGCTCGACTGGGCGACGCCGGCTGGCTTGCCGAAGCACCACCAGGACTTCGGTTTGACGCTGGGCCACTGGGGCGTCCCGTCGGGCCCCTACGTTGTCTTGCCGCTGTTTGGTCCGAGCACGGTGCGTGACAGCATGGGTCTGATCGTGGACGTGAAGTTCAACCCGCTGAACTACATTGAGCCGGCAGTACGCAATCCGCTGTACGTGCTGCAGTTCGTGAGCGTGCGCTCCGACCTGCTGGGCGCATCCAACCTGCTGCAGCAGGCCGCGCTGGACAAGTATTCGTTCGTTCGCGACGCCTACACACAGCAGCGTAAAGCGCGCCTGCGCGGCACGGGCGAAAACGCCGCGCCGCCCCCGAACTACGAGGACCAGGACGACTCCGGCGCCGCCGCACCCGCCAAGGGTGCTTCGGGCGCGGCGGCGGGCGTACCGAATTACACGGACCCGGGCGACGCAGCGGACGCCCCGAACGCGGCATCGGGAGGCGCCACAGGCGCCCCGGCGGGTGCGCCGAACTATTCCGATCCAGGCGAGATGCCGAGCGCCCCAGCGGCGGCGCCTGCAGCGGCGTCGGGCGTAATGACCCCGGCGCCGCTCCAGCAAACCGCGCCGACGGACAAGAAAAAACCGCAGGAAGCAGTCCCGGCGACACAATAAGGGATTTGAGTCAGACGCCCCGGCACGCGCAAAGCGTGCCGGGCAGCGCCGAAGAGCGGGCCAGGAAAAGTGCCGCCACGCACAGGGGCAAAATGCTAATAGACCACAAACAAAACAAGAAAAGGCCAACGCCTTAGGCAAACAGCCAACACCCGCCGTCAGCCACCCCCCAACCGCAAAACCCCCGCCTCCCCCATCGCACGCCGCGCCTGCACCAGCGAGGTCCGCGCCGCTCTCGCATCGACGGCGACCTGAATCAGCGCCCCGAGCTGCGACGGCTGCCGCAGCAGCTCCCGCAAAATCGGCCCTAGCGCCGTGGTGCCATCATCCCGCAAGCCAGCAGTCGCAGCGGAAGGCAACGTGCGCCAAGCCGGATCAACAACCGCGCGGCACACCGCAAACGGCAACCCATGCGCAGCGGCCGTCGCACCGGCAATATGCGATTCCATATCGACGGCCAAAGCCCCCGTCGAACGATGCAGCACACGCTTGTCGTCAGCGGAAACCAAAGGCGCGGTCACAGCAGCCATCAGCCCACGCCGCAGACGCGCCGCCAGCGGCCCCGCCGACAACGCCGCGGCGAGCCTGTCAGCCCATGCCCGATCGGTCTCGAGCCGCCCAAACCCAAACGGCCCCTCGACGGCCTCCGCAACGATCAGCGCGCCCGGCTCCAGGTCCGGCGCCAACCCGCCCGCCGTCCCGAAACTGACGATTCCCGAACAGCCACGCGCGACCGCCTCGCTCAACGCCCGCTCCAGCAGATCGGCGCGCGCGGCATAGACCACCTCAACCCCCTTGCCGCGCGCGATACGCGCTTCGAACGCCATACCCGTCACCACGATCACCGGCAAGACGCTGCGGCCGGCGTCGACTGCCGGCGTTGTCGAAAGCGCCATCCGTTATATCCCGACCGCGACGCGCGTCAGCCCGTTGCGTTTCAGATGACGGAAGCGAGCCAACGCCCACAACGGGAAGAACTTGCGATAACCGTGATAACGCAGGTAGAACACGCGCGGGAAACCGGTCGCCGTGAAGCGCGTTTCGTCCCACAGACCGTGCTCGCGCTGTTCGCGCTGCAAATACTCGACGCCGCGCGCCACCGCCTCGCGATTCACCTCGCCCGCCGCCATCAGGCCCATCAGCGCCCACGCGGTTTGCGAAGCCGTGCTCGGCGCGCGCTCGTAGCCGCGATAGTCGAGCTTATAGCTCTCACCGCCCTCGCCCCAGCCACCGTCTTCGTTCTGGATCGACAGGAGCCACTGCGCGGCGCGCTTCATGCGCGGGTCGTCGTGCGGCAGGCCTGCGGCGTTCAGCGAACACAGCGCGGTCCACGTGCCGTAGATGTAGTTCAGGCCCCAGCGGCCGTACCAGCTGCCGTCCGATTCCTGCTCCTTCAGCATGTAGTCGAACGCGCGCTGCGCCGGCTCGCTGCCCTGCGGAAATTCGCCGAGTTGCGCGAGCATCGACAGGCAGCGGCCCGACACGTCCGCGGTCGGCGGATCGAGCAATGCGCCGTGATCGGAGAACGGAATGTTGTTCAGGTAGTACTGCGTGTTTTCCGGTTCGAAGGCACCCCAGCCGCCATCGCTGCTTTGCATGCCGACCACCCATTCGCGCGCCCGCGCAATAGCTTCGCGATCGACATCCGATTGCGTCAGCGCCGCCGAGCGCTGCATCGCCATTACCACCACCGCCGTATCGTCGACGTCCGGATAGTGCGCGTTGTTGTACTGGAACGCCCAGCCGCCAGGACGCACGTCCGGACGGCGCGAGATCCAGTCGCCGCGCACGTCGAGAATCTGCAGCGGACGCAGCCATGCGAGCCCGCGTTCAGCCGCTTGCTCGGCACGCGCTTCGCCAGTCTCGAGCAGCGCGTGCGCCGCAAGCGAGGTGTCCCACACCGGTGAAAGGCAGGGCTGGCAATATGCTTCGTCATCCTTGATGACGAGCAGCTTTTCGATCGACTGACGGGCGATCGCGCGGTTCGGATGATCGGCCGGATAGCCAAGCACGTCGTACATCATCACCGAGTTGGCCATGGCTGGGAAAATTGCGCCGAGGCCGTCTTCGCCGTTCAGCCGTTCGTCGACGAAGCGCACGGCCTCGCGCACCGACCGTTCGCGCGTCGCCTTCGGGAACAGACCGTCGAGCATGCGCAACATCACGTCCACGCCGCGAAAGAAGCGGAACCAGCCGAGGTGCTGATGCGGTGCCCGGTCGCGCATGCCGGTATTGACCGGCGCGCCGCGGAACAGCTCATCGATACGGACACGGCGGGGATTGCGCGCCACCGGCCGCTTAGCATTCAACACCAGCAACGGCACGATCACGGTACGCGCCCAGTACGACACCTTCGACAGATGGAACGGGAACCATTGGGGCAGCAGCATGATTTCCACGGGCATCATCGGCACGGCACGCCACGACACCACGCCGAACAGCGCAAGCAGGATCCGCGTGAACACATTCACAGTTTCCGCACCGCCGTTTGCCAGAATCGCTTCGCGCGCGCGAACCATGTGCTCGGCATCCGGCGAGTCGCCGATCATTTTCAGTGCGAAATACGCCTTCACGCTGGCGCTGATGTCGAGCGCGCCGTCGGTGAAGAGCGGCCAGCCGCCGTCCGCCAGCTGGATGCGGCGCAGATAGCGGGCGATCTTCTGTTCCAGTTCCAGGTTCGGCGTTTCGCCGAGATAGTGGACGAGCAGCACATATTCGGCGGGAATCGTCGCGTCGGCTTCGAGTTCGTAGACCCAGTGGCCGTCCGGCTTCTGTGCGCCGAGGATCGCGTCGGTGGCGCGCGTGATCGCGGCGTCGAGCGACGTTGCGGCGCCTTGCGGCGCAGCGACGGGCGCAGCGTTCGACACCGCGTCTGGCACAGTCGGCGCCGCTTCGGCAAATTCAGGCAGGACGGCGTCCAGCGGCTGGGCTTGAGATAAGTCGTTCATCGGCGTTCCATCGGTTGATTCAGCAGCGTGTCCGCGGCCTTCTGGCCCGAGCGGATCGCCCCTTCAATCGTCGCGGGCAGGCCGGTGGCCGTCCAGTCGCCCGCGAGCATCAGGTTGTTCCAGCGAGTGCGCGTGCCGGGGCGCAGCGTTTCCTGATCCGGCAACGCGGCAAAGCTTGCGCGTCTTTCCATCACGACCTGCCAGGCCGGCATCCGCTCGGCTGGCAAGTTGGCAGCCTGAGCCACTTCGGCCCAAATGGTTTTCGCGAGCGCTTCGTGCGGTGTATCGAGCAGGCGCTCCGCAGCGTTGATCGTGACCGATACGCGGCCTTCGGAGGCGAATAGCCAATCGGCTGTCGCATTGAGCAGCCCCGTGATCGGCGCCATACCGAACGGCGGCTCGACCGCGAAATGCACATTGACGGTCGCTGCGAAGCGATTCGGCGAGCGCAAGCCAGGCACGAGCGTCTGCGCAATCTCCGGCGGCACCGCGAGCACCACGGCCTGGTTGGCATCGATCGCGATGCTTTCGTCCGCGAAATTCAGTGCCGAGACACGACCGGGGCCAGTGTCGGCAAACACCATGTCTTTCAGGCGCGATTCGAGCCGGATCGCCGCGCCGCCATGCTGCAATAGCCGCAGCGCCGGGTCGACAAAGGCGCTGCCCAGACCGTTCTTCGCCACCAGAGGCCGGCACGCCAGACCACCGGCGACCAGCGTCTCCCTGAGCATCGCGCCCGTCAGCTCCGCGGACGCTTCACGCGGCTCGACATTGAGCATCGCGAGAAACAGCGGTCGCAGCAGGCGGTCCCACAGCGGGCCATTGCAGCGCATGGTCTGCACCAGACTGCGCCCGGGCTTGGCGAACAGCAGCGGCGCGAGCGCCAGATAATCGCTCGGGCCGGTGTTCGGCACGCGCGCGTTCGGGTCGAAGATCCACCAGGGCAGACGGCTCGGCGACATGCGCACGGTCCAGCGCGCCCGCGTCGCCAGATCCACGAACGGATACTCGGGCTGGGCCGGACCGGCCAGCTCGTCGGCGGCGCCGATCGCGCGCACATAGTTGAGCGTGGCGACATTGCCCGATAGCACCATGTGATTGCCACTGTCGATCGTCGCGCCCAGCTTGGGGTCGTAATACGAACGGCAACGGCCCCCCGCCTGCGGGGCTGCGTCATGCAGCACGACTTGCGCGCCGCGGCGCTGCAATTGCACCGCCGCGGCCAGGCCGGCGAGGCCGGCGCCGATCACATGGATGAGCTTGGGCATCAGCTCAGAAGAGCGCGTAACGCGCGACGATCCACAGCAGGCGCAGTTTCGGCTTGCTGACCTTCGTACGCGGAATGTCGAATCCGCGCTCAAGCGTTCGTTCGAGCATCACGCGATAGACGCCCGACATGATGCGCGGCGCCCGCACGTGGTTGCGCGGCTCGCGGTCCATGATCGCGTCGGAGGCGGCGAAGTGTGCCTTGGCGCGCTCGGCAAGCGTGGCGCAGACGCGCGGCAGCGACGGATCGTCGGCGATCTGCGCCGGGCTCGACACCGCGATGCCTTCGCGCGCCAGCAATTCGTGCGGCAAATAGCAGCGGTTGATACCGGCGTCTTCGTCGATATCGCGCAGGATGTTGGTCAGTTGCAGCGCGCGGCCCAGATGGTGCGCGAGCAAATGGCCCGGCTCTTCCTGCATCCCGAATATCCTCACCGATAGCCGGCCCGCCGCACTCGCGACCCGGTCGCAGTACAGGTCGAGCGTGGCTTCGTCCGGCCCGCAGATGTCGGCGGCGGCGTCCATCGCCATACCGTCGATCATTGCGTGAAAATCTTCGCGTTGCAGGTGAAACGTATGAATGTGCCGCGTCAGCGCGCGCAAGGAAGCGCGCGGTGCACCCGCATAGCACGCGTCGATGTCGGCGCGCCAGCGCTCGAGCGCGGCGGCGCGTTCGGCGCGCGGCATGTCGCTGTCGGCGATATCGTCGACAGCGCGGCAAAAGGCGTAGACCTGATACATCGCGTCGCGCTGCGCGGCCGGCAGGATGCGCATCGCGAGATAAAACGAGCTGCCGGACGTGGCGGCAGCGGCGTCGATTTCTGGTTCGTCCACGACAAGATTGGAAACAGCCAAGACGATCTCCGCTGGAGGCGCCCGCTGAAAGGCGTTCAAGAATTTTTAATGCTTACCCGCAGGGCAAGCGGCCCGCGCGCGCGGGCACGCGCGAAACACCCGGCTGGGATGCCGGAAACGGCGAAAAGTATAACAACGTTTGTGAGATGCCGCAGTTTTGGGGGTGAATAGGGGGCCGGAAGAAGGGTTTCGGCAAGCCGAATTCAGGAGAAAGCCACCGAGCGGTTGCGTCCCTGCCGCTTCGCGCTATACAGCGCCGCGTCGGCTTCGTTGATGAGCACGTCGTAGGCCGGCACGCCCACGCGCGCCGCCGCACCGCCGACGCTGGCCGTCACCGGCACGCTTGTGCCCTGCACTTCGACCGGCGTGTCGGCGATCGTGCAGCGGATCTTTTCCGCGACCCGCATGGCATCTTCGAGCGGCGTGCACGGCAACAGCAAGGCAAACTCTTCGCCACCGAAACGCCCGAAGGTATCCTGCGCCCGCACCACCCCGGCGACCCGCTGCGCCATCACGCGCAACACCGTATCGCCAACGCCGTGGCCGAACTGGTCGTTGATTTTCTTGAAGTGATCGAGATCGAACAGCAACACGGACATCTCGCCGCCGTAGCGCTGCCAGCGCGTGTACTCATCGTGCAGGCGCGCTTCGAAGTAACGCCGGTTGGCGATGCCCGTCAAGCCGTCGCGGTCCGCGTATTCCTGCAGCTTGGCAACCGCTTCTTCACGTTCGCGCTGCACGATACTGACATGAGTGACGTCGGAGATGGTCACGCACACGGCCACCACTTCACGATTGCGCATGAGCGGCATGAACGTGCAGTCCTGCTGCATGAAATCGACGCCGCCGGTAATCGGCCGGTCGTGATCGAACTTGAAGAGATACGGGCGCTGCTCCCACGAACTGAACGCGAAACTGCCGAGCTGAAACACGCTTTCGATCTTGCGCGACAGCCACACGCGCGGCAATTCCGGAAAGTGCGTAAAGAGCGATTTGCCGACCACCTGGTCCGGCGACAACCCGCTGTGATCCTGCATGAAACGATTCCACATGAGCACGTTCATCTCGCGATCGAGCACGAAGATGCCGAAACCGACACGTTCGACCACCAGATCGCTCAACGAGTCCACGGGCGCATTCATAGGCTGGACAGCAGTTCGTCGAGCGCCTCGTTCATGTGGCGAATCGACTCTTCGGCCATCAGGATCACGAGGTGTGCGCGGAAGCTCTGGTCCTCGAGCGCGAAATTGACTTCGACCAGCAGCGCGACTTCCCATTGCAGCACGCCGGGCTGGAACACTTCGTCGAGCGTCATCGCTTCACCGAGCAAGCCCGGCGCGGAGAAGACCGGTGTGCGGCCGAGCTGGTCGAGAATGCACGAGACACACGCGCCCGTCAGCACGTTCGCGACGTCGAACACGAGTTCTTTCTGGCTCACCGTCTCGTAGCTCGAGCGCGAATACGGATCGCTCACGAGCGAACACAGCTTGTCGATGCTGTCGCTGCGGCAGATCACCAGCGCTTCGCCCTTGATGTCGGAGCGAAAGCCCTGACGCACCGCGCTCACCGTGTCGTCGATCCCGGTCATCTCGCGCAGCGCCTCTGCCGCCTCGCTCACCGCCACCACCTTCACACGCGGCACCGACAATTCGATGAACGCATCGAGCAGGCGTGCGAGACGCGTCGCGGCCTGGCCCATCGCCAGATTGGCGAGCTCTTGCAGCGCGTCGCGCTGGTCTTCGTTGAGGACTGGCTCAGACATACAACCCGTACTCCTTGAGGATGGGTAGTACCGCCTCGGGCGTCACGGGCTTGGCGATGAACGCGGCGGCGCCGAGCGCGCGCACGCGCGCCTGGGCCATCGGCTGAACATCGGCGGAGACGACGATGACGAAGGTGTTCAGGTCCTCATGCTGCAATGCTTCCAGCACCTGGTAGCCGGTTATGTCCGGCATCGTCAGATCGAGGAACATCACCGACGCTTTGCCTTCGCGATACAGGCCGAGCGCTTCGCGCCCGTTCGCCGCGTAGGACACGTCGACATCCCAGTCCGGCGGCAATGCCTTGGTGAGCACCTTGCGGGCAAGCAACGAATCGTCGGCGATCACAATAGGCAGAGACATGGGCGGGTCAATAAGCGAAATTAGCTCTTACGCGTTAACGGCGGGTAGAGTGGGTTTCTTTAACGCGTGGTCTGTCGACCAGCGGCAAAGCGGGCTGAAGCTTGCGAGAATGCGGCTTTCAAACGAGCGGGGGGAGCGCGCAGCGAGGCTGCTTTTGACGGAACCCGTGAGCGCGCATGGATGCGTGCGAGCACGGTGGACAACGGCTATGACCGGCATGTTCGAGCCTACCCCGTAGATGAATCCCCGCGGCTTCACGGATCGGGGTGGTCCCCTTGCCGCGCGCCTGTTTCCACGAGCGCCTTCGGTCACGCGTTGTGCGCGTTATCTGGCGGCCCTCGCGGCAGATGCGTCCGAACATGGCGGACGCATTATTTGTAATGGCATCGATTCTCGAAGCAAAACGGCGGAAAGGCAACTCGCCAATTTCGATTTGATTAAAGAATTTTTCCCGTCAATGACTATTTTTGAAAAAATTTTGGTAGATTCTTCCCGCTTTATTTTGCAATTATACTTTTGTGTACGTTTGCGCTTCTCGATTTGTCACTGATTTAGACAGCAGACAAATCACCGGCCGGCCATTTGTCACATAACCAGTACCGCCGCTACGTGTCTATGCTTTTCGTATGAAGCCGACTCCCGGCCCTTTCGTCCCGAACGACCTTAGCGTTATCGACCATGACACCAGACCGGTTCGACCCGCCCGAAGCGAGCCGCCTTCCCGCTAGCCGCCAGGACGAGGCGCGCTTTCCGGCCGTGCCGGAACAGAATTTCCACGTCCGGCGCATCACGCTGATCGCGCTCTTGATCGCTGCCATCGTGCTGCCGTGCGTATACGTCGCGGCGATGGCGTTCAGCGACCTGCGCGGGCGCATGGCCGACGCGACCGACGTGACGCTGCGCACCGTGCGCGTGGCGGAAGAACACGCGCTGAAAGTGTTCGACATGAATGAGACGCTGGACGCGCGCATCGTCGATCTGACACAAGGTCTGGACGACAACGGCGTTCGCGCTAAAGAAGGCGAGATTCACGAAAAGCTGCGCACCATGGGCGGTGGCTATCCGCAGGTGGCGGCCGTGTCGATTTTCGGCCTCGAGGGTGATCTGCTCGCCACCAGCCGCTTCTATCCCGCGCCGGTGTTGTCGATTGCCGAGCGCGACGATTTTGTCGGCATTCGCGACGGCAAGGGCCTCGAACATGTCTCAAAGGTGATGACGGGACACGTCGTGGGCGAACAGGTGTTCAACACGGGCGTGGAGCGCGTCGCCGCCGACGGCTCGTTCGCCGGGGTCGTTTCGGTCGCACTGCGGCCCAGCTATTTCGACGCGTTTTACAGGGAACTGCTCGGCGGCACCGACAGCACGCCGATGATCATGAGCCTCATCCGCACCGACGGCGCGATCCTCGCGCACTATCCGCGCCGCCCGCGCGAACCGGCGGCGATGGCGCCGACTTCGCCACTGGCCGAAGCGCTGGCGCAAGGGCGGCGAGCCGGCGTCGTACGGATGCATTCCGATATCGACGGCGACAATGTGATCCTCGCATTCCGGCGCGTCGGCGCTTATCCGGTGTACGTGTCGTGCGCCTATCGCACCCCCGCGATCTGGGCCGCGTGGTACCGGCATCTGAGCGTGCTGATCCTGTCGATGTTCACGCCGTCCTTTGTGCTGTGGTGCGTGATCTGGCTGTCGCTGCGCCGCCTTGGCGCCGAAGAGGAAGCGTGGGAGCGCTGGCAGGCCGAAGCCTCGATGCGCCGCTCGATCGAATCCGCGTATCGCCAGTCGCGCAAGATGGAGGCGCTCGGCAATCTGGTCGGCAGTGTGGCGCATGATTTCAACAACCTGCTGATGATCGTCTCGGCCAACGTGCAGATCGCCCGGCGGCGCGGCACGCCGGGGCTCGACCGCGAATTGTCGGCGATGGAGCGGGCGCTCAAGAGCGGCCAGTCGCTCACCCGGCAATTGCTCGGCGTCGCGCGCAAGCAGCCGTTGCGCAACGAGACGCTGGCGCTCGAGCGCTGGCTGCCGGCGTGCCGCGAATTGCTGCGCGCATCGCTGGGCGCGAAGATTTCGCTGGTGATGGACATCGGCGTCGCTATCTGGCCGATGCGTGTCGACGTCGCCGAGCTCGAACTGGCGCTGATCAACATCGCCGTGAACGCGCGCGACGCCATGCCCAACGGCGGCCGCTTCACGGTTCGAGCCGCCAATATCAGCTTTCGCCGCGAGGACGGCTTTCCACTGACCGGCGACTTCGTGCAACTGTCGCTGGAAGACACCGGCGGCGGCATGCCGCCTGGCGTGCTCGCGCGCGCCTTCGAACCGCTTTTCACGACGAAGCCCAAAGGCATGGGCACCGGTCTCGGGCTGCCGCAAGTTTTCGCCTTCTGCGAGCGCTCTGGCGGGCTCGCCGCGATCGATAGCGCCATCGGCGCGGGCACCTCCGTGCGCCTCTACCTGCCGCGCGCCATGGCGGCGCCCGAGGCCGAATTGCCGGCGGAGCCGGGCGTCGAGGAAAGCGGTGCGCCGCAGGGCTTGCGCATCCTGCTGGTCGAGGACAACGACGAAGTCGCCGCCGGCACCGAAGCTCTATTGCAGATGATGGGCCACCAGGTCACCTGCGTGTTCAACGCCGATACCGCACTGCGCCTGTTCGACGACGCCCACGCGAGACAGGCGCGCACTGGCGAGCCCCTGCCGTTCGATCTGGTGCTGTCGGACATCCACATGCCCGGCACGATGAACGGCATCGACCTGGCCGAAGCCGTGCTGGCTTTCGACACCAGGCTGCCTGTCATTCTGGTCACCGGCTACGCGGAAGAACTCGACCGGGCGCGGCATGTGAACGTGCGGGTGCTGTCCAAACCTTTCGATATCGCGTTGCTGGAAACGCTCCTGCAAGCAATCCAGCGCGATCTGACGCAGACGGGCACCGATCCGGCCGCGGCGGCGCATCCAGCCGGCTAAAGCCCAGCTTGTCAGGGTCGCCGCTCATTACCGGCGGTTGTAAAAGCGCGGCAGCGGTATGCCGCAGTTTCTACGTAACCAGATCGGTGCGGGCGGCCAGCAGCGGGCATACGGGCATATCGCGCAGGCCCGGCATGATCGTTGCGGTGCTTCCAGGGGAGGAGGCCGACGCGCGCTTACGCCGTCTGTCCCAACTGAAACCGCCGGGAGACAGCCATGCGACACACTGTGATTGGTTTATTCGACACCTATTCTCAAGCAGAAACCGCACGCGACACGCTTGTGCAGACCGGCTTTGCACGCGAAACGATCGAGTTGCAGGCGAATCCGGAACCCTCTGTCGGATCCGCAACCGATGAAGTTGCCAATTCCGGCGTGCTCGCCAATATCGAGCGTTTTATCTCGAGCCTGTTTGCGACCGGCCATCGCGCGTCGGAAACAGCTCGCTACACAGAAGCCGTCCGCCGCGGCGCCGTCCTGGTCTGCGTCAGCGCAGCCAGCGAATCGCACGCGGAACTCGCTCGCAATACCTTGAAGAGGCTGGGCGCGACCGACATCGGCGAGCGCTCGCCCGATTGGGACACGCCAGTGGAATCGAGCCGCGATCATTCAATACTCGACGAACTCGGCATCGGCGCAGCGACGCCCGGCACGCCGCATACATCGAGCGTGGCGACGCCCGGCGTGGCGACTGCCCGTTCAACCACACAGCCTGCGACCGCGGCCGATCCACGCTATCCGCCGCCGCTCATGGGCACCGACGCCGAGCCGTTCGTCCCACCGCCGCCGGCTGAGCGGCCGATGCGCGACCCGGTCAACGAGCCCGTCACGGACCCGCTGGTTGGCGATGCGGGACGGACCGCGATCGCGGCCGGTTCGATGCCCGGCTCGGGCGCGATCATGCAGCCGCCGGAAGTCATCTCCGAAGCGGAGCAGCCGACCGAGGGTTCAGGCGGCCAGATTCCGAACGAGTATCTGGAATACGAGGAGGATTTCCGCACGCACTACGAGGAGCAGTACGCGGCCGAGACCTCGCGCTATGAAGATTACGTGCCGGCCTATCGTTACGGCGCGGAGATCGGTCGGGACGTGCGTTATCGCGACCGGCCGTGGGACGACGTCGAGCCGGAAGCCCGGCGTCATTGGGAGACCACCTCGCCCGACAGCACGTGGGAGCGCTTCAAGCTCGCCGTGCGGCATGGCTGGGAAAGGGTGACAGGGCATCACCACGTATAGGTGGACGCCGTGCAGGCTCCGGCGTGTCGTGAAGTTGCAGCATGCCGGCGCTTTCGGTATGGAGATGCCTTTGCAAAGGCGCCTGAATTTGGCCGTCAGGCAGCAGTTTGACGTTTGACCCATGCGACGTAACGGTCGACGAACGTCTGCAAGAACTTTCGGGTGCCGTCGTTCACGATCTCGCCTTTCTCGTTGATGGCCGCGGGGTCGTGCTTGATGAACACTTCAGGCTGGCCAAGCGTGGCGACATCGAGGTACGCCAGCACGTTGCGCAGATGCTGTTGCGCCAGCGCCGTGCCGGTTGCGCCGACCGATGTACCGAGCACCGCACCGGGTTTGTTGGCCCAGGAGTTGGTGCCCCACGGCCGCGAGCCCCAGTCGAGTGCGTTCTTCAGGACGCCCGGCATGGAGCGGTTGTACTCGGGCGTGACGAACAGCAGGCCGTCGGCGGCTTCGACGCGTTGCTTCAGGTGCTTGGCGACGTCGGGATAGTCGGCGTCGTAATCCTGGCTGTAAAGCGGCAACGAGCCAATCTCGATGAATTCGAACGTGAAGTCCGCGGGCGCGAGTGAAATCACGGCTTGCGCCAACTGGCGGTTGAACGATGCGCGGCGCAGGCTGCCGACAACGACTGCGATGTGATAGGCCATGTTCGCTTCCTTGAGGTGAGGCGCTGGACGCGCAAAAGGGTACGAACTGTCCATCATAGGCAAAAGCGGGACGGGATGGCGGCAGCGGGTACCCAAACGCCCGCTTCTGGCTGCGCAGGCACCCATCTGGAAAGTTGCAACCGGTGGATAACCCGGTAGCACCCAAAGTTATCCACAGATTTGCTGAATAACCTTGTGGATAACTGGTATTTTTGCCTTCTCAATCAAGCATGCTTTCGGTCCAGGACAATTTGAGGCAAATGCACCTTCGCCACTGTCACTCCGGGACGGCGATGTCGCCATCCACAAGCTGCCAGCCGTAGGTCTCGGCAAACAGTTGGGCGGCATCGGCATTTTCAAAGAATGGCATGTCCGCGTGGCCCTGAAAGGGATAGATCACGCGCTCGTCGCTCAACCGGATCACTTTCAGCGTCGGCACCGTCCCACTGGAGGTTCGGCGCGACGACACGGCGACCTGATAGTTCGCGCGGCCGGTTAGCGGCGTGGAATTGGCGCCCTGCGAGCGCCTGGAAAGATGACTTGCCGTCGGTGCGCGCATCAAAGACCGGCGATCGACTGGCCGGCAACCATGCCGTCGATCACTCGCTCCGCGTAATTCGCTGACGCAATGCGCGCGTCGCCGGCTGCGCCAAACGGAGAGCGGCTCGGCACGCGAAATACGCGGCTGCTGGTCAAGGTGTCGTCGGTGCCGCGCCGGCAGATTCGCACGGCGGCGTCGAAACCCGCATCGTAGTGGCGGGCGCCATCGGGAGAGCGTGGCTGGTGCGGATAAACCAGTGGATAAATCTCGAGGCCCCGGTAGCTTCTGATCGTATTGCTCATGGTGGTCGTCTCCTGTGAAGGATCTCGCTTGAGGCGTGTTGCTGTATGTGTGGCGTGACGCCGGGCGAGTCGCGGCGTTTTAGCAAAAACACGATGTTGATCGACGATGCGCGTGAAGAGCGGCCGCTTCTGTCAGGCCACGCCGACGGCACGCAAGGCGAAGTAGAAGGAAAGGACCCCGTTCGATGCAGGGCGCTGTGAAGATAGGCGGATGCCTGAGGGACTGCGTAAGACGCGCAGGAGAACTGCAAGCCGTTGGCTCACTGTAACACGTTAGAAGAGCGAGCATTTGACGCATTTGCGCGCCGGGCGCGGGTGTTGCTTTGGAGTGCCGCGTATTGTGTACCGCTTTCTGTTTTGTGACGCTCGCACGCTGATGGCGTGGGCTCCTGACCTTGTTCTGCAGATGCCATCCACGCGCGTCAAACGTGTTGAATGAAACGCAAAAAAGGGCGCCTTTGTCAGCGCCCTTTTTTGACTTCGAGAACCCGTCTCGTCAGCAGACTCGCACTGGACATGCGTCCGGCCGCGTCCTCCGGACGATTAGTTGCCGAAGAACACATTGCAGTACGATGCCGGGCCGTTGCATTGGGCCGGTGCTGCAGCCTCAGCTGCGCCCGAAGCAGCAGCAAACAGCGCAACGGAAGCGATCAGGGCGGTAAGAATGCGTTTCATGGTGCGGCTCCTCTTCAGCATCTGGTTTGCGATCTGATGCGATCGATGGACTGAAGAATAACGATTCAATGTCCGCATAAAAATACCGAAGGCAAGAAGACATTTTTTCAAATAGTGAAATAATCCAGGTGTGTATTTAGGGCCGGTTCGAGACGTAGCTGACTGCACGTTTCGCCTATGCGCTCAAGGTCACGGTTCACCATCGCAGCGTTGATTTCATTTTGCGCAATAATGTTTTTCGCTGTCATAAAGCCCGTCGCAGCACGACTAAGGGGATCAGGTCATCGCTTGCTGGCGGGCACATGTTCAATACCGATTCGCTTGCGCAGGAACGTGCGGGAGAATGGCGCACACGTTCGGGAACTGCGCGAGGAGACCCACCCGCCTATGAACCACAACGATTCACGAGACAACGTGCGGCAACCGCGAGCGCGGCGACGGAGCATGCCATGGCGCAAGTAAGCGGGCCGGCGCTCGACGATCCCGTCTATCTCACGCAACTGCGGCGCGACCTGTTGCGCTTCGCCCGTTTGCAACTACGCGATGCCGCTGCCGCCGAAGACGCCGTCCAGGAAGCGCTGGCCGCCGCCTGGACGCAAGCCGACCGGTTTGCCGCGCAATCGGAACACAAGACGTGGGTGTTCGGCATCCTGCGGCACAAGCTTGTCGACACCTTGCGCGCCCGGCAGCGCACCGTGAACCTGTCGGCGCTCGAATCCGAAATCGACGGCGAAGCGCTCCTCGATCGCGAACTCTTCAAGGACAACGGCCACTGGTCGCGCGAGTCCAAGCCGCAGCCGTGGCCGACGCCGGAAACCGCGCTGCGGCAGCAGCAATTCTGGACCTTGTTCGAGATGTGTCTGGAACACCTGCCCGAGCACATCGGGCGCGTGTTCATGATGCGCGAATTCCTCGATCTCGAAACCGAAGCGATCTGCGCCGAACTGCAGATGACCGCCAATCACTGCAGCGTGCTGATCTACCGCGCGCGGCTGCGCTTGCGCACTTGCCTGAGCGAAAAGGGCCTATCCAGAGAGGATGCGAATGGGGAAGTGTAAGAACATCACGCGCCTGTTGTCAGACGCGCTCGACCGCCCTTTGACGACCGGCGAATGGGTCGCGATCCGGCTGCATCTGCCGACTTGCAGCGGCTGCCGCAATTACCGCAAGCAGATTCGCCTGCTGCGCGTGGCTGCGCATACGGTGAGCGGGATTGCGACGCCGGGGGCGGGCGGCAACGACGACTGAAGGGGCGCCGCTTGCGATCCCCCTGCCAGGCTCAGGTCAACACGGTCCACAACGCGAACGTCAATATGAGACCGACGACGGATACGATCGTCTGCAGCACCGACCAGACCATAACCGTCTGCTTCAATTGCAGCCCGAAGTATTCGCGCACCATCCAGAAGCCCGCATCGTTCACGTGGCAGAAGAACACGGAACCGGCGCCGATCGCGAGCGCCATCAGCGAATTGTGGGTCGTGCTGAGGCCCGCGACGACCGGCGCAACGATGCCGGCGGTCGTGGTGGTCGCAACGGTCGCGGAACCGGTGGCCTGCCGCAGCGCGACGGCGATCAGCCACGCCAGCAAAATCAGCGGCATGTGCGCGCCGACGGCGATCTTGCCGATCGTCGTGCTGATGCCGGCCACCACAAGCGCCTGCTTGAGGCCACCGCCTGCGCCGATGGTCAGCAGCAGGGCAGCGATCGGCGGCAAGCTCTTGCGCAGAATACCGCCGACCCGGTCGCGCGCCATGCCGCGCGACCAGCCCAGCGCCACCACCGCGAACAGTACGGTGAGGCCGAGGGCGACCAATGGCTCACCCAGAAAATTGAGTGCGTTGAACAGGAAAGTCTCAGGTTGAAGCAGAAGTTTCGCGACCGTGCGGCCCAGCATCAGCACGACCGGCAACAGGATCGTGATGAGCGAGATCGCGAAATTCGGCGGCTCGCCGGCGTTTTGCGGCGCAGTGAAAAGCTTGCCCATTTCTTCCGGCTCAACCACGTGCATCCGTTTCGACAACCAGATGCCGTAGACCGGACCCGCGAGAATGACCGCGGGAATCGCAACGATCATGCCGAGACCGAGCGTCAGGCCGAGATCCGCATGCAACGCACTCACCGCAATCAGCGGGCCCGGATGCGGCGGCAACAATGCGTGCAGCGTGGTCATGCCGGCGAGCGCGGGAATCGCAATACGCAGAATCGGCTGCTGCGAGCGGCGCGCCATCACGAAGATGATCGGCACCATCATCACCAGACCGACTTCAAAAAAAAGCGGCAAGCCGACGATGATCGCCACCAGTGCCATCATCCAAGGCAGCGTGCGCGGCGTGGAATGTTTGAGGATGGTCGAGACGAGCCGGTCGGCGGCGCCTGATTCCGCCATCAGCGCACCGAGCATCGCCCCTAGCGCGATGATGATGCCGACGTCGCCGAGCAATGCACCGGCGCCTTTGCTGAATGCGCTGGCCACCGCTTCCAGCGGCAGACCGGCCGAAAAACCCGCCGCGAACGTGCCGACCAGAATCGACAGAAACGGCGCGAGCTTCAGCACGCTGATAAAGACGATGATCAGTGCGAGTCCGAGCACGCACGACAAGATCAGTTGAGTATCGTGGGATGACCACGGCGTGAGTGTTGTCGTCAGATGCACGATGTCCCTTTTCCGATTGACGCAGCCGCGACTGCGCGCGGATGACGGATTGTAGCGGCGCACGGCGACTAGACGCAGCCAGGCTTCTTCGGTGTGCCTGTGCCTTCTGCCGTGATTTGCTTATGCGAATTTATCGGTTCGTCCAAGCCTGCAGACGAATTATCGTCGAAGCCAATCGGTCCGTTTTGCGTCCGTCTTTTTAACGAGCACTTTTATGTCCCGTCATCCGTTGCTCAACCGCCGTGCGTTTATCGCCGGCGTGGGCGCCTCGCTGGCCGCCGCGGCGTTGCCCGTTGTCTCCACGTCAGTCTTCGCCGCGGACGCGCAGGTGAAGGAATTTCGCATCGGTTATCAGAAGGCGGCCAATACGCTCGTATTACTGAAGGCGCACGGCACGCTCGAAAAGCGGCTTGCTCCGCTTGGCCTCACGGTTAAGTGGACCGAGTTCCCCGCCGGACCGCAGTTGCTCGAAGGACTGAATGTCGGCGCGATCGACTTCGGCTATGTCGGCGAAGCGCCGCCGGTGTTCGCGCAGGCGGCCGGCGCGAACTTTGTCTACACCGCTTACGAGATCCCGACGCCGCATGCCGAAGGCATCCTCGTGCATCAGGACGCGCCGATCAAAACACTGGCCGACCTGAAGGGCAAAAAGATCGCGTTCAATAAAGGCTCGGACGTTCACTGGTTTGTGGTCGCCGCATTGCAGAAGAACGGCGTGAAGTACAGCGATATCCACCCCGTTTTTCTGGCGCCCGCCGATGCACGTGCGGCCTTCGAACGCGGTGCGATCGATGCATGGGCGATCTGGGACCCGTTCCTCGAGTCGGCAAAACGCCAGTCGAACGCCCGCTTGCTTGCCGACGCCGGAGGTATCGTGAGTCACCATCAGTTCTTCCTGAGCGCGCGGCCGTTTGCGCAGCGAAACGGTGACGTACTCGCGATCACGATGGACGAGGTGGGTAAAGAGGGGGCATGGATACGCGGCCACTACGGCGAAGCAGCCGCACAACTCGCGCCGATTCAGGGGCTCGACGCAGGCGTGATCGAAGCGGGTTTGCGGCACTACGCGCACATCTACAAACCCGTCGACGCGAACATACTTGCAGAACAACAACGTATTGCCGACACATTCAGCGAATTGCACATCATCCCGACAAAGATTGTGACGAAGGACGCTGCATTACCCGCCAAGGCCTAAGTCACGTAGGCCGTGATGTTTCGACGCCTAGGCGAATAGCGCTTCGACATTTTCCGGCGGGCGGCCAATCACGGCTCGCCCGTTTCGCACGACGATCGGTCGTTGCAGGAGGACGGGGTGCTTTGCCAATGCTTCGTATAACTGAGCGTCGCTCAGCGTGACGTTGGCAAGCTCGAGTGCTTTGTATTCGGCTTCGGTGTCGCGGATCATCTCTCGGACTGTGCAGCCTAGTTGTGTGTTGAGTTGCTTTAACTGCGCGACCGTGGGCGGCTGTTTCAGGTATTCGACAATTTCCGTTGGTTCGTTTGCGCTGTTGTAGGTGCTAGCAATCAGGTCGCACGTGGCTCGCGATTTTGAACAACGGGGGTTGTGGTAGATGGTGATCAT